>CASFUX010000181.1 GCA_949297975.1 uncultured Bacteroidales bacterium
ATGGTGCAGATACCCCACGAATTCATCCTGCTGCAAGGCATTCCGGTGCCCGAGAAAGGCAAGTATGGCACGGGGCTCATCTTCCTGCCCAAAGACCCGAAAGAGCAGGAACATATCCTGAGCGTGGTCATCGAAGAGGTGGAGCGCGAAGGCCTCACCCTGATGCACCTGCGCGCCGTGCCGGTGAACACGGATGTCCTGGGACAAAGCGCACGAGAAACGGAACCGGACATCAAACAGGTGTTCATCACCGGAGCCGGACACACGGAGAACCTGGAACGTACGCTCTACATCATCCGCAAGAAGATTGAACAGCGCGTACACCATAAGGATTTCTACATCGTTTCCCTGTCCAGCCGCACCATTATATATAAGGGTATGCTTTCTTCCACTCAGGTGAGGACGTACTTCAGCGACCTGACACAGCCCTACTTCACCAGCGGGCTGGCCATCGTCCACTCTCGATTCAGCACAAACACATTCCCTACGTGGAGCTTGGCCCAGCCCTTCCGCCTGCTGGCACACAACGGTGAAATCAATACCATCCGAGGCAACCGCGGATGGATGGAAGCCCGCGAAAGCGTACTTTCTACCCCTACACTGGGCAACGTGAAAGACATCCGTCCCATCATACAGCCCGACATGAGCGACTCGGCCTCGCTGGACAACGTACTTGAATTCTTCGTCATGTCCGGCCTGAGCCTGCCGCACGCCATGGCAATGCTGGTACCCGAGTCGTTCAACGACAAGAACCCTATCAGCGAAGATCTGAAAGCTTTCTACGAATACCACTCCATCCTGATGGAACCATGGGACGGTCCGGCCGCCCTGCTCTTCAGCGACGGACGCTATGCAGGCGGTATGTTGGACCGCAACGGTCTGCGCCCCGCCCGTTACCTCATCACACACGACGGCATGATGGTAGTGGCCAGTGAAGCAGGCGTCATCAGCTTCGAAGCCGAAAAAATCAAGGAAAAAGGACGTCTGCAACCGGGCAAAATTCTGATTGTAGATACAGAAGAAGGAAAAATATATTATGACAATGAGTTAAAGGAACAATTGGCAGCCGCCAAGCCCTATCGTCAATGGCTTTCGGCGAACCGTATCGAACTGGACACTCTGAAAAGCGGACGTAAGGTGGCCAATACTGTGGACGACTACAACCGCCGTCTGCGTGCTTTCGGCTATACCCGCGAAGACGTGGAGCGTATCCTCGTGCCCATGTGCAGCAACGGTGCGGAACCCACGGCTTCCATGGGCAACGACACGCCTCTGGCCGTGTTGAGCGACCAGCCACAACTGCTGTTCAACTACTTCCGCCAGCAGTTTGCACAAGTGACAAATCCACCCATCGACCCCATCCGTGAGGAATTGGTGATGTCGCTGACCGAATACATCGGTGCCGTAGGCATGAACATCCTGTTACCCAGCGAAACACACTGTAAAATGGTGCGCCTGCCCCATCCTATCCTGAACAATACGCAGCTGGATATCCTCTGTAACATCCGCTACAAAGGCTTCAACACCGTAAAGCTGCCCATGCTTTTCGAAGCCGCACGGGGCAAGGCCGGCCTGCAAGAAGCAATCGACCACCTGTGCAAAGCAGCCGAACAGGCCGTAACGGACGGTGCCAACTACATCATTCTGTCTGACCGCAGTATTGACGCCCGGCAGGCAGCCATCCCCTCGTTGCTGGCCATCAGCGCCGTACACCATCACCTCATCAGTGTACAGAAACGCGTACAGACAGCCCTTATCGTGGAGAGCGGCGAAATTCGCGAAGTGATGCACGCCGCCTTGCTGCTGGGCTACGGCGCCAGCGCCATCTGCCCTTACATGGCTTACGCCGTACTAGACGACCTGGTGAAGAAGGGCGAGATACAGATGAACTATGAAACGGCAGAGAAGAACTACATCAAAGCCGTCTGCAAGGGACTCTACAAAATCATGAGCAAGATGGGTATCAGCACCATCCGCTCTTACCGCGGTGCCAAGATATTCGAAGCGGTGGGGCTGAGCGAGGAACTGCTCAAAGGTTACTTTGGTACAGCATCCTCCACCATCGGCGGCATCCGTCTGGAAGAGATTGCCAAAGACTATATCACCTTCCACGACAACGGCTTCGCACCAGCAACGACAGATCCGCTCCTACCCTATATCGGACAAATGTCCTACCGCAAAAACGGAGAACACCATGCATGGAACCCGGAAACTATCAGTACCCTGCAACTGGCCACCCGCACAGGCAGCTACAAGAAGTTCAAGGAATTTACCCGTGCTGTGGACGAAAAACAGAGCCCCATCTTCCTGCGTGACTTCTTCGACTTCCGCCGCAACCCGATTGACATCGAACAGGTGGAGCCGGTAGAAAGCATCGTGAAACATTTCGTTACGGGTGCCATCTCGTTCGGTGCCATCAGCAAAGAGGCACACGAAGCACTGGCACTGGCCATGAACGAACTGGGCGCACGCAGCAACACGGGCGAAGGTGGCGAGGACAGTACACGCTTCCACGACACGGTGGACGGTATCAGCCTCTCCAGTAAGACGAAACAGGTGGCATCGGGACGTTTCGGCGTAACGGCAGAGTATCTGGTAAACGCTGAGGAAATACAGATCAAGGTGGCCCAGGGTGCCAAGCCGGGCGAAGGCGGACAACTGCCAGGCTTCAAGGTGGACGAGGTCATTGCCCGCACACGCCATTCTATTCCTGGCATCTCGCTTATCTCGCCTCCACCTCATCACGATATCTATTCCATCGAAGACTTGGCACAGCTCATCTTCGACCTGAAGAATGTGAACCCGCGCGCTGCCATCAGTGTGAAACTGGTAGCCGAAAGTGGTGTAGGTACCATCGCCGCCGGTGTGGCCAAGGCAAAAGCCGACCTCATCGTCATCTCGGGTGCTGAAGGAGGTACGGGTGCATCACCGGCCTCGTCCATACGCTATGCGGGAATCTCACCGGAAATAGGTCTGAGCGAAACACAGCAGACACTGGTACTGAACGGCCTGCGCGGACAGGTACGTCTCCAAACCGACGGCCAGTTGAAGACGGGCCGCGATATCATCAGCATGGCCCTGCTGGGTGCGGAGGAATTTGCCTTCGGCACCACAGCCCTCATCGTACTGGGCTGCGTGATGATGCGCAAATGTCACTCAAACACCTGCCCTGTGGGTGTGGCAACCCAAGATCCCAAGCTGCGGGCTCACTTCCGCGGACACTATAAATACGTGGTAAATTACTTCCGCTTCCTGGCACAGGAAGTACGTGAGTATCTGGCTGAGATGGGCTTCAAGAGTCTAAACGACATCGTAGGCCGCACCGACCTTATCGAGTTGCGTCCTGCCGCCGAAGGTACGAAAGCCAGCCTACTGGATTTCAGCCGCATGCTGTGCCGCATGGAGAAGGCCACCACGCTATACCACTGCACTGAACAGCAGCACGACATCGCCCATGTGAAGGACGTAGAAATGCTGCAGGCCGCCGCACCTGCCTTGGACAGCCACCGCGAAGTGTCGCTGGAATATGCCATCGGTAACACTGACCGCGCTGTAGGTGCCATGTTATCAGGAGCCGTAGCTGCCCGATATGGTAATGACGGCCTGCCCAACGGTACCATCAGCGTGAAGTTCAAGGGTTCGGCCGGACAGAGCTTTGGTGCCTTCCTGGCCCACGGAATCAGTTTCAAGCTGGAAGGTGAAGCCAACGACTATCTGGGAAAGGGCCTGAGCGGAGGACACATCGCAGTATTGCCACCCGTACGCAGCAACTTTGCCGCCGAACAGAATACCATCGTAGGCAATACCCTGCTCTATGGAGCCACCAGCGGTGAAGTCTATATCAACGGACGGGCAGGTGAACGCTTTGCCGTGCGTAACTCGGGAGCCATTGCCGTCGTCGAGGGTGTGGGCGACCACTGCTGCGAGTACATGACCGGAGGTCGTGTCGTTGTGCTGGGCCAGACAGGCCGAAACTTTGCCGCAGGTATGAGCGGCGGCGTGGCCTACGTCTGGGATCCGAAAGGAACTTTCGACTACTTCTGTAACATGGAC
>CASFUX010000182.1 GCA_949297975.1 uncultured Bacteroidales bacterium
CATTGTTCCGTTTCCGGCCGGCGTCTTCCTTGAAATTGACATCCAGATGCCAGTGCAGTCCGTTTTCTATCTGCCAATGTTCCTTGAAGTCAAGAGTTTTTCCGCGTTGCTTTCCAATGACGATATGAAATAACGCGTTTCTGTCGTGTCGGTATTGTTGTGGTAGTCAATGCACTCGGAAACGACACAGCCTGCGCTCTTCATGCCGGGCCACTCATCTTTGAAGCGATGCATGTAACTCATGTCCCCCATGGCATGACACGTCCTCCTTTCTACCCTTCCATGCCCTTCGTCGCGCGTGGAGATGGTGTCGTCCCGTCTTCTTCTCGGTTTGGAGATGCAGTCCCGCATCAGTTTCTGAGGCCATTCATGAAGTCCCTTTTGATTGCCCTTCACCATGAGTATGTAATCCCCCCTTTTTCCAAAACCCTCAGGGCGGTCTTTTTCTGGCAGTGCATGGCATCCACCGTAAAAATACAACCGGGGATGAACACCGCGTCGATCAATTCGGGGACTGTAGTTATTTCGTTGCTCTTCTCATCCACCTTCATTTGGCCTAACGAGATGCCATATTCCGTGGCGTAAGCCGACACCAGATGCAATTTGCTACGGCAGGCCCCGCCATTTTTCCCGGCTTTGCCGTTCCTTTCCCCCTCGGTGCATCCTCCCCGTACCGTCTTCCCGTCAAAGGCGATAACACCCTTGCAGTCACAGACCATCGCGCCAATCCATTCCCTGAAGAGTTCTTCGAGTTTGTCCGGTTCGATGGCCGAGAAAAAGCGGTTGATGGTGTCGTGGGAGGGGATGCCGTTCCAATTGGGAAGATGCGACTTGAAAAAATCTTCCTTGGCGGTTCCGAAGTCTTCCATGTCATTCCATGCCTGGGAACCAAAAATGACCGCAGCCAGGGAAAGGAACACGATGCTGTCCGCCGTATGTACTTTACAACGCTCTATCCTTGGGTCTATTATCTCTATCGAACTGGCGAACTCTTTCAATCAAACTTTCCGGGGTAATTGTTATTTTGTCCATTCCTTCTTTCGTTTGTCTTAATACAATTGGCTAATAATAAACAATATGAACAAATAGCACAAGGTATTTGTCTTTACTTTTGGGTGTTCGTTCTAATGTTTTATAATGCGTTTTCCCTAGCGAGCAAATGCAAAACTTGATGCCGGGAAATGCAAGACTTACTGCCCGGTATTACACGAGTTCGGAAGGAGATTGGGGAAAACTTGATTGCTTTGCCCCCGACTTTCATTATCTTTGCCCCACGGTTAACAACGGAAACGACATGGCTATCTGGGACAAGTTCATACGGGGCCGGGGCGGCAAGGGGAATACCGATGCCCGTCCCGACATGCCCGCATCCCAGGCTGCCCCGCGCTATACCTTGGTCGATGTGGAGGTGGGGATGGCCGACCGCCGGATACACGACATCGGGGCATTGCGGCACGACGGCACACCATTTCACCAGGCCTCGCGGGAGGCACTATTCGATTTCCTCCGCGATGCGGACTACGTGTGCGGGCACAACATCATCCACCACGATGCCGCCTACCTGTGGCCCGAAGGTACGTGCCGTTGGACGTTGGTCGATACGCTCTACATGTCGCCCTTGCTGTTCCCCGAACGCCCATACCACCGGTTGGTGAAGGACGACAAGCTGGTAAGCGACCAGATGAACAACCCGCTGAACGACTGCCAAAAAGCACGCGACTTGCTGCTGGACGAGGTGGAACGCTGGCACTCGCTGTTCGAGGGGAAACGCCGCCTGTTCGCCACATTGTTGCAAGGGCAAAGGGAGTTCGAGGGTTTCCTCCGCATGGTGGGGGCGGAGCAGGCCGACCCCAAGCAGCTGCCCGCCCTGATACAAAAGCTGTACGAGGGGAAAATATGCCAACATGCCGACCTGGACACATTGGCACGGCAACATCCCTGCGAATTGGCCTACGCCCTGGCACTCATCGACACCACCGATCACCGCTCCATCACGCCCGGATGGGTACTGCATAACTACCCCATGACCGAGCAGGTCGTGCGCACGCTGCGCCACACCCGCTGTCCCGATGGATGCCCCTACTGCAACGTCCGACTGGACGTGCATAGCGGTCTGAAGGAGTTCTTCGGCTACGACCAATTCCGCACCTATGAGGGCGAACCGCTTCAGGAACAGGCGGCACGGGCGGCCGTGGACGGGCAGTCGCTGCTGGCCATCTTTCCTACGGGAGGCGGCAAATCGCTCACTTTCCAACTGCCGGCACTCATGGAAGGCCGATCGGTACACGGGCTCACGGTGGTCATTTCGCCCTTGCAGTCGCTCATGAAGGACCAGGTGGACAGCTTGGCCGACAAGGGCATCACCGACGCGGCCACCATCAACGGCCTGCTGGACCCCATCACCCGGGCGTTGTCTATACAACGGGTGCTGGAGGGGGACGTGTCCATCCTGTATATTGCCCCCGAAATGCTCCGCTCGCGCACCATCGAACGCATCCTGCTGGCACGCCACGTGGTGCGGTTCGTCATCGACGAGGCGCACTGCTTCTCGTCATGGGGACAGGACTTCCGGGTGGACTACCTTTACATCGGCACATTCATCCGGCAATATATCAAGAAGAAGGGATGCGCGCGTCCCATACCCGTCTCCTGTTTCACCGCCACGGCCAAGCCCAAGGTTGTGCAGGACATCTGCGACTATTTCAAACAGACGCTGGGCCTGGACCTCACGCTGTATGCCTCCACGGCATCGCGCACCAACCTGCATTACTCCGTGATACATGCCGAGACCGACGAGGACAAGTACGCCAAACTGAGACAACTGATAGCCGAGCACGACTGCCCCACCATCGTGTATGCCTCGCGCACCAAGCGCACCCTGCAACTAGCCGCCCGGCTCACCCGCGACGGCTACCGCGCCTTGCCCTTCCACGGGAGGATGGACGCGGACAAGAAAGTGGCCAACCAAGACGCATTCATGAGCGGGCAGGTGAACATCATCGTGGCCACATCGGCCTTCGGCATGGGCGTGGACAAGCCCGACGTGGGCATGGTAGTGCACTACGACATTTCCGATTCGCTGGAAAACTACGTACAGGAAGCGGGACGGGCCGGACGCGACCCCGGTCTGAATGCCCGCTGCTACGTGCTGTATTGCGACGGCGACCTGGACAAGCATTTCATCCTGCTGAACCAGACCAAACTTAGCCTCAGCGAGATACAACAGATATGGAAAGCCGTGAAAGACCTCACCCGCCAGCGGAAGCGGGTGTGCTGCTCGGCATTGGAAATCGCCCGGCAGGCAGGATGGGACGACTCGGTGTCCGACATCGAAACGCGGGTGCGCACGGCACTGGCCGCCTTGGAACAAAGCGGGTACATCGTGCGGGGAAACAACGTGCCCCACGTGTACGCCACTGGCATCACGGTGAACAACGTGGACGAAGCCCGCGCACGCTTGTCGGCATCCCTGCTGTTCGGCAACGACGAAGTGGAAAAAGCCGTGCGCATCATCCGCTCGCTCATTTCACAAAAATACATCGCCAAGGCGCAAGACCCGGAAGCCGAGGCCGAGTCGCGGGTGGATTACCTGGCCGACATCCTGGGGCTGAACCGCAGTGAAGTGGTGTCCGTGGTGGAACGGATGCGGCAGGAAGGCATATTGGCCGACAGCAAGGATCTGTCGGCCTACCTGCTGGACGCGGGTGACTCGGAACGGAAATCGCGCATGATGCTCGACCGTTTCGCCCGGCTCGAACAATACATCCTCAACTGCCTTACCGATGAACCGCTGCGCACCTCCTGCAAGCAACTGAACGACCTCGCCCTGCGCGACGGCATCAGTACCTCCACCGAGAAGGACATACGCACCCTGCTTTACTTCCTCGCCATCAAGGGCTATATTTATAAGAAGGAAGATGCCGGGCACAACATGGAAATCTGCCGCCGGGCCGACCTGGAAGCCACCCTCCGGCGCATCGAACGGCAACTGGCGATAAGCCGCTTCGCCGTGGAATGGCTGTACCGCCTGGTGGCAGACACGGAGCAGAAAGCGGATGCGCCCGACACCGCCGTGCAATTCTCGGTGGTGGAACTGCTGAACCAAGTGAAATCCGGCAACCAATCCCTCTTCGGCGAACTGGACGACCTGCAAGTGGACGACGTGGAGGAAGCCCTGCTCTTCCTGTCCAAAATAGGTGCGCTCAAGCTCGAAGGTGGTTTCCTGGTACTCTACAACGCCATGGACATCCGTCGCGTGAAAGACAACAAGGCGCGGTACAAGATAGATGACTACCGCCTGCTCGATGCCTTTTACAAGCAAAAGATACAGCAGGTGCACATCGTGGGCGAATACGCCAACCTGATGGTCAAGGACTACGACGCAGCCCTGCAATACGTGCAGGACTATTTCCGCATGGACTACCGGAAATTCGTTGCCCGGTACTTCAAGGGCGAGCGGGTCATCGAGATACAGCGCAACCTCACCCCGGCCAAGTACAGGCAACTGTTCGGCCAGTTGTCGGCCCGGCAAATGGAAATCATCGCCGACAAAGACTCGCACTGCATCGTGGTGGCGGCAGGCCCCGGCAGCGGCAAGACGCGCGTGCTGGTGCACAAGCTCGCCTCCCTGCTGCAAATGGAGGACGTGAAACACGAGCAACTGCTCATGCTCACCTTCTCGCGGGCGGCCGCTACCGAGTTCAAGCAACGGCTGATGCAGCTGATAGGCAACGCCGCGCACTTCGTGGAAATCAAAACCTTCCATGCATACAGTTTCGACCTGCTGGGGCGCACAGGCAACCTGGACGAAGTGAAGCACGTGGTGGGCCGGGCCGCCGACCTCATCGAACAGGGCGAAGTGGAACCCAACAAGATAGGCAAGACCGTGCTGGTCATCGACGAAGCCCAGGACATGGGTGCGGAAGAATACGCCTTGGTAAAAGCCCTCATGACCCGCAACGAGGACATGCGCGTGATAGCCGTGGGCGACGATGACCAGAACATCTACCAGTTCCGAGGCTCGGACTCCACCTACCTGTACCAGCTGACGCAACTGCCCGACAGCCGGTTGGTGGAGATGACCGAAAACTATCGCAGCGCACGCCACCCGGTGGACTTCGCCAACGGCTTCACCGCCAGCCTCGGGCAGCGGATGAAGCGCACACCCATCGTTTCCATGCGCCCGGAAGACGGCTGGGTAAGTGTCACCCGCCACCAGTCGCCCCACCTGTACCTACCGCTTGCCGAAGAAGTGACCCGCACACGGGGCACGGGCACCGCCTGCGTGCTCACCCAGACGAACGACGAGGCCACCATCCTCACCGCCCTGCTGCACCGGCGGGGCATCCGCGCCAAGCTGATACAATCCATGGACGGTTTCCGCTTCGGCAACCTGGCCGAGGTGCGCTACCTGCTGAAGTACATCGCCCGCCGCGCCACCACGCCCCTCGTGCCCGACAGCCTGTGGGACGAAGCCCGGCAAGCCACCCTCACCGCCTACGCCGGAAGCCTGAGCCTGCCCTACGTGAAGCGTTGTCTCGAAGTGTTCGGGCAAACCAACAAGACCCGATACCTCAACGACTTCAAGGATTTCGTGTTCGAGTCGTCCGTGGAGGACTTCTGCGACACCGCCGGAGCCGAGGTGGTGGTATCAACCATCCACAAGGCCAAAGGGCGGGAGTTCGATGATGTGTACCTGCTCCTGGCCGACCGTCTGTCCAAGGACACCGACCTGATGCGCCAATACTACGTGGGCATCACCCGCGCCAAGAACCGCCTGTTCGTTCACACGAACGGCGACAGTTTCGCCAACCTGCCCGCAGACCGCCATTTCCTGGACTTCACCGAATATGCCATGCCCGAGGAAATTGTGCTGCAACTCACCCACCGGGACGTGTACCTGGACTTCTTCAAAGGAGTGAAGCGCGAAGTGCTCACCCTGCGCGGCGGCGATGCGCTACACTACGACGACACCCGGCTATACAATCCCGCCACCCACCAACCGGTAGCTATACTCTCGGCCGACATGCAGAAGAAACTGGCCGCGTGGGAGGAGCAAGGTTACACCGTGGCCTCGGCCTCCGTGCGTTTCGTGGTAGCGTGGAAACCCAAGGATGCACCGAAGGATACGCCCGAATCCGCCATCGTGCTGGCAGACCTCACTCTCTCGAAACGACTGTGAACAAAGGCCGCAGGCATGGCATCATCCCCTTTCACACCAACACAAAAGGCGCAGATTGCGTAAAGAGCAATCTGCGCCTTTTCAGCGTCATGAGCGGGAAACCATCTTACTCGTCGGGCAGGAACAAGGGGTCTTCCGGCATCACCATTACCGGCTCCTGCTCGTATTGCTTCAGCAGCTTGGCCGGGACGTATTGCTTGTCCACCACCAGGCGGAACATGTATTCGTTGAACCACTCGTTGGTCATCACCAGGCAGCCTTTCTGACCATAATCTGCACCCCAACTGTTTTCCACTTTCCACATCAGCGGTTGGCCGTCCTCGTCGAGGTTGACCGCAGTGAGCGTCATGGCGTGGGTGGAACTACTGTCGTAAGTCATGATGCGCTGCGCCTTGTCCATGCCGAACGTAGTGCCGAAGAGCGACTCGTAGTCATAGTTGCGCATGTCGCACAAGCCCCGCTTGCGGTCGAGGAACTTGCCCACGTCATACGAACTGTACATCTTGCTGCCGCCCCGGAGCGAGGCAACGGCCAGCTGGGCGATTTCATCCATGGGCAAGTTGAGGTATTTCCAGTTCGTGCCGTCGTACATGTGGCGGTCGTATTCCACTTCGTAGGTCTTGTGGTACGTGCGCCGGGGGTCGTTCATCACCATGATAAACGAGCCTTGCAAAGGCTTGCCGCCCAAGATTTCAGTCGCGAAGGTCGTCGGCGTGTACTCCTTCGCCTCGGTCATGGCACGCCCCTTGTTGTCCTTGAACGCATAGGTAAACGTGGCAGGCGGCTCGCCCATGGTGAGTACCAATATGCGATAGACGGTGCCGAGCATCTCCACTTTGGCCGCCTCGATGTCGGTCAGGCTGTGCCCCGCCTGCTTCATGTCACGCAATTGCAAACCGAATTCGCGCAGCTTCGACTTCATCAGGCTGGCAATCTTCGACGTGTTGTCGCTCGAATACGTCTCGGGCATCACCTCGGCTGGCACCAGACCGTATTTCGTCACCAAGTCCACCACCCCGCAATACGTGCCGCCGTCGCTTATCGGGCTTTTAAAGAAGAAGCGCACCCGCTCGTCGTCCATCGGCCGGTCGGCATGGTCGAGCACCCCTTGCAGGAAGAGGTTGGCCTTCTCCAACTGATCCCAGAAAAACAGATAGTCGTGCGAAAGCTCCACCGAAAGCGAGTCGGTGCGCTTGGCAAACTCCGCCCGCAGCACGTTGAACCCGCTGAACATCCAGCACCGCCCGCTCCGTTGCTGGTCCGTGATGCTTTGAGCGGGTGTTTCCACGTTGAAATACGTGTCCACCGGGCCTTTGTTGGTGTGATTTACCGCCAAGGCATCGATGCTGTTGGCCGCTATCGCGTTGAAGAGCGCACGGTCGGCTTGGGTGCGCGGCTGCGCCAGCCTGATTTGCTCGAGCATGCCGGCCGATATGCCCCCACCGCTTTCCTGGGCGATGCCATGCAGCGACAAAGCCGCCAGCACGCCCGAGAGGATAAAACCTTTTGTAATAGATGTCATCATAATGCTTGTTTTTGATTTCGGACAAATGTAACGCTTTTTCAGACAAAGAGCAAGCCGCACACAAAAAAAGCGTGCAACCCGATGGGCTGCACGCTTTCTTTTGATTAATTCACACAATCTTGATTTATTTGACCTCCTCAAATACAAGGCATTAGCTCTATCAGCAACTTGCGTGTACGTGTTGCAAATATCCTGCAAATCCGAAAATAAGCATCCATAAGCAACCGCAGCTCTATGCTGCAAAAGTACGGTTTTTCACCGAAAATAACGAAAGA
>CASFUX010000183.1 GCA_949297975.1 uncultured Bacteroidales bacterium
CGGTAGGCTGCCAGCGAGGCATAGTCGATGCCATCGGCCAGCACGCCGGCATTCTCGAAGGTGAGCTGCTGGATGATGGCGTTGCGGAACGCCCTCTTCGGCACGAAGCGCAGGCGGGCTTCATAAATCATGGTGTTGGGGTTGAACTCGTTGATGTCGGCCACGCCCTTGCTGCGGAAGGTGATACGGAGGTCGCCCATCTCGCCCAGGGGCACCGGTTCGCCCTTGCTCAGCTTGCTGATGGCATATTCGGTCAGATGTACCAGCCCCGCCGTCAGTTCGATGGGGGCCGTGGTCGTGTTCGCGGTGGCGGCACGGGTGGCGCTGTCGGCCTCCTCGGCTTCGCCCGTGATGGGAGTGGCGTACCACAAGGGTGCCTCTTCACGGTTGTTCGGGTTCACTTTCTGAATCAGTTTGTACTTCATAACTCGGTTCCTCCTTATTATATAGGTTAAACAAATGGCTTGCCTGGACAGCCTTGCGGGGAGACCGGCTGTCTGCCTGCGGGAAGACCGGTTGTCTGCCTGCGGGGAGACTGGCTGTCTGCCTGCGGGGAGACTGGCGGCTCCGACGGGGGCTCACGGGAGCCCCTGTTCCTGTCCCGGCTGTTTCAAAGATAAGGGTTAGAAGGCTAATCTGCAATAGGTTGAACACCCCCTATACACGAACACCCCCGCCGTTTACACGAACGGGCGCACGGCATACACGAACGCGTTTCTTTTCGAGTCACCCCGTCAGTCGAAGGGGCTCATGATGGTGTGTTGAGCAGATGATAATGGCCGATTTGGGGGTATGCAACAAAACATAGAGAGGGCACCGGAGTTTGCCGATGCCCTCATCATTAAATTAACAGGGTCAGTGGAGTTTCATTCTTCGATTCTGCGTAACGTGTTCCTGTTCAATAATTCATAGGACACGCCATTATTAACCCATCTTTCGCTTATGTGCTCCAGGACCAGCTCTGAGGAAGTCAGCGATTTAACGTCATAAACGTCAACTCCAGTAGCTGCTTTGGCAATAAACTTTCCTCCTTCATATTCCCAAGTATATTCAACTGCAATCTCCCAAGAGCCATCCTTATCATTGTAAGTGTAAGCCACACCTGTTCCATCAGCATTAAGCCTCCATCGCGTTTCATTATAAGCTTGTTTTTTATGTTCCACAATCTCGCCATCTGCTGTGATCCAATATTCAAAACTTTCTGTTTCCCACAGGCCTACCAACAAACTATCTGTAGAACCGGGACCGTCATCTTCAGAGCAAGACGTAAAACCAAAGGCGAACGTCATCAGCAGTCCGCACAACCATAATAATTGCTTTGTCTTCATAACATTTAAGTTTTAAGTTAGTAAATCATCCAGCTTGCTGTTTCCCAAAGATAAGCGATAAGTTTTTAGTTCACAATAGGTTGAACACCCCCTATACACGAACACCCCCGCCGTTTACACGAACGGGCGAACGGCATACACGAACGCGTATTTATCCTTTTCTGTCCCGTTTGGCATTGGATTAGTTCCTGGGAAAAGCTATATTTGCGGACAGCTATATTTACCACACATGCAGAAGATGGATCACATACGCCGCATACTTGCCTGCCTGCTCCTGCCACTGGGGTTGCTGGTATGGCCGGCCATTGGCACTGCCGCGCATGAGGCAACAGCCGTTACCTCGGAATACGCCTACCGCCACTACACCACGCTTGACGGCCTGCCGCAGATGCTCACCGAGTGCATCTACCAGGACAAGAAGGGGTACATCTGGATAGGCACCCTCTCCGGCTTCGTGCGCTACGACGGCTTCGAGTTCGTGCCCTACCTGAAGGGGGGAAGGCCGGAGAACATCGTCGGCTTCCACGAAGACGCGTGCGGAGTGACCGCCTTGGGCTTCCGCCGCAGGCACCTGGCCGGAAAAGACGGGCAGACGGACACCCGTCCGCTGGACGACCGGGGACTGCTGCTGAACAACTTCAACTCGTCCGCACTGCCGCCCGACTACCTGCTGCTGGAAAACGAACAGGAACAAGGGCGCGAAATCTGCCGCCTCACCGACGACGGGACGGAAACCGTGCTGCGCTCGCCCCTGCTCGACGAGATGGACGCCCGCCGCCGCGTGTTTGCCGACACGGCAGACGGTATCTTCTACATCCCCACCGCCGAACGCACCTACCGCCTCAAGGCCGACGGCACCGCTTTGCCCGCCCTGCTCGTGCCCCAAGGCTACTCGCTGCTGCGCACGGACAGCACGCTCTACCTCTTCGCCGCCGACGGGGTGTACCGTTGCCACGGGGCATCGGCTGAACGGGTGGCACTGTTCCGCTTCACGGCACCCGACTACGGCGTGGAGGCCTGCGCCGACCGCAAGGGCAACATCTACCTGCACGACGCGCACAGCCTGTACCGCTTCAACCCCGGCACAAAGAAAGTGGAACTCTTGGTAGACGGCATCAATCTCATCCGGCAGATGTTCATTGACCGCGAAGGCAACATCTGGCTCGCTACCTACCAGGGCGTGTACAATTTCTTCCAACTGAACTTCATGAATCACACGCTGACCGACCACAACGACATCCTGCGCGCCATCGACACCGCCCCCGGGGGATTGCTGACAGTCGGCACACTCAACGGCAAACTGCTGGGCGGC
>CASFUX010000184.1 GCA_949297975.1 uncultured Bacteroidales bacterium
GCTGCTGTCGTGGGGATACAACTTCATGGCGTTCAACGAATTTATCTTCCACTACCTGCCCATGTACAACAAGTTCCGCACGGTGTCCATGGCATTGGTCATCCCGGGGCTGGTGTTCCCGTTGGTCGGCATCTGGGGGCTGAAGGTCATCTTCGCGCAAGAAGTAGACCGCAAGCAGCTGACACGGGCACTCTATTGGTCGGCAGGCATCACGGGCGGGCTGTGCCTCGTGCTGTGGCTCGTGCCGGGCGCACTGTTCGACTTCCGCGCGGCTGCCGATACCCAATACCAGCTGCCCGACTGGTACTACAATGCACTGGTGGCCGACCGTCAATCTTTATTAAAGAAAGATGCCCTGCGTTCGCTCGTGTTCATCGTGCTCGGGGCGGGACTGATTTACTGGTATATCCGGCAGCAAGCCAACGGCAAGAACACCAAAGCGGCCACCTATGCCGGGGCGGGCCTCGTGCTGCTCATGCTGTGCGACCTGTGGGGCGTGGACAAGCGGTTTGTAAACTACGGCACCTTCACCACGCCCAAGGCCGCGCAAGTGTTCAAGCCCACCGCCACCGACCAATTCATCTTGCAGGACGAAGACCCCTCGTACCGGGTGCTCAACCTGAACAACCCTTTCAACGAGACGAACACCTCGTACTACCACAAGTCCATCGGCGGATACAACGCCGCCAAACTGCGCCGCTACCAGGAACTGATAGACTACCGCCTGACGGGCGAAATAAACCAAGTGGTCAACGCCTTGCAACAGGCCAAGACGTATGCCGACCTGGAGGATATGCCCGTGTTCCAACGCACGCCCACGCTGAACATGCTGAACACGCGCTACATCATCTTCAACCCCGAGCAGCCGCCCATCGTCAACCCGCAGGCCTACGGCAACGCCTGGTTCGTGCCCCGATATGAAATAGTGGAAAATGCAGACGAGGAAATGGCCGCCCTGCAACGCATCGACCCGCACACCACGGCAGTCGTGGCGCGGCAGCAGGCCGGGCAAGTGGAGGGCAAGTCGTTCGTGCACGACAGCACCGCCCGCATCACGCTCACCAGCTACGAACCGGTGCGGATGCGCTACCGCTCACAGTCTGCCACCGAGCAACTGGCCGTGTTCTCCGAAGTGTATTACCCGCACGGCTGGGAAGCCACCATCGACGGCCAGCCCGCCGAACACTTCCGCGCCGACTGGACGCTGCGTGCCATGCTCGTCCCGCCGGGCGAACACGACATCGAATTCCGCTTCATGCCCCGCACCTACATAGCCTGCTCGCGCGTAGCCTCGGCCAGTTCGCTGCTCATCCTGCTGCTCCTGGTAGGAGCCGTGGCACGGCAAGCCATCATCGCCATGCGGGAGGGACGCGGATAAGGAAGCCGATCCACGCCAGGCAACCCAATAGCCACGACAGATTTAGGCTTAGGAAGCTTGAATGCTCAAAAAAAGTAAGCTCAACCTATGATGGTCGAGCTTATTTTTTATGGCTTATGAGTTTTTATGTCATTGGAGTTTATGCATATACATGTATTACATACCACACGGTTACTCCATGGGCGGCTGCGAATAATCTATTTTTTTCTCAGCAAACACCCGTACAAAATCCACATACATGTCTGAACCATTCCCATACCTTTCCACATCAATTGGCCAACCACTGATACCACCAATAGCATAGTTAATAAGGAATATATGAGGATTCAAGGACTCATCATTAGTTGGATGACGCATCACTTCAATATCATCAAAGTAATAAACAGTTTCTTTCTCATCCACATACAATCCATAGGTGTGGAACGTATGCGACCAATAAGATTTTCCTCCTAACTCCGTAATGGGCACCACACGGTCATACTCTCTTTTTTTTGTCCCATCCGGGTTCTTTTGTCCCCAAAAGTGACTTACTAGTGAATAACCTGGATGATTAGGATTGCCCTTGTCTACACCACCGTAAGCTTCTACTATATCCAATTCGTCACCATTTGTACCCCTATCTAAACGAGTGATGGTCCAAAACGCAGGCCATGCGCCAGGTACCGACTGTGCAGTAAACCGACATTCCATATAGAAAGGAGCTTGCACCCAAAAACCTTCTCCATCCATATTACGCGAGTTCGGAATAAGAAAGTCTAAAAAAGTTGATGATCTCGCCGATGTTTTGTATCTTTATAGCTGAAAACAAAAACATTACAAAACAAATAGGCGATGATTACCAAGGACAAAGTTATAGAGATTTTTTGTGTTATCGATGAATTTGACAAGAATTTGAACGCAGAACCGGCAAAGAACCTGTGCCTGCCCGCAGGGGACACGGACGGAAGAC
>CASFUX010000185.1 GCA_949297975.1 uncultured Bacteroidales bacterium
TACTTCTTACCTCTTACCTCTTACCTCTTACCTCTTACTTCTTACCTCTTACCTCTTACTCCTTACCTCTGATAAGTGCTTCCACTTTGTCCAAGGCGGGTTGTGTGATGCGGGCGTTGCGTTCGGGCCAGTCGCTCATGGGGAAGCAGGTGAGGGTGACGGTGCCTGCCACCGCGTCGTACACGGCGCAACCGCCTATGCCCCACGAGCGCAGGCCGAAGCGGGAACGGAACTTGACGATGTATTGTTCCACGTCATCGTAGTACGTGATGATGTACCGTTGCTCGCGGATGCGGTATTTGATGACCTCGAACGAGAAATTGGCCGCCCCGACGGGGATGACTTTCGCTTGGCTTCCGCCGAATGCGGGCACTTCGCGTTCGCCCGAGGTGAGGAACTTCAGCCGGGGCTTCAGGAAGGAGTAGGTGATGGCATATAAAACAAAGCTACAGCCCAGACTTTCCAAAGCAGCCTCTGGCACAGCCCTTAGCCAATTGGTTGGGGTGCCCATCAAGGCGTCCATCAACATGAGGATGAGTAGAGCCAATGGGAAGAGAAGTGCCGCATACACAAGGAATACCTTTCTTATTTCTTTCATATATTAATATGGGTATAAATGAACCATGGACAACAGCGATGGGCTTAGGTGCGTCCATCGTCCGTTGTCCATGGCGGGCGGGTGGTTAATTGTCTTCGTTTTCGTCCACTTCGACTTCCGGGTCCACGTCGAACACGGAGAGCTGGCGGTGGAATATCTCGTCCAACGAAAGCTGGAAGGTTTCCGTGCCGCTGATGCCGGGTATGGCCGAAATCTTGTCCAGGATGAGCCGCAGCAAGTGGCGGTTGTCCTTCGCGTACATTTTGATGAACATGGCGTACTTGCCCGTGGTGTAATGGCATTCCACCACTTCGGGTATTTTCTTCAGCTCTTCCACCACGGAGTTGAACATCTTCACGTCGCTCAGCATGATGCCGATGTACGCGCACGTCTGGTATCCTATCTTGTAGGTGTCCACGATGAATTCGGAGCCGATGAGCACTCCCATGTTGCGCAACTTCTGGATGCGTTGGTGGATGGCCGCCCCCGACACGTTGCATTCGCGGGCCACTTCCAGGAACGGAATGCGGGCATCCTGCGAAATCATTTGCAGGATTTTCTTGTCCAATCTGTCAATTCTTTGTTGTGCCATAATACTAATATTCTTATGATTATTCAGGTTGATGTTTATCCATGTGGCAATTCCGTTGCAAATATATTTAAAATTCTCATCATGCAAAGGAAAATTCAAACAAATCGTCAGTTAAAAATGCATATTTTTTGATTGGGACACGATTGCTTCCCGCCGATTGCGCGGATGGGCGCGGATTGATATCCCTGCGGGCGGGGTGGCGATGGCGTTCCTTCGCCTCGTCAACGGTACTTGCCGGCCTCGCAATCCTCCAGAATGTTCAGGTAGCTTTGGTAACGCGACAGGGCAATCTCGTGCCGGTCAACGGCCTCGCGCACGGCGCATCCCGGCTCGTGCACGTGCGTGCAGTTGGCGAAGCGGCATCGGGCGGACACGGCGAAAATGTCTTTGAAATAATGGCTTATCTCGCCCCGCTCCATGTCGATGGTGCCGAAACCCTTCACCCCGGGTGTGTCGATGAGGTAGCCACCGCCCGGCAGTTCGTACATTTCGGACAGGGTGGTGGTGTGCATGCCCCGGTTGTGTGCCGCCGAGATGTCGCCCGTGCGGATGTCGCGGCCGGGCAGCAGGGTGTTGATGAGGGTGGATTTGCCCACGCCCGAGTTGCCGCTCAGCAGCGTGACCTTGCCCGCGAGGAACGCCTGCAACGCCCGCAGCGTCTCCCCGTGCAGGGCCGACACGCGGAATACCGGGTAGCCCACGGTCGTGTAGAGGTGCTCCAGCGCATCGAGGTACTCCGTCTCGCCCTCGTCGTACAGGTCCGTCTTGTTGAATACCAGGCAGGCCGGCACGCGGTAAGCCTCGGCCGTGGCCAGGAAGCGGTCGATGAACACCGTGTACGTCTCCGGGTGGTTCACCGTGGCCACCAGCACGGCCAGGTCCAGGTTGGCCGCCAGTATGTGCGCTTGCTTCGACAGGTTGGATGCCCGGCGGATGATGTAGTTGCGCCGGTCGGCAATCCCGGCGATAAGCCCCGTGCCGTCGGGTGTCAGGTCGAACGTCACCCGGTCGCCGATGGCCACGGGGTTGGTCGTCTTGATTTTCTTCATCCGGAACGTGCCTTTCACCTTGCACTCGTGCAGGCTGCCGTCGTCGCCCTTGACCACGTACCAGCTCCCCGAATTTTTTACGACAAGTCCATTCATGCTTCGTTGCGTTTGTAAGGGACAAAGATACAATTTCGCGGCGAACCGCAGGCAGGTGCGGGACAGGAAATGTGCTCCCGTGCGCGGATGTTTTCCATTTCGTGGGCAGATGTTTTCCCAATCATGAGCATGGGTTTTATAGCCCACAGTTGTGGGTTGTATAACCCATAACTGTGGGTCGTATAACCCATAACTGTGAGTTGTACAACCCATAACTGTGGGCAGTAGAATACCTGCTCACGATTGGAAAAACTTCTGTTGACGTTTTGGAAAATATGTGCTCACGTTTTGGAAAACCTGTGCTGGCAAATGGGAAAAATCGTACCGAGACGAGAGTGGCTTTTCAACCGCAATCGGTCATTAGACCATTCGGGGAATATCTCGGCAAGTCTGTAACTTGCGCCTATATTATTGAAACACAATAGATACAATAGTATCTCAACTGCGACAAACAGGGAGGTAAGCGGGGAAAGCCCTTCGGACTTTCCCCGAAGGTCACATAGGCTGTCCGCCGCTATTGTGAACTGCGGGAGAAAAGGCGAAGCCGCATCTCCCGATAATCTTTCCTTGAACATAAGGGTTTGGGAAAGCTATTGTGCCTATTGTGTTTCCCTATATGGATGTAATGTGCTTCGGCTGAGGCAAACTGCTCAACACAAAAGCAAAGTCATACAAAGTCTATTGACCGATTTGGGTTAAACCGCAAAGAGGGTTTCTTAACCGCAAAGAGCGCAAAGGACGCAAAGGA
>CASFUX010000186.1 GCA_949297975.1 uncultured Bacteroidales bacterium
CTAACGGTGACATGCACCTGCCAGTGGACGACGACAAATACTTCATATTCTCGTTTGAAAAAGCCGGGGAGCATTCAGGCAACCCCTCAACGCCAACACAGCCGGGCTATACCGTGTCATACGACCGTGCGCACACCATGCTCATCTGCCGGGGTCTTCTGCCCCCCGCCGCCAAGGTATCCATTTTCGACGCCTATGGACGCACCTGCGCAGCATGGATTCCCGCTAACCCGACAAACGGCTGGTCACTCGACCTGACGGGTTGGAGCAACGGCCTGTATATTGTAAAAATAGAAGGAAACGGAAATGCCTATAAATTCATCAAACAATAAAAACAACCACACAGACAAAGAACACTTACACGTATGAAATATTATCCTGTTTATCTGCTACTCGCAGGCATCGTTTGTACAACCATCACCGCCTGCACGGACAAAACGAACAAAGCGACAACAATCAAGTCGGGGACCGTGTGGCACGACACCGGTGGTACTCCCATCAACGCACACGGCGGCGGTATCATGCACCACGATGGTGTGTACTATTGGTATGGGGAATACAAGGGCGACTCCACTTACTGGAATCCGAACGTGCCCCATTGGGAATGCTACCGCACGGAAGCAGGTGGCATCTCATGCTACTCCTCGAAAGACCTGTGCAACTGGACGTTCGAAGGCATCGTGCTGGAACCGGAAATGACCGACACAACATCCGACTTGCACTATTCACACGTACTGGAACGCCCCAAAGTGATTTACAACGACAAAACCGGGCAGTTCGTCATGTGGCTGCACGTGGACAGCGATGACTATAGCAAGGCGGCGGCAGGAGTGGCCGTATGCGACAAGCCCGATGGCAAGTTCACCTACCTCGGTTCCATGCGACCCAACGGGCAAATGAGCCGCGACATGACCCTGTTCAAAGATGATGATGGCAAGGCTTATCATATCTATTCCTCGGAGCAAAATGCTACCTTACATATAAGTCTACTTTCCGATGATTATTTGCACCCAACTGGACATTATACCCGCAATTTCATTAACAGGCATCGAGAAGCTCCTGCTATTTTCAAGCATGACCAAAAGTATTATATGATAACTTCTGGGTGTTCTGGTTGGAACCCCAATCAAGCTGAATATGCCATAGCTGACTCTGTACTAGGAATATGGACAGTTAAAGGCAACCCATGCATAGGGGAGAATAGCGGACAAACCTTTCTCGCACAAAGCACTTTCGTCCTACCTGTGCATGGCGACAAGGGCAGCACTTACATTGCCATGTTCGACCGATGGAATAAAACCGATTTGATTGACTCACGGTATGTATGGTTACCTATCATATTCAAAGGAGAAAGCATGGAAATACATTGGTTGCCCGAATGGGATGTTAACGCTATCAAGTAAACAGGTATATGCATTTATCTCAATCGAGAGCATTACACCAATCAAGGAAAGCCTTTGCCTGCTTTCTTCTGTCGGTATTTTTTGACATAGTCTGCTATGCTCGAGAAAAACTACCAAAAACTGTTTTGCATAAGAGCGGAAAATCAAACAAAGTCTAATGACTGATCTGGAACTATCTACACATCCACTTTCTGAGGCTTTTGCGAAAATCAAGTTTCCCTCTTTAAAATTTTGATGCGTTTCTGATGTGCGTTACAAATTTAAAGCTTTCGCAGAGGCCTCATGGGGAGCGAAGTCCATTTTGCAGTTGCCTCTCACGAACACATGCCTTTACTCCCGTGCCACAATACCATCGGTGTTGTCTGTGTGCAGCAATTATAGAAAGGACTACCGGTTTCCTCCTCATGGAGAAACTGACAAAAGGGAAGAACGCGGAAGGGCTGGGGGACGCGGTCATCCGCATGATGCGGTCATACACGGGATGCATGCACACCATCACGGCAGACAATAGGACGGAATTTGCACGGCACGAGAAGATTGCCGACAAGCTGAATACACGCTTCTTTTTCGCGCACCCCTACGCCTCATGGGAATGGGGCTGAGCGAGTACACCAACAGGCTCGTCAGGCAATACATCCCTAAAAACACGGACTTCTGCCATTTGGACGGACAAGATGTCAAACAAATACAATACAAACAAAAGGCCAGGAAAAAAATTAGGTTCGGCAAACCTAAAAGACGTTTCTTCCGAGCACTGAAATAAAAATTGCATTTCACACTTGAACCCGCCTGTCGCAATTCGTCACAAAAAAGTAAGCAAAACATCAATTGTATAATTATCGTTAGGCATGGGTGCTTCTTGGCGAATAGTAACAATGTGCTTGGGGAATTTACACTTTCGGGGTACAGCTCGCCACGAATGCTTCGGCCGCGTGCAGTGTGTCCAGCTTGCCTACGTCGAGCATGTGGAAGGTGGGAGGCACGTAGCCTTCGATACGTTGCGTGGCGGCTTGCGACAAGTAGAAGTCCATGATGGGGAATACCTCGGGGTATCCGTCCATGAGGGCGAATACGCGGGGCGACATTACGTGGATGCCCGCAAAGGCCAATGGACGCAGGTCGGGGGTGGGAGAGAACGCGGGAGGCTTCGTCTCGCCCGTGCGCTTGTTGAGCCAGCCGCGCAGCCGTCCCTCGGGCGTGAACAGCAGGTAGCGGCTCGTGTCGCGTTGGCTTACTACCAACGTGGCCAGCGGGTCGTGGCGTAGATGGTGGCGGTACAACGCGCCAAGGTCGAGGTCGGACAGGATGTCCACGTTGTGCACCAGGAAAGGGGCACCGTCGTCAAAGAACGGGGCTGCCCGGCGCACGCCTCCACCCGTGTCGAGCAGTTGCCC
>CASFUX010000187.1 GCA_949297975.1 uncultured Bacteroidales bacterium
CAGGTGTATCACGGCCGTGAGACACCTGTTCCACAGCCGTGAGACGACAACTTCATGCCGGGAAAAACAGAAAGATGAACTGATAACCACACGACTGTGAGCGCAAACAAGCACTTGCGCAAACGGAATCTTCCAAGCTGGAAATAAAAAGGGCACGGACGATGCAGCATCATCCGTGTCCTTTTACAGGCCGACGGGACATTCCTCACTTCAAATACTCATGGTAGAACGCCTCGATACGGTCGAACGGTATCTTGTCCAAATTGTCGTACAAGTCGGTGTGCACCGCGCCGGGCACGATAAGCAGCTCCTTGTTGTCGCCCCGCAAACGCTTGTACACGTCTTCGCTGAAGTAGCGGGAATGCGCCTTTTCGCCATGGACGAGGAGGACTGCGTTGCGTATCTCGCCCGCATAGGTCAGGATGGGCATGTTGAGGAACGAGAGGGTCGAGGTCTTGTTCCACCCGCTATTCGAGTTGAGCGAACGCTTGTGGTACCCGCGCACGGTCTTGTAATAGGCGAAATAGTCCTTGAGGAACTGCGGGGCATCGGCCGGCACCTCGTCGGGCAATCCCCCAGCCAAGGCGTATGTACCGGTGCGGTAGTCCTCGGTACGCTGGGCGTTGAGCTGCTGGCGCAAAGCATGGCGGGCATCGGCGTTATCGGCCTCGTCGAAGTAGCCGTTCGCATTCACGCGGCTCATGTCGTACATGGTGACGGCCACAGTAGCCTTGATGCGCGTGTCAATGGCGGCAGCGTTGACGGCCATACCGCCCCAACCGCAAATGCCAAGAATGCCCACCTGCTCATCATTCACATCCGGCCGTGTCGCGAGGTAGTCCACGGCGGCGCAGAAGTCTTCGGTGTTGATGTCGGGCGAAGCCACGTAGCGCGGTTGCCCTCCGCTCTCGCCCGTGAACGAAGGGTCAAAAGCCATGGCGAGAAAACCACGCTCTGCCAGCGTCTGCGCGTACAGGCCGGAAGCCTGCTCCTTCACTGCGCCGAAGGGGCCACACACGGCAATAGCGGGCAATTTGCCCGTGGCATCTTTCGGTGTATACAAGTCGGCGGCCAACGTCACGCCGTAACGGTTGTGGAAGGTGACCTTCGTGTGGTTCACCCGGTCGCTTTGCGGGAACACCTTGTCCCACTCTTGCGTCAAAGTCAGTTTTTCTTCCATAAATTGATTGCTGTTTGTCGATGAATTGTTACCCTCTTGCGCTCCATGGCAACCGGCAAGGCCGATGCCCACAAGAAATACCAAGGCGGAAATGTTGGATGGACGTTTCATGAGTTACAAGTTGTTATGAGTAAACGAATGGCAAAGGGATTTCTCCCTTCGGTCGAAATGACGGACGGACAACTCTCAATTATCAACTGTCTATTATCAACTGATTATCTGATGAAGTTGGTCTTGATGGCGGGTTCGCGTTCGGGCAGAGGCTGCTGGCCGTTTTGCAGGCTTTTCAGCATCCACGCCATGTTACGTCCCAGCGTGCGCATGGTCTGCAAACCCTCGGCATCCTGGGCAGCCTCGCCCGCACGGGCACCGTACAGGATGTTCCAGTATTGCGACGACACCACGGGCATTTGCGCGATGGTGAAGTACTTGTTCAGCCGGTCGAACGCGGCACTCGCCCCACCCCGGCGGCACACGGCTACCGCCGCCGCAGGCTTGTATTGCAGCAAGGCCGACGAGGAATAAAACAGCCGGTCGAGCAAGGCGCAGAGCGAACCGTTCGGCCCGGCGTAGTACACGGGCGAGCCGACCACCAACCCGTCGGATGCGGCGAGCCGTTCCCTTACCTTATTATATAGCTCGTCCTGGAACACGCACCGACCCAACTCCCGGCACCGCCCGCAGGCTATGCAGCCCTGTACCGCTTTCGTCCCGATGGAGACGATTTCCGCCTCCACCCCATTCGCCTCAAGGGCCTTCGCCACCTCGGACAAGGCCACGTAAGTGTTGCCCTCCGCCCGGGGGCTTCCATTGATTAAGAGTACTTTCATTGTTTCTGTTTTTACAAATGCAAAAGTACGCCTATTTCCCCATACCGCCGCAACCCGGATAAGGGGAAAAGCTACCTTTATTACAGAGTGCCGGTCAGCCGGGAGGAATGTGCGGGCGAGTTTTTGCCCCGATAGAAAAGATGTTGTACTTTTGCAGGGAATGGAAGGGTGAATTAAGCACATGGATTGCACGGATTATACAGATTATCACGGATTGGATTGAGCGCAAGCCACACAAACGAACCATCTGCGCTCGCCTGCGCAATCTGCTGATGACAAATCCGTGTCTATCCGTATAATCCGTGCCAATCCGTGTGCTTCTCTCTCCCCCTCCCCCAAATATTGGAACCATGACCGAAAAGAAACTTTTCATCGAGACCCACGGCTGCCAGATGAACGTGGCCGACAGCGAGGTGGTGGCCGCCATCATGCAAACGGACGGCTTCGCCCTGACCGACCGCATCGACCAGGCGGACGCCATCCTGATAAACACCTGCTCCATACGCGACAATGCCGAACAAAAAGTGGCGCAGCGGCTCAAATACTTCCAGTCCCTCAAGCGTCAACGCCCCCGGCTGGTGGTGGGCGTGATAGGCTGCATGGCCGAACGCGTGCAGGACGGGCTGGTGACCACGCTCGGCGCGGACCTGGTGGCGGGGCCGGACGCTTACCTGGACTTGCCCCACCTCATGGCCTCCGCCGAGCGGGGCGAGCGGGCCGTCAACGTGCAGCTATCGACCACCGAGACCTACCGCGACGTGCTGCCCGCCCGCATCGGACGCTCCGTGAGCGGCTTCGTGTCCATCATGCGGGGATGCAACAACTTCTGCTCGTACTGCATCGTGCCCTACACCCGGGGACGCGAACGCAGCCGCGACCCGGAAAGCATCCTGCACGAGGTGCGCGACCTCCAGGCCAAAGGCTACCGCGAAGTGACCCTGCTGGGGCAGAACGTGAACTCGTACCGCTTCGAGGGGGCGGACGGGTGCACGGTGGACTTTCCCGACCTGCTGGCCACCGTGGCCGAGGCCGTGCCGGACATGCGCGTGCGCTTCACCACCTCGCACCCCAAGGACATGAGCGACCGCACGCTGGAAGCCATCGCCGCCCACCCCAACCTGTGCCGCTTCATCCACCTGCCGGTGCAGTCGGGCTGCAACCGCATCCTGAAGCTGATGAACCGCAAATACACCCGCGAATGGTACCTGGACCGCATCGCGGCCATCCGGCGCATCCTGCCCGACTGCGCCATCGGCACGGACGTGTTCTGCGGCTTCCACAGCGAAACGGAGGACGACCACCGCGACACCCTGTCGCTCATGCGCGAAGTGGGATTCGACTCGGCATTCATGTTCAAATACTCCGAGCGGCCCGGCACCTACGCCGCCCGCCACCTGCCCGACGACGTGCCCGAAGAGGTGAAACTGCGCCGCTTGGCCGAAATCATCGAACTACAAAACGAATTGTCCGCCACCAGCAACCGCCGCGACGTGGGACGCGAATTTGACGTGCTGGTGGAAGGCTTCTCCAAGCGGTCGCGCGAACAACTGTGCGGACGTACCTCGCAGAACAAAATGGTAGTGTTTCCCCGTAGCACGCACCGCATGGGCGACACCGTGCGGGTGCGCATCACCGCCTCCTCGGCCGCCACGCTGATAGGGGAAGAAGCACAAAATCCTTCCCAAGGAGAAAGCGCAAAATAATTTGGTTTACATAATTATTCCATCTATCTTTGTCCGTGCATTGGCACAGCCCACTGCACGACATTCCACAATATGTTTAACAAAAGATTTAAGCAATGAAAAAAGCGATTTTAGGAGCCGCCGTGGTTGGCGCGCTCATGGCGTTCAGCTCATGCGCCAACAAGGAAAGATGTTACGAAATAACAGTCTCGGCCGAAAACCCGCTGACCGGCGAGCCCATCAGCGTGTCGGAATACGTGCGCACCACCAAGAACGACATCAAGGATGCCGAAGAACAGACGAAGGCACAACTCACCGCCTTGGGTATCAAGGACGACCTCATCACCATCGACTCAAAGTCGGTGCCCGACTCGAACTGCGACTGACAAACGACATCAAAACACAGCGGCGCGGAGGATAACAACCCGTTATCCTCCGCGTCGTGCATCTTGGCGTACCGGTTCCCCTTAGAAACTCTCCAGCCAGAAGTTCTCCCCGTCGAACACGCCGTAGGTGAACAAATTCACGAAATCGCCGAGAATGACCACCCGCTTGCCGTTCGCCAGTTGCAAGTCGAGCGGGATGTGCCGGTGGCCGAACACGATAATGTCCACGTCGGGGTGTTCCTCGAAGTAGCGTTTGGCATAGCGCACGAGGGGTTCGCCTGCCTCACCCTTGTACTCCTTCTCTTCGGGCGTGAGCCGCTCGCGGTTTTTCTTCGCCCAGGCATAACCGAAGTTTTGCCCCAACTGGGGCGGCACCAGGCGGAACAACCGCTGGCAAGTGCGGCTGTGGAAAATGGTGCGGATGAGGCCAAAGCCGTGATC
>CASFUX010000188.1 GCA_949297975.1 uncultured Bacteroidales bacterium
ACAAGATAAATTATCTTACATTTGCAAAGCGAAACCAAAACTATAGGAGGAAACAATCATGGCAACAACAGGCATCACGCTCAACCGCAACCTGAACGGCTCGGTAAAGTCCGTCACGTTCAACTGGAAGAAGTACGGCGACAAGTTGCAGGAACTCCTGCGCGAGGAAGGCGTGGAAGTGGACGAAGTGCCCAACCGCGCCACCCGCCGCGCCATCCGCGCCGCCGACCGGGGGAAACTGAATTACTACAAGGACTTCGAGGACTTCAAAAAGCACGTGTATGACATTTGGAATCAAGACAACCAATAAATACGAGAAGGACTTGAAGCTTGCTATGAGACGCGGGCTGCCAGTGGAGGAACTGCTCGACGTGGTACGGCGCATCGCCAACAACGAAGTGCTGCCGCCATCCTTGCATGACCACAAGCTCACGGGCGAGTATAGGGGGCATCGCGAGTGCCACATCAACCCTGACTGGCTGCTCATCTACAGGAAGGACACCGTGCTGCGCCTCGTCACGCTGGTGCGCACCGGCACGCACTCCGACCTGTTCAAGAAATAACCCACAAGCACATAAGGAGGAAAGCATATGGAAGCCATCGCACGCATCAACCTGGACACCCCCACCGGCCGCCGCATCGCCCGCGAGCTGGAACGCCACCCCAAGACCGTCAAGGTGGAATACCCCCTGCCCCCCGAGATAGCCGGGCAGAAGTGGTACACGGAAGAAGAGTTCTTCGCCGAGTTCGACCGCAAGATAGAGGAAATCTGCCAATGAAACGTTACAAGATAAGATACATGGAAGATGCCGTTGCCGACCAGCAAGACATCGTCCGTTACGTGTACGACAAGAGCAGGAGCAAGACCGTCACGCGCGATTACGTCAAGGGCATCCGGCGCAAGATAGCCGAGCTGAAAACCAATCCGGAAAGGTACTCCCGCCGTTTCAACGACCTGCTGGTAGAACGGTACGGGGCGGACGTGCGCCGCGTGAACTACAAGAACACGGCCATCATATACACCATCGTGGACGACACGGTGTACATCCAGCGCATCATGCCCGCCAGCATGGTACTGGGCGTGTGAAAGGATGAAAAAGCAAGCCCCCGCCCGTCCGCAAAGTCCGCAAACGTCCGCATTGTCCGCGCCCCGCACCAACTCCCGCCGAAAAGCCTATCTTTGCCCCGTCAACAGGTACGAAACTGTTTTTATATCCCCAGCATATAATCAGTTTATCTCTCTTCGTTATGGACACATGTAAGCGTATTCCTTCCCCACACATCACCACGCGGCCGTCCCGTCCGCACCACGCAAGGCTTTAGGTCGGAAACAAGAGACAAAGGAAGCCGCCCCCACTTTTCGGTGAGGGCGGCTTCCCTGCTTTACGCCCCTTGCTTTACAAGGAGAAAACCCCTACATTTGCAAAGCGAAACCAAACAAGGAGGACGACAATCATGAACATCACCATCACCGTGGACGACCGCACCCCCGCAGGCCACCGCATCCTGGACGAGGCACGCCGCGCCCGGAAAGGCGTGCAGGTGCACAACCCCGCCGAGGGAGGCTGCCCGCCGCCCGGCTACATGACCCCGGAGGAAGCATACGAGAGGCTGAGCCGCTCATTCGACGAAACATGCAGGAAATATGGCGTGCTGTAATGAAAGCCTGCGGTATCCACCCGAAGACTACATGACCCCGGAGGAAGCATACCGCACATCACGCGAAAGGTTGGACGAATTATGCAGGCAATATGGTATATTGGAATGAACAGGCAGTAGAAGACCTGGAGGAAATATTCGACGGGCTGGTCAACTGGTGCACGGCCGACGGCCAGCGGCACATGGACTACGCGCACGCCCTGGAGTACAAGGACGACCTCTACCGCGCCTTCAACTCCATCGACCGCCTGGCGTACCACGCCCCCGCCCGCTACGCCTCCCACCGCCAGTGGGGAGCCTGCGCGTACGCCTACCGCCGCAACCGCCGCACCACGTGGTATGCCGTGTACGACCGCCATGCCCCCGACTGCTACCTCAACCGCATCCTGTCCAACCACCGCACCGTCTCCGGCGCGGGCGGGAAATGACGCGTGCATATTTATAATATATAACAGGAAAAAGGGCGGACGGCTCCCATCGCACGGGGCCGCCCGCCCTTTCCGCTTCTCAGAACTCCGGCGCGTCGCGCCAGATGCGCTCGGTGAGGTGCGGGTCGCGGTGGTTGGCGTAGATGGTGGTGATGTCCAGGCTGGAGTGGTCGGCGTGCTGCATCACGCTCAGGTCGTCGATGCCCGCCTTCAGCATGTCGAAGATGCCCGTGTCCCTCAGGCTGTACAGCTGCATCTCGGGCGGCAGGGCGAGGTCGCGGCGCAGGCGGTCCCATTCCTTGGCCAGGCGGCGCGTGCCCATCGGCTCCTTCGAGGGCGCGAGGTGGCCGCCCAGCAGGTAGTAGTCCTTCGGGAAGCGTTCGAGCTTCATCGCTTCCAACGCCTCGGTGATGGCGGGGGTGATGGAGGCCAGGCGCGTCTTGTGGTTCTTGGCCACCTCGCCCGGCACGGTGATGTAGTGGGCGGCGAGGTTCACGTCGCCCACGCGCAGTTGCTTGATTTCGCCGGGGCGGATGAGGCTGTTATAGACCAGGCGGCACACCAGCAGGAAGCCGCCGCGCCCGTGTTCCGTGAGGTAGCGGGCTATCTCCGCCCTCGTCTCGCGGGGGACGAGCGTGCGCCGCTTGCCGCGCCGGGCCTTGGCCCTGACCTGCTCGAAGGGGTTTTGCCGCGTGTAGCACCGCTCGCGCATCCACGTGAAGAGCAGGCGCAGCACCTTCAGCGTGTTGTTGTAGGTGGCCGCTCCCACGCCCCGCTCGTCGTACAGGTAGTCCATGTAGCGCACGGCGTGCCCCCGCCCGAACACGGAGGAGTACATGCCGGGGAAACGCTCGTCGCACCACCGGGCGAAGAGGCCCACGACCGAGTCGTAGGTGCGCACGGTGGCTGGGCGCAGCTCGCGGCGGCGGCTGGAGAGGAAGCGGTCGGCCACGTCGGTGAGCCGCTCGTACATCCGCGCGTCCTCTCCTTCGAGGAAGGGGTTCCATCCCCCGGCCAGCTGCTCGTTGATGTGGGCAATCATCCCGGCGGCGTGTCGGCGTGCGTCCGTCTTGCGGGCGTAGCGCGAGACGATGCGGGTGAGCTTCACCTTGCGCCGGGCGAGCTTGCCCGTCTGCGGGTGGGTGACGTAGTATTCGATGAGCCAGCCTGATGGGTATTCCTTGAGCACGGCGGGGAGGTAGCCGCCTGCGCTCGGCGCGGGGGAGGTGTTGCGGGGTGACGACATTTTTTTTTTACGCCGATGGGGCCACCGGCGTAAAAGTTTTTTGTCCCTTGTTTGTCCCGACAAAACGGGAGATAGCAAGACGCGATGCACGCATCTTGCTATCTCTCACCGCCTTGCAGGGCGTTCGCGGAAAGACAGGGATTCGAACCCTGGGCTTGTATAACCCATAACTGTGGGCTGTAAAATTTCTCAGCAGAAATTGGAAAAGTCATGCTGACAAACCAGAAAAACCATGCAAAGGAAATACGAAAAGGATGCTTGTCCTTATGCCGAACTCACGTTATTTAGGGCAAACCCGATTGCTTTGCCCCCGGCTTTCACTATCTTTGCAAGCGCGATAGAAAGGTTGAAAGTACAAAGGTGAAAGTCCAAGGCCAACGGCCTTGTGGCACTCAGCGTAGGGCATCGCCCTACGGGCAGAGGCAAGGAGCAAGCACTCATCTGCGCTATCTGCGGGAAACAATCTGCAATTTGAAATCTGAAATAATCTCATGGCTCGAAAGAAGAAACCCCTTCCTGTGTTGGAAAATGTGACGATAACCGGCCTGGCCGCCGAGGGCAAGGCGATAGCCCGGGTGGACGACGTGGTGGTGTTCGTGCCCTTCGCCGTGCCGGGCGATGTGGTGGACTTGCAGGTGACGAAAAAGCGGCACCGCTACATGGAGGCCGTGGTGACGCAGGTGCGGCAGCTCTCGCCCCGCCGTGTGCAGCCCGTGTGCCGCCACTTCGGCGTATGCGGCGGCTGCAAGTGGCAGATGCTGCCCTACGAGGATCAGTTGGCCTGCAAGCAGCAGCAGGTGGCGGACGCGCTCGCACGCATCGGCAAGGTGGAGCTGCCGCCCATCAGCCCCATCATCGGCTCGGCCCGTACGGAGCGTTACCGCAACAAGCTGGAGTTCACCTTCTCCAACAAGCGTTGGATGACGTGGGACGAGGTGCGCGAAGGCAAGCAGTTCGAAACCATGAACGCGGTGGGCTTCCACATCCCCGGCATGTTCGACAAGGTGCTCGACATCGAGGAGTGCTGGTTGCAGGACGAGGTGTCCGACCGCATCCGCAACGAGGTGCGCCGCTACGCGCTGGAGCACGGGCTGGCGTTCTTCGACCTGCGGGCGCAGGAGGGCTTCCTCCGCACTATGATGGTGCGCACCGCCTCCACGGGCGACCTCATGCTGGTGATGGTCTTTGCCCGCGAGGACCGTCCGGCACGCGAGGCCTTGCTCGACCATTTGCTTGGCATGTTCCCGCAAATCACGTCCTTACTTTACGTCATCAACGGCAAGGCCAACGACACCATCACCGACCTGGAGGTGCACGTGTACCACGGCTCGGAATGCATTTACGAGGAGATGGAGGGGTTGCGCTTCAAGATTGGGGCGAAGTCGTTTTACCAGACCAACTCCGCCCAGGCATACGAGCTGTACAAGGTGGCACGCCGCTTCGCCGGGCTGACAGGCAGCGAACTGGTGTACGACCTCTACACGGGCACAGGCACCATCGCCAACTTTGTGGCACGGCAGGCGAGGCAGGTCATCGGCATCGAGTACGTGCCCGAGGCCATCGAGGATGCGCGGGTGAATTCCGCCCTCAACGGCATCGGTAACACGTTGTTCTATGCCGGGGACATGAAGGACATCCTCACCGCCGACTTCATCGCACGGCATGGCCGCCCGGACGTGATTATCACCGACCCGCCCCGCGCCGGGATGCATCCGGACGTGGTGGAGACGTTGTTGCAGGCTGCCCCGCAACGCATCGTGTACGTGAGCTGCAACCCCGCCACCCAAGCCCGCGACCTCGCCTTGTTGGACGGGGCTTACCGCGTGGCAGCCGTGCAGCCGGTGGACATGTTCCCCCACACGCACCACGTGGAAAACGTCGTGCTGCTGGAGCGAAGGCCTCCTTTAAATTAACCGCAATGGGTAGAGACGCGGCACGCCGCGTCTGATAGATAATTTTAACCGCAAAGGGCGCAAAGGATTTAAGTGTCTCATCAATCCTTTGCGCCCTTTGCGCTCTCTGCGGTTAAAATAAAAACTCTCTGCGATTAAATAAATGAACCTCTGCGGTTAAAATCAAAAGCCCCCTTCAGGGGGTTGGGGGTAGTTTGGGGGGTTAGTTTACTGTGGCGTTAAGCTCGCCCAGCACAAGGCGTATCTTTTCGTAGGTCTTGATGGTGTTGGGCACGAGGGGCAGGCGCAGCTTGTTTTCGATGAAGCCCATGAGGGCGAGCATGCTTTTGACCCCGGCGGGGTTGCCCTCCACGAAGAGCAGTTGGAACAGCTCCGTGAAGTGGTGGTGGATGAGCCGCGCGTTGTCGTAGTCGCCTGCCAAGGCCAGGCGCACCATGCGCCCGAATTCGCGCGGGAAGGCGTTGCCGATGACCGAGATGACCCCCACGGCTCCGAGCGTGATGAGCGGGAAGGTGATGCCGTCATCGCCCGAGATGACCTGGAAGTCCGCCGGCTTGCGCTTGATGATGTCGTCTATCTGGGTGAAGTTGCCCGAGGCTTCCTTCACGGCGCAGATGCGGGGGAAGTCGTGTGCCAGGCGCAAGGTAGTGTCCGCCGTCATGTTCACGCCGGTACGCCCCGGCACGTTGTACAGCACCACGGGCACGGGCGAGGCCTGGGCGATGGCGGCGTAGTGCTGGTAAAGCCCTTCCTGCGAGGGCTTGTTGTAATAGGGAGTGACGGATAGGATGGCATCCACGCCCGACAGGTTCTCACGCTCCAGCCGCTGCACCACGGCGCGGGTGTTGTTGCCGCCCACCCCCAGCACGATGGGACAGCGGCCTGCCACGCGGTGGATGACGAAGCGGGTCAGCTCGTCGCGTTCCTCGTCGGTGAGGGTAGGGGTCTCGGCCGTGGTGCCGCATACCACAAGGTAGTCGGCCTGGTTTTTCAGCAGGTGCTCCACCAGCCGCGCCAGCGCGTCGTAGTCTATCGATTCGTCTTGTTTGAACGGCGTGATGAGGGCCACGCCCATTCCCGTAAGTTTCTTGTCGGCCATCTTGTCTCTTCCTTCTGTGATAATTCGGTACAAAAATACGGCTTTAATCGCTTGTTCGTATATTTTTCAGGTAAAAAATTACTTGGTCGAAGATGTAGCGCACCTGTCCGCCGTCCGCCGCCTGGCTGTCTGTCCCGGTTTGGAGCACGAAGTCGTACAGTCCCGGATGCGTCGTGCGCGAGCCTGCTTTCATCGTGGCGCGGGCGGTGAGCACGGCATGGAGCAGGGGCCAAGTGTCGGTGGTGCTCAGGTCGATGAGCAAGTCGGCGGGCTGCGCGTCCATCTGTTCCAATACGCGGCGGCGGGGTCGTCCCCACGGGGTGAGGTCGCGGCGGGTGAAGCGGTGCAACCCGTCGGCGAGGAGCAGCGGTTTGCCGGGCAGGTATCCCCAGGCTTCCACTTGCTTGCCGTCGGCGGCCAATTGTTGTACGATGGCGTGTATGTCAGCGTCCGTGCCGTCGCTCACGTACAGCAGTCGGATGCTGCGTGCGGCGGCGTAGGTCACGAATCGCGCTTGCCTGGGGTGGCGGCGCGGCCACCGGCGTGCGGCGCGGTTGAATATCCATTGTTTCATGCGATGTTCATTATAAAAGTTGGAGGTTACACCGAGATATACAGAGTATCAGTATCGCATATCCATCCGCCGTCATTTCAACCGTAGGGAGAAATCTCAAAAGTTGGCAGAAGCATATTATCGAAGGAGATTTCTCCCTATGGTCGAAATGACGAACCCATTAGCGATTGTCGGATAATAAAACTCTGTGTGTCTCTGTATTTTCCTCATGTTTCCTTGTGTAACTTTCGTTCATTCCCCCTCGGCGAGCATAGCGAGGAACTCGTCTTCGCCCACGATGCGGATGCCCAGTTTCTCGGCTTTCTTCAGCTTTTCCGGACCCATGTTTTCGCCCGCGAGGATGAGTGAGGTCTTGGACGACACGCTGCCCGTGTTCTTGCCCCCGTGTTGCTCTATCATCGTCTTGTACTCGTCGCGCGAATGGCGGGCGAACTTGCCGCTCACCACCACCGTCATCCCCGCTAGGCGGTCGCTGTGGGCTTGCAGCTGGTCGTCGGTGAGGGCCATTTGCAGCCCTTGCGCCCGCAGCCGCTCCACGATGTCGCGGTTGCGCGGGTCGGCGCACCACGCCAGCACGCTGTCGGCGATGCGTGCCCCCACCTCGTCCACCGCCATGAGCTGTTCGCGGGTGGCCTGTGCCAGCGCGTCCATGCTCTTGAAGGCGTAGGCCAGCTTCTTGGCGGTGGTTTCGCCCACGAAGCGGATGCCGAGGGCATAGACCACGCGCTCAAAGGGCACTTGCGCCGAATTTCTTATACCTATTATAATATTGCGTGCGGACTTGTCGCCCATTCGCTCCAG
>CASFUX010000189.1 GCA_949297975.1 uncultured Bacteroidales bacterium
AGTGATGGATTCGAACCACCGAAGGTAAAAACCAGCAGATTTACAGTCTGCCCCATTTGGCCACTCTGGTAACTGCCCGATTGCTTTCCTTTAAAAGCGGCGCAAAGGTAGGAATTTAAGCGGATACTACCAAATAATGTTCGACATTTTTATGGCGGTGATGGCTGCTTCCACGCCTTTGTTGCCGTGTACGCCACCAGCGCGGTCTAAAGCCTGTTGCATGGTGTTTGTGGTCAGCACGCCGAATATGATAGGAGTACAGCCATCGGCATTCAGCTTGGTCACGCCAGTAGTCACTCCTTGGCACACATAGTCGAAGTGGGGGGTCTCGCCTTGTATGACGCAACCGAGCACGATGACAGCATCTGGCTTGGGGTGCTTTTTCGCCAATTGTGCCGCAGCAAAGGTCAGTTCGAATGTGCCTGGCACGTGCACCACGGTGATGCTGTCTTGTTTAACCCCGTGTGCCGTCAGGGTGTCGAAAGCACCGGCCAGCAAGGCGTGGGTCACGTTCGGATTCCAATCGGCCACGGCGATGGCGTATCTTTGACCGGCAAGAGCTTCCTGTGAGGGAAGCTCTTGCTCGTTATAGGCGGATAAATTCTGCGTAGACATAGGGATGAAACAGGAAGTTGCCGTGTGTGGTTATTTCGCCACCCGTGCAATGTATTTATCGATGTCCGATGCCTCTTGGCTTTCGGGGTAGATGTCCTTGATTTCCTTGTAGCATTTTTCGGCTTTGGCCGGTTGGTTGTCGGCTTCATAGGCCAGCCCGGCCTTTTTCAGGTAAATGGGACTGATGACGTTGTTTTTCAAACTGCCAGCTTTCGCAAAGTAGCTGATAGCTTTCGCATTGTCACCCAAGCCCACGTAGCAGTCGCCCATCAGGCCGATTACGGCGGTGGTCAAGTACGAATCATCGCCGTCGAATTGCGACAGGTACTTGATGGCGTTCTGGTAATCATTTAATTTATAATAGCAGATACCGGCATAAGCGGAGGCCAAGTTGCCCGACGGAGTTATGCTGTAGTCGGCAGCGATGTTCTTGAAACCGATGCAATCCACTTCATCGCCGTTCAGAGCCAAGTTGAACGAGTCGGTGGCGAAGTAGGTTTGCGCTTTATACATTTCGTTTGATGCCGTGACTTCGCGGGGGGCAAGGTAGAAATTGCGGATAGAAAGCACGATTAAAACCAGCAGCACCACGATGCCTACGCCGATTAAAAGCTGTTTCTGATATTTCTCAATGAACGCCTCTGATGTGCCTAACGCCTCTTGGACTGCTTCGAATTCGTCTTTCTTATTATCTGCTTGCTTAGCCATAATACCAATGCTTTTTGTTTGTTAAATGAACTGTTTCTTTTTTTGAACGGACAAAAGTATAGATTTTCTTTTACATGGAGAAATTTTACCTGAAAATTTCGGCCGGGTAGCGTTATCGTCCGGGACGGGTGTCCAAATTGTAATCACTGGCGGGGTCTTCCGAGACGATGCTGTCCACGACAAATTTGCTGAATCCCCTCCATGGCAGGGCACCGAGGTATTCCCGGTAGTGCAGTTCCAGGCTTTTCCCGCCGGAACGCATGAGTTCTTCGGCCAGTTCCTTGTCTTCTACGGAAAATTCGAATTCGTAAGATTGGATGGTGCCTGCTTGCTGTCCCCGGAAACCGGTCTGGATCAGCTTGCCTTCGTAGGTTTTGAAAATGTAGCCTTTGCGTACCAAGTAGTTGAGCTCACCGGCTTTTACTCCTTCGCCGAATACAAAATAGAACTTGAAATAAACGAAAGCGGCCAAAGCCACTGCCACGGCGATGGAAAGAATGGATGCGATTTTAGTTGTTCGTGTCATGTTGATTTATAATTTTACGATTTATGATTTACGATTTTTGGGAGGTCATCTCACGATAAACAAGCCGAACAGGCTGATGCCATAGGTTTTGGCTTGCAAATAATAAAAAATGAAACTGTACAATGCGCCTGTCAGCAAGGCAAACCATGCTAAGTAGGCGACTTGGCGGTAGTCGGCTGGTTGCCTGGCTTTGATGACGAGCACGACCAGCAGGGCGAGCGGCAGGATTTGCCCGAACAGGATATAGCGCAGTGTGAGCGTGCCATCGAACGGAATGCACAGATGCCCGGCCAGGTATAATGCGATGCAGGTCAGCGCAACCAAGATGCAGAGGAATATTTTGCTGCGGCGTATGCCCCATTTCACGGGCAGGGTACGGTATTCCATTTCCCGGTCGCCGGGTTCGTTTTCCATGTCGTGCACGAGGGTCAGTATCCACGCCAGCAGGAATGCGCCTGTGGCGAAACCGCCAGCCCAGCCATAGATGGTGCGGGGGATGGGGGTGGTGTAGAGAAGTTCTCCATAGGCGGCTTGCAGGAAACCCATCTCGCTGATGGCCGCTGTGAGCGGTACGAGTGCCGCGCAGAAGGCGATGACCGCGTTGCCGATGAGGAACTGGCGTTGGTAGTTGGAGGCGTAGAACCACAGCAGGCCGGGCGTGACGATGAAGATGAATGCCAGCGTGAAGCTGTGCGACAGGTAGGCCTGTAGCAGTCCGCACGCGATGCCCGCCCCGGTGAGCACCTGGTACAGGCGCATGGCGTTCTCTTTGCTTATCTGACGGGTGATGACGAGCTTGTCCGCCCGGTTGATGGCATCCGCCTTGACGTTGAAATAATCATTTAATATATACCCCCCGGCGGCGATGCACAGGGCGGCGGCGATGAGCAGGCACAATCGCAAGCCGGGAGGGGTAGGGGCGAAGCCGTACACTTGCAGGATGGGCACGATGACCGCCTGGCGCATGAGCAGCAGCGTCAAGGCGATGAAAAGCAGGCTGGGGATGCGGATGAGTTGCAGGTAAGGTCTCATGGGTTTTGTCCTTTTTGGTGGATGGCATGGATGTCGTCGGTCAGCAGGCGGTAAAGGGTTGACAAGTCCCGTTTGCCAGCCAGCAGTGCCAGGTGCTTGTCCGTAATGTTGCGGTCGTTGCGCACGGCGGGACCCGTCTGGGCTTCGTAGGGGCTGAGGGTCTTGATTTTTTCGGTGGACTCGTCGATGAGGGGCAACATCACGCGGAAGTCGATGCCTGCTTCGGCCAGCAGCTCGGCGGCTATTTCATATAGATGGTTGGTGAAGTTGCATGCAAACACGGCGGCCAAGTGCATCCGTTTGCGCCCGGCGGAGTCCAGTTCCTGCACGTGGCGGCTGAGGGCGGAGGCTATTTCCCGCACTTTGCGCTGTGCGAAATCATCGTTTCCTTCGATGAAAAAGTTTATTTCGGGAAAGCGGACGGCTTTGTGTTTGGAAAAGGTCTGCAACGGGTAAAGCACGCCAAAATGCCGGGCATGACCGGCAAACACGTCCAGCCCCATGCTGCCCGATGTGTGCAGGTGGAGGGCATCGGGAGCATTGACGCGGGCGGCCAGTTCGGGCAAGGCACTGTCGGTCACGGCGTACAGGTACACGTCTGCCGTGGGATCGATGGTGGCAAGGTCGGTAGTGAAGCGTGCGCCGATTTGTTCGGCCATGTTGCGGGCGGAAGGTTCCGTGCGGCTGAACACCTGTACGATGTCATACCCGGCCTCGTGTAAAGCGGGTGCCAGGTGGCAGGCCACGTTGCCGGCTCCTATGAATATTACCTTGTCCATGTGCCCTTACGTTGTTCAGCTTTTGCCTTTCTTTACTCCGAATACCAGGATGCCCCCCGCCACGATGAGCAGGGCGGGCCAGATGTAGTTGGACCATTGGCTGGTGAGCTTGACCAGTTCGTTCACGCGCAGCAGCAAACCCATCAGCAGCAATATCCAGCCCACGCTTTTGGTGCGGTAGCATATCAGGAAAATGATGCCTATGAAGATGGGGTAGTTCCTCACGTCGTACAGCACATCGGCCGCTTGGGGCGGCACGATGCCCAGTTGCCGGACGAGGTAAAGGATACCGAAGAAGAGGAGCGTCACGCCCCACGACAAGCGACTGTCTTTTTTCATGTCGGGTCAGAACGTTTCGTTGTGAATCTTGTCGTAGGGCAGTTTGGCTTCGTCGTAGGGGCGGCGTTCCTCGTCGGGGTAGCCGATGGAAACGATGTTGAGCACGGCATAATGCGGGGGGATACCCAGCAAGCCGCGTACATATTCCTCGGCGGTTACGCCGTCCTCCTTTTCGCGGCCATACACCTGCACCCAGCAACTGCCCAGCCCCAGATCCTGCGCCTGTAATTGCAGCATGAGGGCGGCGATGGAGGCATCTTCCATCCACACGTCGCTCTTGGTGGTGTCGGCAGTGACCACGATGCCGAGGGGCGTTCCCTCTACCAGCTTGGAGCCGAAGGGGCGGCATTCCGACAACTTGTGCAGCATGTCACGGTCCTGCACCACGATAAATTCCCACGGGTTACTCCGCTTCGATGCCGGCGACATCAGGGCTGTGCGGGTGATGCGTTCTATCTTTTCGGGTTCTACCGCCTTTGGCAAGTACTTGCGGATGCTGCGACGGTGTTTGACTAATTCAGCAAAATTGTCCATATGTTTATGAGTTACGAGAGAGTAAACAAGTTGACAAGTAAACGAGTAAACAAGTGCGGACTTGCACTGTTAATTGTTCGTCATTAATTATTAATTGTACAAGTAGTTTGCCGGGTTGTCATCTTTCAGCAGCCCTTGCAGTTCTTCGAATGGAAGATCCACCACGGTTTCGCCTATCGCGTAAGGGGCTATTTCGTAGGGGTTGAACACGTAGCGCAGCCCGTTGTCATGCACGGTGAAGTTGCCGTTGGGGGCAATGTCGTCCGTCCAATAGTCGGCAATGGAGTGTCCGGCCTCTTGGGTGGCTTGTTCGATATGCTTGATGAGCAAGTCGGTGAGCGGTTGTTCATACCCGTCGTTGAACAGGTCGCGTTCCGTCAGGCGGTTGCCGTTGGTCAGGTCGTATGAGCGGCATTGAAAGTTTTGTACGCCGTGTGCTCCGCCCATATAGCTGTATTCCTCGATGACGCAGGAGTAAATGCGTCCGTCATTTTGCGGTACGGTTGTGATGTTTATCATGTATTCGTTATTGAGCGACAGGGTAGTTCCCTCATCGTTCATCCGTTGCACGTAGGGCAGGTTTTCCGCTTGGTAGTCGGCATACATGTCCTCGACGAAGCGGGGCAGCAGGTCCTGGTTGGAGCAAACGGCATACTTCTCGCCGAACGTTGCGGTTACGAGGTCTTCCCGCACGCGTTGCAACACCGCTTCGTCATGGAAGGCAACCGGTAAAGTCGCGTGCAGGTCCACTTCCAAAATGCCTTGGGTGGAATCCTCCGTCAGCAGGAAGGTGTGGGTCAACTGGTAAGATTCGGTTTCCAACTCGGTAGGCTGGCACGAGCAAAGCACCGCGGTCGCTCCCGCAACGAAAAGCGGATAAAGGAAATGCTTTTTCATAAATGAGAAGTTTTTGATTAGGATGGGCAAATGTACGACTATTTTGTCAAAGAAAAAATAAAAGCACGCCCTGCTTTATCTGTAAGGCAGGACGTGCTTCTGCGGAAAGGGAGGGATTTGTTACCGGGCTTGTATCTAACTGGTTGCGTGCGAGGGGTGTCAAAAAAATCACTTCCTTATGGCCATACCGTCCACGGTTATCTTGAACGCCCGCTCTTGCGTGGACTGGCCGTTCACGTAGATGCTCGATGCCGTGATTGCGGGTTCGTACCGCACCTGTAGGCATATCACGCCGTTCGCGCCCATCTTGGAGCATTCCTCGATCATCCTGTCAAGGGCATCGTAGATGTCGGCGTAAATCAGCTTGTTGCCGTACACGTAGGAAGTCTTTTGGTAGGGGCTTTCCGAGTACGTCTCGTTGCCGTACGTGGTGCTCGTCCTTTCCTCTTTCTCGTATCCCGGCGTGACCTCCACGCGGATGTGCCCTACCGGTGTGTAGTCGAAGCTGACGGACGACGCTTCCGTGATGTAGAAGCCCTTTTGCATGTACCTGCCGTAGTTCGTCGCCTCCGCCGTTACCGAGTAGCCTTGCTTCACGGTGACGCACGATGCCGCCATGAATAGCGGGAACAATAATAACAATGCCTTTTTCATATCTATATTGTGTTTAATCCTTGTTGTACCATTCGTTCCATTCGTCAAACTCGCTTGTCCGTTTCATAACGGACGCTTTCATGCTGTCGAACTCTTCCCGCGTGATTGCGCCCTTTTCAAGCAGCATTTGCAGCTTGGCAAGCTCGTCCACCATGTTCGATGTTGCTTGCCGGGCTTCCATCCGTCCGATGGCTTCCCTTTGAGCCTGCTGTATCCTGTAGCTCCTTGCCTCCCGCTCCATTTCCGCCTTGGACTTGGAAAATATCACGACAAGTATCCCGACAAGCGGGGTGAAGAAGAACGAAAGCAGGAACGCGCCCCAAAAACCTATCTTCTTTCCCTTGCCAAATGCGCCTATGATTACGGCGATGAATGCCGATGCAACTAATATCGGTCCTATAACATCTTCTTCCATATCGTATCATTTTAGCCATTCTATCAACGCTTCCGGGCCCGCTATCACCGCAATCAGCACGCACACGATGATGAACGCGACGAATATCAGCACGGAACACCCCGCATGAAATTTGTCGTATTCCGCCTTTTCTTCGGGCGTGTAGTTGGCTATGCGCCTTTGCGCTTCCTCCCTCGCCTTTCTGCGTCCGTACTTCGTGTACGGGTTATATCTGCCATAAAGTTTGTCCATGTCTATTGGTTTTTATGCTGCCAGCACCGAGTACCGCATTTTACTTTCCGTTTGCAATACCCGCCCGTCTTGTTTTTCGCACCGCAGTAGCAAGTGCCGACTTCTTCATCATCCCCGCTATCATTGTTTCCGCTATCGACCACACTGGAAGCGTCAAGCGTGCATCTTTCCACGCCGTAATTCATGTTGAGGATGATTATGAAAAGGTTGTTGGTTTTTACCGTCTTTGCGCTGACCGAGCAGGAGTATTTGTACTCCTTGTTTTCCTTAAACTTTTCGGCGGACAAAATGGAAATGTCCGTGTAGTCGTTTCCGAGGTAGTCCTTAACCGCGTATTCTATCTCCCGCCTGTCCTCCAAAGACACGTACACGTCCACGCTTTCCACACACGAAAGCATGAACAACGGGAGCATCAAAAGAAACTTCTTCATCGCATGTTTTCGTTATCGTCTATTATCACCCATTCGCAATCGGACGGGATGTTGTCAGTGGAAATTGAGTATGAAAGCAAATAACCGCACCATCCACTATCACTTGGTTTAAGTCGCAAGTTCCAAACAGTCCTGTTCCATCCTTTCTTCAACTTGACTTCTGTTCCACCGTGTCTTATGTTCACTTTCCTATCGGAATAATAATAAATCACTTGCGTTTTTACCCATGCACGATTGTTCCCAGTCTCCACGCAGTCGCCGCTTTCGTTGACCATATTGGGTTCATACAGCAACCCATCCGGCTTGCTCATACACTCTATATAATGATAATCGCTCATAGAACCGCTTTCTCCATCCAAATAGTAAAAATACGCCCGGTTTATCTTTGCGTCCTCGTCCGATATTTCGCAATCACTTCCGAAAAACTCCTCCACCGAATACAGGAACTCGCTGCTTACCTCATCGGGAAGTTCTATGCTGAATTGCAGGTTCACGTAATCCGATTTGGCTATAACCGGGCTTTCCACCATTTCCACGCATATCTCCACGTCCTTGGTGAAAGTCCTTTCCACCTTGTTCTCCTCGCACACGGTGTAGTCCATGCATGTGCCACTCCCGTCCTCGCAGGGTACTTCCCTTTGGAAACTTATCTCCTTGATTGACCCGCTCACCTTGTCGGCATCCTTGTACGGGCTTACGCCCTCCTCGCACGATTGCAGGCACGCGGCAACCGTGAATATCAGCAAAATAGACTTCTTCATTTTCCCTTGAAATTGATTTATGGATTTTTTCACCATGCAAAAGTACCCCCGTTGGGGCAATTAACAAATAACAAGAAACTTAAACTATGTTAAAGAATTTTTATTGCTAAATTATATTATTACCTTTGCAGCGTAAAACAAATAACGTAACAAGGAATGGAACGCAACATGACTTTCAAGAGACCCATGACGGCGGAAGAGATAGAAAAGGAACTACGCGATTGCAGGAAGCTGGACGTGTATGTGAGGCTGTTCGACAGCGAAGGGAAAAAGAAAGCGATGACCGAGATAAGCCGAGCACTGGGCAAGACCGAGGCGACCGTGCGGTACATGAGGAACGGAAAGATTTTGATAAGACCCGATGAAAAGGAAACGATTGAAAAGACCATCGGCATCCCGCTTTTCAGCATGGACAAGATAACGGTGAACTTATGACACAAGAACCGCTCAACATACATGAAGCCGCCAAGTGGCTCAACGTGTCGCCCGACACCGTGACGAAGTACATGCGGGCTGGGCTGATAGAATGCACGAAGCTCCCCGGAAAGCGAGTACCCAAAGGCGCGTACCGCTTCACCGAGGCGCAACTTGAACGCTTCATCAAGAATTGCGAAAACAACCGCTTCACACGCCAAACGGTTTCGGCGAGGGCGCGGCGCAGCTTCCCCCGAAGCGTCGGGGGAAACCCTTGAAAACAACGCAAAACAACATACAATGGTAAAGGTTAGGCTGACGGACGGCAAGGAATACGACATCCGACCCGTGGAATGGAGACGGAAGACAGGAAAGGCTTCCCCATGCGGGCGTTGCGAGGCTGGAATGATACTGCGCAAGTGGGGCATACATACCAACCCCAACGTGTGCGCACGCTTCTTCCCCTCATGCCTCGCGAGGGACAACGGCGGGGAAAGCGTCTATTACGTCCGCGTTAAGGACAAGAAAAAGACAGGAAGAAAGGCCAACAAGGACAAACAACAAAACAAGTAACGGATATGAAACTCTTCAACATCGGAAACATCATCTTCATCATCATCATGCTTGCGTGCATGGTGGGCATGTTCATAGCGGCACTCACCCGCTGGCATCAACCAGGCTCTGCCATCGTCACGTTCTGCATGACGATAGGGCTGTGGCTGTGGCTCAAGGCATCGGTCAAGGAATACATCAACGAAAAGGAGGACTGACCCATGCTGTTCAACATCAACTTCGACAAGGACGGCACGCGCTACCAAGGCCTCGTGGAGGTGCGGGGCGACAAAATGAGGTGCATCGACTTCTACAAGTGGAAGTACCTGCCGGGCGGCGCACCATACTCGGTGGACGAGGATTGGAGACACCACCGGGAAGACGTGGAGAACCAAGCCATCGCCTACCTGCTCGTGGACGATTTGGACGTGGACAGCACCGACGACTTCGACCTCAAAGGCAATGAAGGCATCTTTTCCTGCTACCTCGGCAACATGTGCTACGAGATTGAAAGCGAGGTGCTCCCGCAATTCGGCACGCTGGAAGAGGACGGCATCCGCTGCCACCTGTACGCCTACACCCGCAAGGGCGACGGCCTCACGGCAACCAAGATGCCCCCCGCCCGCAGGCAAGCCATCGAAAAAGCCTTCAAGAAGTACCTGTGCGAGCGGTACGCCGAGATGAAGCTGGAAGAAGAAGCCCGCGAGCAGGAAAAAGCAGACGAATACGAGCGCGACTACCACAGCGACTACTGCCCCGAGGACGCGCACGAACGCATAGCCATGTAAGGACTACATACAGATAAGGTTTAATTTGGATTATAGAAAGTCAATCATTCCACAGATGAAAGCTTTCTGCCCTCCCCCTCCGCGACGGCACGGGACGGGCGACCGCCCCGCCGAGACGGCATCAAAGCGGGGCACAAGGACTAAAGCCGAGGCGGAAGCAGAGCGCGAAGCCCGCATGGTTGCCGAGCTGGAAAGGAAAGGGTACAAGGTGACGAAGGAATAGCACATGCTCCAGAGGTGCTTGGTCTGACGGCTTGGAAAGACAAGCAATCCCGCGCAAGGGTGTCGCCAAACCCGCACGAAGCCAGCAAGGGCAAGACTGGAAGCGTAGGATGGCGGCGGGGAAAGACCCGCAATCCCCGCGCCCCTTGAAACGGACGCGGGGAACGAAAGAAAACCAACACACAAATAACAATGGAAACAAAGAAGAAATACATCCTCACCGACGAGACGCTGGAATGCTATGGCCACACCCTGCACCGCATCAAGGCCGTAAGTTCGTTCGACAACGTAAAAGGAGGCGACTTAGGCGGATGGATTGAGAGCGAGGAAAACCTTTCACACAGTGGCAACGCATGGGTGTACGGCGACACAAGGGTGTACGGCGACGCATGGGTGTGCGGCAACGCAAGGGTGTACGGCAACGCAAGGGTGTACGGCGACGCATGGGTGTACGGCAACGCATGGGTGTACGGCGACACAAGGGTGTACGGCGACGCATGGGTGTGCGGCAACGCAAGGGTGTGCGGCAACGCAAGGGTGTACGGCGACGCAAGGGTGTACGGCAACGCAAGGGTGTACGGCGACGCAAGGGTGTACGGCAACGCATGGGTGTACGGCGACACAAAAATATCAAGTGACAACGACCATTGCGGCTTCGACTGCTTCGGCTCGGCCAACCGCCACACCCACGCCTACCGCATGAAAAGCGGCGGCGTCGAAATCACATGCGGATGCTTCCGGGGCGGTTTGGACGAATTTGCCCAGAAAGTGAAAGAAACCCACGCCGGGACAATTTACGAAAAGCAATATAATGCTATCATTGAATTGATAAAGATAAAGTTTGGCATAAAAAGAAGCGTTTAGCACGTTGAGGCCTTAGGATGGCAGCTTGGAAAGACAAGCACCCTCCCGGTGCCAGTTGGTTCGGGCATCGGGAACAAAGCGGGGCGACCCGCCTGTCCTGAGAACCCTGAGGTATTTGGCCACCCTCCCCCGCGCTTGTTGGGTCAAGGCGGGGGAACAAAGACAAGACAACGACAAAACAAACAATCATGTGCGAAAAACTGACACAACGGACATTGCGTGCGGACGAGATAGAATGCCGCGTGCAGAGCGTGATGAAAGACGGCAGCGGCTGCGTCCTGCTCCTGTACAAGGACGCGCGGTGCGACCAGCGCATACTCGATGAAATCTTCGGCGCGTTCAACTGGCAACGCCGCCACTACGAGTGCAAGGGAAACCTGTTCTGCGAAGTGGGCATCAAGAACCCCGACACGGGCGAATGGGTGTACAAGGGCGACTGCGGAACGGAGAGCAACACCGAGAAGGAAAAGGGCGAGGCGTCCGACAGCTTCAAGCGGGCGTGCTTCAACTGGGGCATCGGGCGCGAGCTGTACACCTCCCCGTTCATCTACGTCAAGCTCAACACCGGGGAAGCCTCGCAGTCGAACGGCAGGTACTACCTCTCCCCCCGCGTCAAGTTCCACGTGTCCGAGATAGGCTACAACGACAACAAGGAGATAACCAAGCTTGTGGTAGCCGACCAGACCGGGGCGGTGCGGTACACCCACGGAAGCCGCCCCACTACGACCACGCAAGCCACATCCGGCAAGCCTGCGCAACCCGACTACGACCCCGACCTGCTCCTTGCCAAGCGCGAGATGCAGGAAGCCAAGACCATGCAGGAAGCCGTGGCCGTGTGGGACAGGTGGGCATGTTTCAAGCATGACGAACATTTCCAACGCGAAAAGGAACGTGCCAAGGCACGCCTCACCATGCAACAACAATCAGCTAACCAATAACAACAAGACAATGGAAGAAGAAATGACCACCATGAGCGTATTGACGCTTTTCCCCGAAACCAAGAGCCAGCAAGACCACTTCGCCTCCCTGCTCGTGGAGAGCATCACCGAGGGCTATGAAGACCCCCTCAAGGTATGGGTGCTGCTGAAATCGATGGAGCAGGTAATCAAGAAAGTCCTTGCCGACAAGTCCGTCAAGGCATCCGCCCTCAACGAAGCCGACAAGTACGGCGAAAAGACGTTCAATTTCCGCAACGCCCGCATCACCGTCAAGGAGGGGCGACCCACCTACGACTATTCCGCGAGCGAGGACTGGAAAGCCGCCAAGGCCGAGGCTGAGCTGGCAAGCGAGGCATTGAAAGCCATCGAGAAGCGGCTGCAAACCGCATCGCCCAAAGCCCCCTACGTGGACATCATTTCGGGGCTGGAGATAACCGCCATCCCCAAATCATCGGAAACCCAGATAGCGGTAGAATTCAACAAGCAATAAACATTAATCACTAAACACTAAAGCAATGAACCTATACGGAAGCATCTGCCTCACGGACATCCCCCGGGAACTGTTCCGCAAAGCCGACAACGGCAAAGTGTACCTCAACCTGAAAATATGGGAGCGCAAAGAGCCCGGCAAGTTCGGGCATACCCACGTGGCGAGCTGCGCCCCGCGCAAGGACGAGCAGAAAGAAGGCGTGAACTACTTCTGCGGAGACTTCAAGGTGAGCGACCCGCAGCAGTACGCACCGCCCACGCCCGAGCAAGTCTCCGCCATGCCGCCAGCAGAACCCGACGACCTGCCGTTCTGACCATGCCCAAGACCATACGTTTCAGCAAGGCGGACGGCAAGGTGGACACCGCCGCAGTCGCCGCACAGTTCGGGCAGGCCGTGCGCACGCTGCCCAACGGCAACTACTCCATCACCATCCGCCGCGAACACAAGCACCGCACCTTCCCGCAGAACAAGCTCCTGTGGATGTGGCTGGCCTGCATATTGAAGGAACACGGAAACGAAGTGACGGAGGAATTGAAGACCGACCTCTACAACCAATACTGCAAGAAATTCCTCTCCTACACGAGCTTCCTGTTCGGCAAGGCGGAAGAATGCAACCGCACCTCCAGCCAACTCAACACGAAGGAGTTCGGCGAATTCCTCGACCGCATACAGGCCGACGCGGCAGCCGAGTACGGCATCATACTGCCCAGCCCGCAAGACCAGTACTTCGCCGAGTTCGAGGAAGAATACGGGAGATACGTACAGTAATCAATTAAACCCAAACAGCAATGACAGAAACAAGAAAGACCGAACAACGCCACGTGACATCCGACCCCGCCCGGATGCTCAACAAGTACCTCGTACACGACCTCATGCGGAAGTGGACGGAAGAGTTCCTCGACGAGGACACCGGGACGGTCGTCCCCATTGAACGCCACGAGATGCTCTACACGGCAGGCACGCTCATAACGCAGGACATACTGGCCGCCATCCGCTTCCACATGGAGGCTGGCGACATAAAGGAAGTCGAAGTGAGCAACCAGCAGCGCATGGGCTTCGAGTACAAGTCCACCTATCCCCACACGTGGATGGTGCAGGCCGAGGTGGGCGACCGCAAGCAGAAGTTCCTGCTCCACGCCACCGGGCTGCAAAAGTCCCTCGAAGCCGCCGCCGACTACATCGAACTCAACTACAAGGGCGGCTTCACCTTCACGGCGGTCAAGAAGTTCGACGTGGCGGTGATACTCGTTGACACCCTCAAGAAGTTCACCCGCGACGATGCCGCCCTCGCCTACCTCAAGGACGAGATGGACGCTTCGGAATACATGGAAAAGGAAGCCACGGACGACACGGAGGCATCCGCCGAGGGCATGAAATTTTACCAAGTGGACGCGAAGATACACGAGACCGGAGTGGATGGATGGGAGTTTGAGCAGTCGTTCATTGTCCACACCTGCAACGTGGACAGGGCGATGATGACCATCAACAATTACCTGAAAGAGCAGGAAGAAAAGAACGCCGAACGGATGGCCGATTACAAAGCAAGAGACCTGCAAGCCTCCATAGAGCAGGTGAAGGTCGTCCCAGTGAACCGTTTCATCTCAGACGACTTCGCCAGCGCGTACTTCGATTAACCCCACAAAGGCGGCATGGCCGAACAACGAGAAGGCGGGTGTTTCTTTAACGCCTCGACTGCGGGTGCAACCCCCGCTGCCGCCACGAACAAACGAAACAAGACGACAATGGAAAAACAAGTGATAACGGGCAAATGCCCATCCAAGTCCAACAGCTACAAGATAGTCACCGTGCGGGGGCACGCGCAACTCGCCAAGACACCCGCCTTGCGCAAGTACGAAAAAGACTTCTTCATGCAATGCGGGCTGCGCGGGCGGGACATCACCGGGCTGTTCGAGATAGACCTCCGCGTGTTCTACGAGAACAACCGCCCAGACCTCGACAACTGCCTCAAGATAATACTCGACTGCCTGCAACAGTGCAAGGCCATCCGCAACGACCGCCAATGCGTCAAGATAACCGCGCAGAAGTTCGTCAGCAAGACAGACCCGCGCATAGAGTTCACCATCACCGAGGCAATGACATGATACAATCAATCATCCGCTCAATCATAGCCGACCGCAAGCGTCGGCACATCAAGCCAGCCCACGCCCTCCTGTCCGAGGTGCAGGCCAAGGCAAGGGATGCGGGCATGGCAAGTCAGGACGTGCTGGACGCGCTCAAGGCACTGCGCGAGGGCGGGATGATAGAGGCGGGTCACACCATCAACGACATCTGGATAAAACCTAAAAAACCTAACTGAAACCTATATGTACGGACAAAACCAACCACGGGCAGACCCCACCCACGGGCTGCACCGAATAGACGAAGTGATTAGGGCGATGAAGCCCGCATGGGAAAAACAAAGAAAAGGCAACGAGAAATGAATTACATAGAGCTTATCAACAAGATGTGGACGTTGAGAGAACAGGGCATGATTTCGGTTAAAGAAACAGATTTGTACATGTACCTACTGCACAAGTGCAATCGGCTTGGCTGGAAAAATCCCTTTAATCAACCCACCGCTATTGTATGTGCATCGTTGGGCATAAGCAGACATGCGTTGACCAATAGCCGGAACAAGTTGAAGCAAGCCGGGCTGATTGATTTCCGCGAGGGGACTACCAAGGGAAGACCTGCCGAATATGTGATATGTAACGTGAACGAGAAAGGATTGTGTGTCTCCACAGACACACAATGTGACACACAACATGACACACAATGTGACACACAACATGACACACAACATGACACACAACATGACACTATACATAACACTAAGACTAAGACAAAGACAAGACAGGTAAATAACACCGCGCCTTGCGGCGCACCGCCCACCCCCGGGACAACGGGGAGTTCACCGAAAAGTCCGCAGGAACTTCCCATGCCTCATGCAAACACCCCATGCGGGACGGAAGAACCACCCCCAGCCCCCTCCAAGGACACGGCGCAGGACTTCGTGGAGCGGTTCAACGCCATACGCGGGACAAGGTTCACCGCCACCGAGAAAGTCCGCAAGCAGTTCCACGCAAGGTTGAAGGAAGGCTTCACCGCCGAGAAGATGCTACATGCCTTGCGCAACGCCATGCAGGACGACTTCCACAAGTCAAGCGGGTACAAGTACCTCACGCCCGAGTTCTTCACCCGCAGCGACAAGATCGACAAGTACCTCAACGCCACGCAGGCCGAAAGCGGCCTTTCCAAGGACAAGCTGCTCGAAAGCGTGAGGAAATTCAGGCAAGAACGTGGGATGTAGCAACTTAACGAACAAAACAAGAAATGGAAACGACAAACCAGCAAAACCATCTTCCGGACGAGGTGATAGCCAACTCCGTGTTGAAACTCAAGGACGTGTTCTACGAGACACCGGATAACTTTTTCGACGCGCTGACGAAAATCATGATTTCCGTCAACCCGACGCGCAACCAATTCTTCGGCATGATAAACCGGGCGATATTCAC
>CASFUX010000190.1 GCA_949297975.1 uncultured Bacteroidales bacterium
CCAATCGCATCAGATAAGGGAGAAACATGGGTAAGGGAAGCTCTGGCAAACCGCATTTTCCACGGATTTATGCCTTTTAAGGCTCTTCTTTAGCTTGATCTCTATCGGACCGAAAATCAGGCAAGGTTTTGCAGAGGTCTCGGATAATGGACAATTGAAAGTGCATGGTCGGACATGCATGTAGGGGCGAAAAATCTTTCGCCCTTTTGCGTTCATTCAAGGCCAACGGCCTTGGGGCGTTCAGCGTAGGGCAACGCCCTACGGACAGAGGCAAGAGGTAAGAACCCCTTCCGCACTTATCAGCGAAATCTGCGGGACAAAAGTAAGAAAAAATGAGTAACCCTGAGTGGTGAAAAAAAGAAATCAATCTGCGGAAAACAAAATCCGTATAAATCCGTTTCATCAGTGTTCTCCGTGTGCTAAATCCTTCCTGCGCACTCAAACCGTTAATGTATGTTGTCGTGCGCGGGGCGAAAGATTAATTATTCTGATTTTTTGAGGAAAAATGCCGGGAAGTAGGGACGGATACGGAATTAACATTTAAATTTGTTCGATATTTTGTTATCGGTATGAAGAAAAGAACCATTTGGGTGTTGGTCGCTGCCATGGTGTTGACCTTTGCCGCCTTGATTGTCATCCAGGGGCGGTATGTGCTGCTGAACGTGGAATTGCTCAACAACCAGTTTAATGAGAGCGTGCGGCGCAGCCTGTTCCAGACGGTGAAAATCATCGAGGAGAACGAGGCCTTGAATTACCTGGCCAAGACCTTGGGCTACGAGGAACCCCAGGAGCAGGCCACCGACCGTATGGAACTGGAGGAACAGCACCAGCTGTTGAAAAGGCGTATTGACAGCCTGGCTGCCAGCAAGGAGTTTACGAAGAAGCGCGGCCTGTTGCCTGCCGAAAGCCGGCGGTCCACCATCGAGGAGACTTCGCGCTACTTGCAGGAGCGTTATCAACAAAATTTTTCCCGTTCGCGAACAATTTTGGACCAAGCGGTGTTTCGTTGGTTGAAGGGTACGGAGGAAAAGAACATCCTGGAACGGCTGGACGTGGACGACCTGGCCGAAATTTTGGAGACGGCCTTGCACAACAACGGTATAGACATCCCGTTCCAATACTCGATTGTGGACAAGCAGGGGCGCATCGTGTACAAGCAGCCGTCGGGCGGCAAGGTGTCGGAGAACATCATCCGCAAGGACGAGGCCGTGTTCACGCAACGCCTGTTCCCCTTCGAGGACGCGAGTAACCCGTGCTTCTTGCAGGTGTTCTTCCCCCACAGGCACGACTATGCGGTTTATTCCCTCCGGCTGGTGCTGCCGTCCGTGGTGCTTGTCTTCCTCATTTTGTTGGTGTATGTGGTCACCATCATCGTCATCTTCCGCCAGAAGAACCTGAACACGATGAAGAGCGACTTCATCAACAACATGACCCATGAGTTGAAGACGCCCATATCGACCATATCGCTGGCCGCGCAGATGTTGCAGGAGCAGGACGTGGCCAACCGCTCGCCCGAGTCGCTCAAGCAGATTGCCACTGTGATACGCGACGAGAGCAAGCGGCTGAGCATCCAGGTGGAAAAGGTGTTGCAGATGGCCATGTTCGAGAAAGAGAACTCCACGTTGAAACTTACGGAGGTGAACATCAATGCGTTGATAACCGATGTAATAGGGAGTTTCTCGCTCAAGGTGGCCAGCAAGGGCGGGCGCGTCATTACGCGGCTGGAGGCGACCGACGACGTGGCGTTGGTGGACGAGGTGCATTTTACGAACGTCATCTTCAACCTGATGGACAATGCGCTGAAGTATTGCGGTGACAAGACGCTGTTGCTGACCGTGGAGACGTACAACGTGAAGGACAACCTGGTGATTGCCATCGAGGACAACGGCATCGGCATCAGCAAGGACGACCAGAAGCGGATTTTCGAGAAATTCTACCGCGTCTCCACCGGCAACCTGCACAACGTGAAGGGATTCGGGCTGGGGCTGGCCTACGTGAAGAAGATTGTGACCGAACATAAGGGCACCATCAAGGTGGAAAGCGAACCGAACATTGGAACTAAATTCATTATTACCATACCAATCCTAAAAAATTACGAATTATGACAGAAGAAAAAGTGAAAATCTTATTGTGCGAGGACGACGAGAACCTGGGCATGCTGCTGAGGGAATACTTGCAGACCAAAGGCTACGATGCCGACTTGCAACCCGACGGGGAAGCCGGTTACAAGGCTTTTACCCGCAACAAATACGACTTGTGCGTGCTCGACGTGATGATGCCCAAGAAAGACGGCTTCACGCTGGCCGCCGACATCCGCGCGTTGAACTCCGACATACCCATCATATTCCTCACGGCCAAGTCCATGAAGGAGGACATCCTGCAAGGTTTCAAACTGGGGGCCGACGACTACCTGTCCAAACCCTTCAGCATGGAAGAGTTGCTCTACCGCATCGAATCCATCCTGCGCCGGGTGAGGGGCAAGAAGACCCGCGACATCGTGGTGTACCAAATAGGCAAGTTCACCTTCGATGCCCAGAAGCAGATGCTGACCATCGACGGCAATTCGCAAAAGCTGACCACGAAGGAGAGCGAACTGCTCAACCTGCTTGCCGCCAATGCCAACAACATATTGGAACGCAACTATGCGCTGAAAACCATCTGGGTGGACGACAACTACTTTAACGCCCGCAGCATGGACGTGTACATCACCAAGCTGCGCAAGTTGCTGAAGGCCGACCCCGACGTGGCCATCATCAACATACACGGCAAAGGCTACAAGCTCATCACCCCGCAGGGAGCGGAAGAGTAGCAGCGAGTTACGGCGTTGTATGTAGGGGCGGAAAATCTTCCACCCTTCCTCCTGTCGCTGGACAAGGCCAACGGCCTTGTGGCGTTCAGCGTGGGGCAACGCCCTACGAACAAGGCCCCGCTTCTCGCTACCCCAAGAAGAACCAACTAAAACCAACAAACCATCATGTACCAGAACTTTCAATCGCATTTGCAAAGCCAGCTCGCCGAAATACATGAAGCGGGCTTGTACAAGAACGAACGCATCATCACCACCCCGCAAGGGGCCGCCATCCAGGTGGCCGGGGGTGAGGACGTGCTGAACTTCTGTGCCAACAATTACCTGGGCCTTTCCAACGACAAGCGGCTGATTGCGGCGGCCAAGAAGGCTCTCGACGAACGGGGCTACGGCATGTCGTCCGTGCGCTTCATCTGCGGCACGCAGGACCTGCATAAGGAACTGGAGGCCGCCATCGCCCGCTTCTTCGGCACGGAGGACACCATCCTGTACGCCGCCTGCTTCGATGCTAACGGCGGGGTGTTCGAACCCCTGCTCACCGAAGAGGACGCCATCATTTCCGATGCGCTCAACCACGCCTCCATCATCGACGGGGTGCGGTTGTGCAAAGCCAAACGCTACCGCTACGCCAACGCTGACATGGCCGAGCTGGAAGCCCGTTTGCAGGAGGCGCAGGCGCAACGCTTCCGCCTCATCGTGACCGACGGCGTGTTCTCCATGGACGGCAACGTGGCCCCGCTGGACAAGATATACGCCTTGGCCGAAAAGTACAACGCCATGGTCATGGTGGACGAGTCGCACTCGGCCGGGGTCGTAGGGCGCACGGGGCGTGGCGTGACCGAGCTGTATAACCTGCGCGGCAAAGTGGAAATCCTCACCGGCACGTTGGGCAAGGCTTTCGGCGGAGCCATCGGCGGCTTCACCACCGGGCGCAAGGAAATCATCGACATGTTGCGCCAGCGGTCGCGTCCCTACCTGTTCTCCAACTCCATCCCGCCCATGGTGGCGGCGGCGGGCATCGAGATGTTCCGCATCATGGATTCCACCAACGAGTTGCAGGACAAGCTCCACGCCAACACCGACTACTTCGTGAAGCGGATGCTCGAAGCCGGTTTCGACATCAAGCCCACCCAGTCGGCCATCTGCGCCGTGATGCTGTACGACGCCAAGCTGTCGCAGGACGTGGCCGCCCGCTTGCAGGACGAGGGCATCTACGTCACGGGCTTCTACTATCCTGTGGTGCCCAAGGGTGAAGCCCGCATCCGCGTGCAGATATCCGCCGCGCACGAGCGCGAGCACCTCGACAAGTGCGTGGCCGCCTTCACCAAGGTGGGCAAGGAACTGGGCGTGATAAAATAGGAAACAGACCAGGAGAAAAAATGCCGGGTATCCCGCGAGGGGTGTCCGGCTTTTTTATGCCCGCAACGTGGCTTTGGAGCAAGTGCGGTAAAGGGAGCGTCCTGATGAAGAATTCACAGCCCTATGGGGATGTGTTGCATTTCTCCCGTCTGTTTCGTGTCTTTGAGCCAAGGAAGTTGTCGTCTCACAGCCGTGATACAGGTGTTCCACAGCCGTGATACAGGTGTTCCACAGCCGTGATACAGGTGTCTCACAGCCGTGGAACAGGTGTCTCACAGCTGTGAGACGATAACTTCATGCCGGGAGAAACAGGAAGATGGACTAATAACCACACGACTATGAGCGTAAAAGTACAGGTGTTCTTGCGCCGAATGCACGTTGACCCTGCGGGCGAAGCGACAATTTTCCCGCATTTCTTGCGCCGGACGGGTGCATATTAGGGCGAAATGCATTATCTTTGTTCCCCTTTCTTCATATATTATATAGGCTATGGCAATGAAACGGAATTTACTTGCTCTGTTCGCATCGGTGCTGCCGTTGGCTCTGCTGTGGGCGCAGCCGAGCGAAGGTTATTATGACGAGGCCGAGGGCAAATGCGGCGAAGCCTTGCGCACGGCGTTGTATGGCATCATACACGACCACACGAACGTGGGCTACGATGGCCTGTGGGACGTGTACAAGGACAGTGACATCAATCCCCAGACAGGGTATATTTGGGACATGTATTCGAATTGCGAGTTTATTTATGATGTGGATCGGGACCGAGGAGGCGGGGGAACGCAGGAATGTGAATACTATAACCGCGAGCATTCATTGCCTAAAAGTTGGTTTGGGAATGCCAGCCCCATGGTGAGCGATGCGTTCCACATTTATCCGACAGACAAACACGTAAATGGTAAGCGTAGCAATTTTCCCTTTGGTGAAGTGGCCTCGGCCACGTGGACTTCGAAGAATGGCAGCAAGCTGGGACGTTGCTCTTATCCCGGATATTCGGGTACGGTGTTTGAGCCGATAGACGAGTACAAGGGCGACTTTGCGCGTACCTATTTTTATATGTCCACCTGTTACAAGAATGTGAACTTTGACCAAAATTCGGAAGGTGCAGCTGTGTTCTCCGGTTCTAAACTGCAGTCGTGGGCGGTGAACATGTTCCTGGAATGGCACCGCGCCGACCCTGTGAGTCAAAAGGAGATAGACCGCAACAACGCCGTGGAGCAGTGGCAGCACAACCGCAACCCCTTCATCGACTATCCCGAACTGGCCGAGCACATCTGGGGCACGCTCCAGGATGTCCCCTTCTCGGCCGACGGCACGGTAACGCCTCCCGAACCGGACAACTTCCAGGCCTTGCCAGCCACCAACGTGACCACCGACGGTTTCACGGCCAACTGGACGGCCTCGCCCGGGGCTACCGGCTACACGCTGGACGTATATACCGTGCAGACTACCGGCGAGGGCGTGAGCGAGGTGCTGCTGGAAAGCGACTTCATGGACGGCCTGCCCAATGGATGGACGAAGGGAAGTGGCTACACGGCTGCTGAGGATAAGGGTTATCGCCTGGCTTCGGCTAAAAATGATGGCGAAGTGTCCACTACCCTTGATTTGGACAAGCGCACAGCTATGCTGACAGTACGTGCTAAGTCTTGGGATGGTGATAATGCCACATTGGCTTTGGAGGTGAATGGTGCCCAGACGAAGGATTGGCAACTGACCGATGACTATGCCGACTACACGGCGGACTTGCCCGCCGATGCCTCATCCTTGACTTTGTCTGCTAAGGCGGGTAAACGCGTCTATCTGTTTTCCGTGCGGGTGGAAACCGAGGGCAGCAAACAGGAAAAGGTGTCGGCCGACGGCTACCCCATGCTGTTGAGCGATGTGCTGAGCTATGACGTGACGGGCTTGGCTGCCGAGCAGACCTATTATTATACGGTAACGCCCCAGGGCAACGGTGCCGCCCCCTCGAACGAGGTGGAAGTCTATACTACCCTGACTTCGGCCTCGGCCTCGGCGGAAGCGATTGATGCGACTTGGCAGGTGGCGGACGGTGAGTTGCGGGTGCGTGGCCTCCAGGGCGAGCCGGTGCAAGTGTTCACCCTTACGGGCGTGCCGTTGTATGTCGCCCCGTCTGTCTCGGGCGAAGTGCAAGTGGCGTTGCCCGCGCCGGGCATGTACCTGCTCCGCATCGGCACCTGGGCTGGTGTGGTGGCAGGCAAGTGAAGGCATTGACGATTGGACGATTTTAAAAAGGAACTTCTCTCACCCGTCATTTCGACCGTAGGGAGAAATCTCCCCTTAATAAGTTGATGATGGATGGTGGTTACACATAATGACCAACAAGCACAAGACGACGATTAGACGATTTTAAAAGTACGGTTTCTCGCTCGTCATTTCGACCGTAGGGAGAAATCCTCTTCTCAACCAGCCGATGGATGGTGGTTACACATATATAATGACCAATAAGTACAAGACGACCTTGTACATTGGCATGACGAACAATTTGAAACGTCGTGTGTGGGAACATCGTACCCATTATGACCCGTTGTCTTTTACAGCGAAATACAATCTGGAGTATTGTGTGTATTATGAGTATTTTGAGAAGATAGAAGAGGCCATCAGCCGGGAAAAAGAGTTGAAGAAGTGGAGGCGGGAGAAGAAGAATGCGCTGATTGCCGCCAAGAACCCGGCTTGGCGGGACTATTGGGACGATATAAAAGATTGGATATATTAAGACAATATCGTTTTTAGGCCGTGTGTGGATGAGATTTCTCCCTACGGTCGAAATGACGGGAAAAAGGAAAAAACAAATGGAAACAACCAGACAACAGAAAATAGCCCGCCTGCTGCAAAAGGAATTGGGCGACATCTTCTTGCAATACGCCCGCCGCATACCGGGCACGCTGATTACGGCGACGAACGCCCGCATCAGTCCCGACTTGAGCGTGTGCCATGTGCACGTGAGCATCTTCCCCACGGAGCGGGCGGCCGAGGTGCTCGAAGGCATACAGAAGGACAAAAAGGCCCTGCGTTTCGAATTGGGCAATCGGGTGCGCCACCAGTTGCGCATCATCCCCGACCTGTTTTTCCACCTGGACGACTCGCTCGACTATGCGGAAAACATCGACCGGCTGTTGAAGCAAGGCGGGGTAGGCAGCGAAGCGTAATGTGGGGTAGGACTGCATAGACAACATAGTGTGTCGTTGCGATTATCCTGTTGGAGGGGCGATAACATAGTTTGTAAAGCAATGCCCGTTGCTTTACGTTGGCAACCAAGGTAATCAGTTCCGATGCCAGGCATCGGAACAAACTATGTTCCCGACCAAAGGAGGGGTGAATGGAGATTGAACTATGCTGGCTGTGTTTCCTGTCAAAAAACTTAAAACAGCAAGATGCAGGCGTGTTGGTCCATGGCGGAGCGGGTGCGTGGGGTGAAGTTTTCGCTCCACGTGGCTTGGCGTTACTTGTTTTCGCGGAAGTCGCACAACGCGGTCAACGTCATCACGGGCATCTCATCGGCGGGCATTGCAGTCGGGGCGATGGCGATGGTGTGCGTCATGTCGGTGTTCAACGGCATCGAGTCGTTGGTGAGCGACATGTTCTCCTCGTTCGATCCCGATTTGAAAATCACGGCTGTCGAGGGCAAGACGTTCAGCCTCGACTCGGCGGCGTTCGACCAGGTGCGCCGCCTGCCCGGCGTGGAGGTGTTCACCGAAGTGGTGGAGGAGAACGCCTTGGTCAGCTTCCGCGACAAGCACATCCCCGCCACGGTGAAAGGGGTGGACGAGCAGTGCTTCCGCCGGATGACCCGCATCGACAGCATCCTGTTCGATGGCGAGTTTGTGCTGTTCGATGGCGGTTTCGAACGCATCGTGCCGGGGGTGGGCGTGGCGAGCGCGTTGGGGTTAGGGGCGCATTTCATCGACCCGGTTTACCTGTATGCCCCGAAGCGCACGGCGCGGGTCAACATGCTGCGTCCCGAGACGAGTTTCAACCGCGTCCCGACGTTCGTGTCGGGCATCTTCATGGTGCAGCAGCAACCTTACGACGACAGTTATGTGCTGGTGTCGCTGCGCCGGGCGCGGGAGCTGTTCGAGTACGACGACCGCACGGTGTCTGCCGTGGAGCTGAAGCTGGCCGACGGTGCGTCGGTGGACGCAGTGAAGGGGGCGGTGCGGCAGGTGTTGGGCGAAGGCTTCGCCGTGAAGGACCGCTACGAGCAGCAGGAGAGCTTTTTCAAAATCATGAAGATGGAGAAGTGGATTACGTACCTTTTCCTCAGCCTCATCCTGCTGATAGCGAGTTTCAACATCTTGGGTTCGCTCTCCATGCTCATCATCGAGAAGCAGGCCGACATTGCCACCTTGCGCAACCTGGGTGCCGACCGGCGGCTGATTAAGCGCATTTTCCTGTTCGAAGGCTGGCTGATTTCCCTTGTGGGGGCGGTGGCGGGTATGGTGCTGGGCACGGTGCTTTGCCTGTTGCAACAGCATTTCGGCTTCCTGCGCATGGGGA
>CASFUX010000191.1 GCA_949297975.1 uncultured Bacteroidales bacterium
CTTGCCACTGGGGTCGGGCGGCTCAGGCAGGGTGTAGTGGGTCACCTCCTCGTCCATCAGGCCGAACCCATCGTACAACGGGTTGTCCGTGTTCAGCACCACCTTGTACGCGCCCGGCTCGGCCAGGATGCCGTAGTCGGTGTAGGAGTGCACGCCGTTGAAGTTGAACACAAACACCAGGTTGCCGCGCTGGTAGGCCAGTACCTGGTCGCCCTCCTTGTCCCACAACTGCTGGAGCGGCAGCAGGTTGAAGTGGTCTGCCGATCGTATCAGCTCGATCATGGCACGGTCGAATTCGCCCAGGCCGTGGTACAGGTAGTTGAGGTTGTCCACCAAGTCCCACTGGCGGCGGGCGTACTTATATGACCAGCCGTTGCCTTCGCGCGGGAAGTCTATCCACTCCGGATGGCCGAACTCGTTGCCCATGAAGTTGAGGTAGCCGCCGTTCATGGTCGTGGCCGTCACCAGGCGTATCATCTTGTGCAGGGCGATGCCTCGGTCCACCAGCAGGGTGTCGTCGCCCTTCTGCATGTGCCAGTACATCTCGGCATCGATGAGGCGGAAGATAATCGTCTTGTCGCCCACCAGGGCCTGGTCGTGGCTTTCGGCGTAACTTATCGTCTTTTCATCGGCACGGCGGTTGGTCAGCTCCCAGTAGATGTGCCCCACCTTCCAATCCTCGTCCTTCACCTCCTTGATGTATTTTATCCAGAAGTCGGGGATGCCCATCGCCAGGCGGTAGTCGAAGCCCATGCCGCCGTCGTCCACCGGGCGGGCCAGCCCCGGCATACCGCTCATCTCCTCGGCTATCGTGATGGCGTGGCGGTTCACCTGGTGTATCATCTTGTTGGCCAAGGTGAGGTAGCAGATGGCATCGCCGTCCTGGTTCATATTATAATAGGAATCGTAACTGCCGAAGTCCTCGCCCAGGCCGTGGCTGCGGTAGAGCATGGAGGTGACCCCGTCGAAACGGAAGCCGTCGAAGTGGTATTCCTCCATCCAGAACTTGCAGTTGGACAGCAGGAAGTGCATCACCTGGGGTTTCGCGTAGTCGAACAGCAGGGAGTCCCACGCCGGATGTTCGCGCCGGTCGCCCCCGTGGAAGTACTGGTAGGGCGTGCCGTCGAAGCGTCCCAAGCCTTCCTGCTCGTTCTTCACCGCATGGGAATGCACCAGGTCCATGATGACGGCAATGCCCAGTCCGTGCGCGTCGTCGATGAGGTGTTTCAGGTCGTCGGGCGTGCCGAAGCGCGACGAGGCCGCGAAGAAGCTCGACACGTGGTAGCCGAACGAGCCGTAATAGGGATGTTCCTGTATGGCCATGATTTGGATGCAATTGTACCCCAGCCGGGCGATGCGGGGCAGCACCGTGAGGCGGAACTCCTCGTAGGTGGACACTTTCTCTTCCTGGCTCGACATGCCGATGTGGCATTCGTAGATGAGCAAGGGGTCGCGCTGCGCCACGAAGTTGGGGTTGCGGAAGCGGTACGGCTTTTCCGGGTCCCACACCTGGGCACTGAACAGCTTGGTCTCGTCGTCCTGCACCACGCGCCTTATCCAGGCCGGGATGCGTTCGCCGCTGCCGCCTTCCCATTCCACCAGCAGCTTGAAGAATTGCCCGTGCTTCATGGCATCGGACGGCAGGCGGATTTCCCAATTGCCGTTGCCAACATGCCGCAAGGCGTACTCTTCCCGCTTCTCCCATTGGTTGAAATCGCCTATCAGGTAGATGGCGGTCGCGTTGGGCGCCCATTCGCGGAACACCCACCCGGTGGCCGTCTTGTGCAAACCGAAATACAGGTAACCGGAGGCGAAGTCCGCCAGCGTCTGCGTGCCGCCGGTCAGCTTCTTTTCCATGTAACGGGCATACTCATACCTGCCCCAAATGGCATCGGCATACGGGCTCAGGTACGGATCTGATTTTACGATAGGTAGTATTTCCATACAATATCATTGTTTAATGATTAATGCGTAAATATTAACTGAAGGTTGAATAATTGATTAACTGATGCCTTGCCTGTAATTTGTTTAAGCATCTTGCAATTCAATTATTCCGTTAATCAATTATCCAGTTATTCAGTCATTCAGTTATTCAACCTTCAGTCATTCAGTTATTCAACCTTCAGTTATTCCATTCGTCCACCGTGTAGTTCAGGAAGCGGTTGAAGGGGAGGGCCGCCCGGAACACCCGCACCACCTCGTCCACGAAATGGTCGGAAGCCAGCACCGCGTCCTCCACGGGATGATCCACCACGTAATGCCTCAGCTTCAGCAGGTCGGCCTGCGGGAAGTCTTTCGGGAAGCCGCGCGGCACCGTCTTCAATTTTCCTTCCTCGTAAAAGTCCTTGTAAAGCCGGGCGAAGTCCGGGGCGTGCAGGATGTCCTCCAACTCGTCGATGTTGTCGTACACGCTTTGCCTCAAGGCTTTCAGCAGGACCGGCTCCGGACACCACACGCCCACCGACAGGCACGATGCACCCGGCTCCAGGTGCAGGTAATAGCCGCTGCGCACGCTCTTGCGCCCTCCGGGGGCGGCCAGGTATGCCCCGAAGTGGGTCTTGTAGGGCGACTTGTCGGGCGAGAAGCGCACGTCCCGGTAGATGCGGAACATGCTTTCCTTGGCCGTCAGGTGCTTCAGTTCCTCGTCGAACACGGCCATCTGCGCGATGGCTTCCTCCACCATCCGTTCAAACTCGCCCCGCACCCGGTCGTACCACGCCCGGTTTTCCTGAAACCACTCCCGGTTGTTGTGCTGCCGCAGTTGGGACAAATACTGCAATATCTCTTGAACCTTCGTCATATGCTTTGTCAAAACGCTATCGCCTCATGCCGAACGACATAGGACGGCTGACGATACATTCCCTTGCTTTTTCGCTTACAAATATAGTTAATATTCAAACAGGACGTGCCAATCTTTTCCTATTTTTTAACCCAAATTGGTCATGCCGTCCGGACAGGCTTATCATCTCTCTGCCGGGAGTTCAGCAACTTTCCGCCGGGAGTTCACCATCTTTCCGCCGGGAGTTCAGCATCTCTCCGCCGGGAGTTCAGCATCTCTCTGCCGGGAGTTCAGCATCTCTCCGCCGAAAGTTCAGCATCTCTCCGCCGAAAGTTCAGCATCTCTCCGCCGAAAGTTCAGCATCTCCCGGAAGAAAGTTCAGCATCTCCCGGAAGAAAGTTCAGCATCTCCCGGAAGAAAGTTGCCGGAGCTTTGGACGATGCTTCGGGACATTGGCGCAAGTGGTTCATTTAAAGGACAGATAGGGTCTCAGCCGTTGGATGTCCCGGTCGGTGAATTCCCGGAAGCGGCGCAAGTCGTGCATCCCGTCCAGGCGGCCTTTGGCGCGGCGGAACTCGTAAATCGCTTTCGCCTGGTAAAAGCCGATGTACGGGTGCCGACGCAAGTAGTCGATGCCCGCGCGGTTCACTTCTATCCGCTCTATCCGGGCGGTGTCCACCGTGCAATGCGGGGCGATGCGGTCGTAGTTTTCCTGCCGCATGTGCTTTATTTCCAACAGTTGTTCCACCGAATAGAAGCCGCCCAACTGCTGGCGGTAACGCACGATTTCGCGGGCGTAATACGGCCCGATGCCCGCCACCTTCATCAGCTCGGCGGTATCGGCGGCGTTCAGTTCCACCACGACAAACGCCGTGTCGGGCTGGGCAAGGGGCACGCTGTCGGGGGCGGGCCGGGCGGTTTCCGCCTGCGCGATGCGGATGTAGGGCTTCAGTTCTTCGAACTTCTCTTCCGTCAGGCCGTAGATTTTCCGAAAGTCATCCGCCTCGCGGAAGCGTCCCCCTTTCGCACGGTATTTGAGTATGTTGCCCGCCATCCAGGGAGGCAGGCCCAACTTTCTGAACGCAACCGAGTCGGCCGTGTTGGGGTCGAAGGGTGCCAACGTGTACTTTTCCGCATCGGCATGGCGTTGCCTGTATTTTGCACGCCTCTCGGCATAAAGCCGCTCCCGCTCCGCCCGTTCCAGGCTGTCCCGCGACTGCAACGTGCGCTTGAAGGCCTCCACTTCCTTGACAAACACCGTGTCAATCATGGAGACTTCGGGTGCCACGTGTTGCATATGCATCAGCCACGCGTCCGCCCCGATGACGACGGCCAACAGCACGACCAAGGCGATGATACCGGCTTGCTGCGCCCGGGTGAAGTAGAAGAAATCTTTCCACATGGGAGGGGTAGTTGTTTGGGGGGAGAAGGAAAGTTGTCGGCAGCTCAAGGCACTGGGACGGAGGGTGTTCCGTCCCGGCATCTGCGTCCATCTGCACGGAGAAAGGATAAGGAAGGTAAGCGGGAATGGGGTTCAGGACGTCACACGCCCAGTTTCCGGCGCAGGTCTTCCACGTGTTTGTTCCACATCAGCACCTCGTCCTCACGTTCGGACGGTTCCACGAACACGGTCACCAGCAGGGTCAGGTTGTTGGACAACTCGTGCCGCACGATGCGGATTTCCATGTAATAATCCGTGCCCGCATCATATTCCCATTGGAAACGCATGTACTCCAAGGGCTTTTCCTCCTGCAACACGGCCGTCTCGCCATACCCGTTCCATGCGAAAACGTACCGGTCGCCCGTAGCGTCCACTTTGTCGGCAAACCATTCCTCCAACCCGTAAGCGGTTCCCACCATGTTCCACAACACATTGAGCGAGGCCGATTTGAGGGGGTATTCCAATTCCAGCTTTTCTTTTACCATAATTTACCCTGTATTGGTCCGCATTGCACGAATGCCTGCCACACGGCTTCTGGCGTACAATGCGCCCGTTGTCATTCACGGGTGCAAAATACGAAAAACCAACGGACTATGCAAATAAAAGTGACGGATGCCGGAACGGCGGGAGGGCAAAAAAAGAGGGTAAGCTATCTACATCGCACCGCTACAACCTTTTACCCTTGCTGCGGTCAGGCCCTGGGGGAGTTCAAAGGGAGCTGGTCGTGTAGGACTTACCCATGGCGCAAAAGTAGTGCTTTTTGCCGTATCCACCAAATTTCGGAGGACAATTCCTCGGCATTTCGCCACATTGCGCTTGCCGTGAGCGAGATAGGCGGCTATTCCACTACCGGAACCGTCTGGGTGAACAGCAAATCGTCCATGCACACGTAAGCCGGATTGTTCATGCCCCATTCGCCCTTGTCCGACGAGTCGAAGCTGAGCGTAATCTTATCCACAGCCCCCAACGCTGAAATATCGACCTTTTCCCATTGGTTGGAAATAAATGCCTTGCCTTCACGGAAGTCGGCCAAATAATAATCGATGCTACCCGTCTCGTTTTCTCCAAGATAGCCGGTCAACGTCACCTTGAACCAATCACCTTCGCCGAATACTTTGGTGAAATCGTCCCCATTCTTCATGGCGAGGTAAGCATAGGTGGAATTGGTCAGCCACACGGATTCGGCTTGAAAAGCCCCGAATTCATTCGGGGCGCAATTCAATGTAGCCCCGTCAAAGCAGGCCACCGCGAACTGCCTCGATTGATTGGCTCCTTCTCCGGCCATCACGCTGTATTGGTTGCCCATTCCTGCCGTCAAAGTGTCAGCAAGGGAAGAGCAGGCAAAGCCCATCCAGGAAGCATATTCCTCCGTATAGTCATTGATGAAATCGCACACGCCCGAAGTGAACTTGCCGCTCATGTCCGAGCCGTTCCAATAGCCATCCTTTCCCAGCTCCACGTCGTCAAACGTCACCGTGTAGTACTTCGTTTCCATTTCCTGTTCCCCCTTGTTGTCGCACGACGCGAGCCCCAAGACCAATGCCGCGCACAAGGCCGGCAGCATGTTTTTTACCTTCATATGTTTTTTTATTTGATTAAAATGCCGCTCCCGTCCCGGCAGCCGTCTTGCCGCCCGATGCCAAAAGCGGGGCAAAGGTAGGGATTATTTCCAAATAATCAGCATCCATGCCACCCCCTTCCGCCGACATAAAAAAGAGACGAGCAACCTTTCTTCAGGCAGCACGTGGATGCCCTTTCTTGTTCCATCGTCCCATTCCTATGAGAATGTTTTGCATTTCCTCCAGTCATTTCGTGTCTTTGAGCCAGGAATGTTATCGTCTCACGGCTGTGGAACAGGTGTCTCACAGCTGTGAGACAGGTGTATCACGGCCGTGAGAAACCTGTTCCACAGCCGAGAGACGACAACTTCAGGCCGGGAAAAACAGAAAGATGAACTGATAACC
>CASFUX010000192.1 GCA_949297975.1 uncultured Bacteroidales bacterium
CCCCGTTCGGGAGAAGCCCTTGGCGTAGGCCGGCTCTATCAGGGGGCGCTACGGCCGCCAGTCGATCACGGCGTTTATCTGGTTGAAGAACCCGGATTTCACCTTACGCCTTTGCATCTAGTCGCCGAAACTCAATTGGGAGGTCTTTTCGTGTTTCATGTCTTAAAGGTACAATTTCTTCTGTAATTATCAATGTGTTTTGCTGGAGTTTTGCAGAGGTCTTAAGATATACAACTATACAACAAGAGAATACGTGGTGAAAAACGAACTTTTGCAGAGGCCTTGGAATATTGCACTTGTTGATTGACTCTGCCCGTCCCTGGCATTCGAAACCAGGTATTTGAATTCTCAATTATTTTCCCTACCTTTGCCCCGCTTTTTTGAGAAAGGAAGTGTGATGGGAAATAGGGTGGCACATCACGCAAACGAGACCAGAACCGCCCGAATTTTGAGTAACACAAAAAACAAAAAACAATGAAATCATTCGAACTGAAAGGAACAGTGAGAGAAGGCGTTGGCAAAAAAGCTGCCAAGGCCATCCGTCGTGCCAACAACGTGCCTTGCGTGCTGTACGGTGGCGAAAACAATGTCAACTTCACGGTGACGAACGCTGACTTGCGCAAATTGATTTACACGCCCGAAGTGTATTTGGTCAACCTTGACATCGATGGCAAGAAATGCAACGCCATCGTGAAAGACCTGCAATTCCACCCGGTTACGGACAAAATCCTGCACATCGACTTCTTGGAAGTGAGCGAAAACAAGCCGGTAGTGGTTGAAATCCCCGTCAAGCTGGACGGGCTGGCAGAAGGTGTCAAGGCCGGGGGTAAATTGAGCCTTGAAATGCGCAAGCTGAGAGTAAAAGGCATCTACACCCAGATACCCGAACGCATCGTCATCGATGTTACCTCGCTCGGATTGGGCAAGTCCATCCAGGTTGGTGCCGTTTCAGTGCCCGACCTCGAAATACTGAACGCGAAGAACGCCGTCGTAGCGCAAGTCAAGCTGACCCGCGCAGCCCGTGGCGCCGCAGCAGCCGCAGCAGCCGCAGAAAAATAACAACAGCATTTATGAAGTATCTGATTGTCGGCTTGGGCAATATCGGTACCGAGTACCAGAATACCCGCCACAACATAGGTTTTACGGTATTGGACGCTTTCGCAAAGGCGTCCAATGCTTTTTTTGAAGACCACCGCTACGGAGCCACCTGCGAAGTGCGGCTGAAAGGGCGCGTGCTCACCCTGCTGAAACCCTCCACCTACATGAACCTGAGCGGCATGGCCGTGCGCTACTGGATGAACAAGGAGAAAATCGAGTTGGAACGGCTGCTGGTGGTGGTGGACGACCTGGCACTGCCGTTCGGTGCCCTACGCCTGAAGCCCCAAGGCTCGGATGCCGGACACAATGGCCTGCGCAACATCCAGGAACTCATCGGCACGCAACAGTACTGCCGCCTGCGGTTTGGCATCGGACACGACTTCCCCCGGGGTGCGCAGATAGACTACGTGCTGGGGCATTGGAACGAAGAGGAACAGCAGGCATTGCCCGCTCGCGTGGACCTTGCCGTGGATATGATTAAAAACTTCTGCCTTGCCGGGGTGCAAGACACCATGAACCGATACAACAACAAATGACTACGGAAGTCCGCATAGACAAATGGCTGTGGGCCGTGCGCCTTTTCAAAACCCGCTCGCTGGCCGCCGAGGCTTGCAAGAAAGGCAAAGTGCTGGTGAAAGGCACGCCCGCCAAGCCGTCGCGCACCGTGAAAGTGGGCGATGTCATCCAGATAAAAAGAAGCCCGGTACTCTATTCCTTCGAAGTGCTGGCACTAAGCGAAAACCGCATGAATGCCAAGCTGGTGCCCGAATACATGAAGAATGTCACCACGCCCGACCAATTGGAACTGATAGAACTCGGAAAACTGGCCGGTCACATGGGACGCGCCAAAGGGACAGGCCGGCCGACCAAAAAAGAACGCCGCGAACTCGACCTCTTCATCGACCCCGCCTTCACCGACGATGGGTTCGAGTGGGACGAAGAATACGATTTTAGTGATTAATGATTAGCGATTAACCCTTCGGGCGAGATTAGCGGTACAATTTCATAGTTCCACGATTTCACAATTCCCCATTCCCCATGTTCATCGCGAAGCAACTGAAAAAAGAAAACATTGTAGAATATCTGCTGTACATGTGGCAGATAGAAGACTTGCTGCGTGCGTGCAACCTCGACATCGATGTAGTGAACGAGAAGCTCATCCTGACGCAACAACTATCCGACGAGCAACGCAAGGCTCTATACGACTGGGCGGAAAGCCTGATTGAAATGATGAAGCAGGAAAACCTCCAGGAAAAAGGACATCTGCAACTGAACAAGAACATCATCATCGAGTTGAACGAACTGCACCACCGCATCCTGCGGGCACAGCAGGACGCGGGCTATGCGGCCAAGTTCTATCACGTGCTGCCGCTCATCGTCCAACTGCGGACCAAGCAGACCGATCCCGACTTGTGCGACATCGAGATATGTTTCAACTTCCTATACGGCATCATGATGCTGAAGATGAACAAGGCCGCCATCTCCAAAGAGACCCTCCAGGCACAGGAAGAAATCAGCAAATTTATGGTGTTGCTGGCCCAGAACTACAACCAGTACCGGGACGGGCAATTGGAGCTGGAGGATTGAGAAACTTTTTCCACACCAGGCAAGAACAATACAAGCCCGTCTGCTGTTTCTATATCATACAAACCAAAACACGACAAGCAGATGAAAAAGCTATTCTTTATCCTGACGGCAAGCCTGTTGCTCGCTCCCGCCAACCTGTCCGCGCAATGGATGCCCGATGTATTGGGAGAGGGCTTCGAACAACTCGCCATCGACCAACCGGACGACTACGAAGGAGCCGTGCAGTGCGTACTGGTACGAAGCATCCCGTCCGCACCGACCACCAAAGCCGTGCTCTACATACACGGATTCAACGATTACTTTTTCCAAACCGAACAGGCACAGGAATACAACCGCCACGGCTATGCCTTTTTTGCCGTCGACCTGCGGAAATACGGACGTGCCTACCAGGAACATCAGAAAAGGGGGAACATCCGCAGCCTGACTGAGTATTATCCCGACATCGATACCTGCCTGAGCCTCATCAAGGCGCAATACCCCACCGTCATCCTGGCAGCCCACTCCACGGGCGGACTCATCGCCAGCCTGTACGCCCACGACCATCGCGACAACCTGCCCGTGCAAGGCTTGGTGCTCAACAGCCCTTTCCTGGACATGAACTTCCCGAAAATGAAAGAGAAGATAGGGGTACCCATCGTCTCGTTTTTGGGCGGCTTGTTCCCCAACGTCAGCATCAGCTCGGGCAACGACACGTTCTATGCGGAAAGCATCCACCAGGACTATTCCGGCGAATGGGACTACAACCTGGAATGGAAACCGGCCGTATCCATTCCCGTGAGCTTCGGCTGGACGCGCGCCATACACAAAGGGCACAAAAAAGTGCAAAAAGGCTTGCACATCCCCTGCCCCATCCTGGTGATGCACTCCGACAAATCGGTATACGGGGATGAGTTTACCGAAGCATTCAAAGCTGGCGATGCCGTGCTCGATGTAAACGACATCCACCAATACGCCACCCGGTTGGGAGACGATGTCACCATCGTCACCATTGAAGACGGCCTGCACGACCTGGTGTTGTCGCAACCCGATGTGCGTGCCGAGACCTATGATACTATCTTCGCATGGCTCAACGAAAAGCATCTATGAAGCCTTCCGCCATCGAATGGCAGGGGCAAAACATTAAACAAACGTTAAACTCGGCAGTTTTTTCGCGGATTGCTTGCACAAGTCGAAAACATCCCTTACTTTTGCATCGTGTTTTTCATGGTATTAGATTTAAGGTTAATTAAAGATTGGGTTGTCGTGATGACAACCTTTCTTTTTTTATAGACTTGCAAACTCAAATGCGAGCATCTCGTGATGACGGCCTGCTGCTCTTTCTCATTATAAATAAATTCGCGCTGGTAGGGCGGACGGATGTCGAGCCTGCCGCCGTAGCCGCGCACGCCTTGTTCGTCGTTGTTCACGTAACCTTGGGTGATTTCGCCCACGGTTACTTCTATGGGGTGGATAGTCATCATAAGGTTTTATGCAGTTTTTCTTTCAATAAATATCCTTTTATATTTCTTCTCTCCTCTCACTGTCGCTTGTGCAACACCACTTTTTTCTATCCATAAGCCGTTGGAAAATCCTTTTCCTTCACTCTCTGTCGCTCCTATTATTTCAAATTGCTCCGGATTGTATTTATCAAGGAATGTGACAGGTACGCCCATCACACCATCGTAATCGCAGGGGATATCTGCTGTCTTGCCGACTTCTATTGCATCGTAATTATCGTATTTCGGGTAGGCTTCAGGTGAATAGCGGCACACGAGGTCAAGCATCTCGTGACGCTTGGTAATTTCCAAGTTGGTAAACCAATTTACTCCAGATACGCGTATCATGTTTTCCCGATGGTCGCCCGCCGTGGCAATATCCTCATAAGGCGAAACGAAATGCGCAGCCGAACCTTTAAACCCATAACCCAGCCACACTTTGTTTTCTTTGATTAACGGAAAGACTTCTTTGTAAGTAATGGCATTCTGATGTCCCACAATCAGAAATTTCTTGCCATAGGCCATCAGTTGCCCGATGTATTCGCGGAAAAGGGAGAAAGGCGGGTTGGTCACCACCACGTCAGCCTCTTGCAGCAGGGCGATGCATTCGCGGGAGCGGAAGTCGCCCGTGTGGAGGATAGAGAGCACGTTCTTGGCGTTCTGCAACAGGTAGCGCACGTCCGTGAGGTCCACCGCCCCGTCGCCATTGAGGTCGCTCACCTCGGTTATCTCCACCTTGTAGGCTTGCTTTTGGGGCGTGTCGTCGAAGTCCTCGAAGCGCAGCAGCAGTTCGTTGCCCTGCACGGGCGAGCCGTTGTAGCAGGTGCAGACGAGCTTGCGCAGCCCCAGTTGGTTGAAGCGCAGGGCGAAATACTTGAAGAAATTGCTTTCGTAGGGGTCGTCGCAGTTGCACAGCACCGTCTTGCCCCGGAAGTGCGGCCAGTAGTGTTGCAACTCGCGCTCGATGTCGGGCATTTGCGTGTAAAACTCGTCCTTCTTGGCGAGCTTGGCCGCGTTGAGGTTCTTGTTTGCCATAGCGGATGGATAGTTTTGGGGAGCATAGACTATCAATCCGCCAACGCGCATATAAAAACGGCGTGATGCCATTCTTACCGCGTTTAGCACGGGGCGGCCTCGGATTGGAGCCCCGGTCAATCATAAGAATACACCACGCCTGCTGCGTGTGCATTGCTTTATCGATTGACCAGACGCTCCGATACGAGCCGCCTGTCACATATTATTTCCGTGCTTGTTATTCCAAATGAGTTTCCGAGGCTCTTGGCTAAACGCGAAATAATAGCGAATGCTTCTATTATATTATATGTATGTCGTTATTGCTTATTACTATACTTTCTTTCTTCCGTTTTGTTTTCGTTGGGCAAAGGTAAACAAAGTTCTCCGAATGGGGAAGCGGGGTGTTTGCCCACGCTGAAAATAGTTCGTACATTTGTGCGGTGTTTACAATATTAATATTGTCTTGCCATGCCCAGAATAGCCATATTCGCTTCCGGTTCGGGGAGCAACGCTGAAAACATCATCCGCTTTTTCGAGGGGAGGGCGGATTTTTCGTTTCCCGTCATCGTGTCCAACCGGTCGGATGCCTACGTACACGAACGCGCCAAAGCGTTGGGCGTGCCGTCCGTCACCTTCGCGAAGGCGGATTTCGCAGATGGCACGCGGGTGCTGGAACGCCTGCGGGCCAACGGGGTCGATGCCGTGGTGCTGGCGGGCTTCCTGCTGCGGGTGCCGCAAGCCATCGTCGATGCGTTCCCCGGCCGCATCATCAACATACACCCGGCCCTGCTGCCCAAGTTCGGAGGCAAGGGCATGTACGGCCACCACGTGCACGAAGCGGTGAAGGCGGCGGGCGAGACGGAGAGCGGCATCACCATCCACCACGTCAATGGCCGGTACGACGAGGGCGGCATCATCTTCCAAGCACGTTGCCCCATCAGTCCCCTCGACACGCCCGACGACATCGCCCGCAAGGTGCACGCGCTGGAATACGAACATTATCCCCGGGTGATAGAACGGCTGTGGGGGAATGCCCCCGCACACGGAATGCACGGATAACACGGATTTTCACGGATTTCTTCATACCCACAGATAGCGCAGGCGGGTGCGGCTGGACGGACATCGGCCTGCGTTCAATATTATTATAGGAATAAACACATCCCCGGACTTCAACCAATCGTTATGGACTTCATTCAAAGCCTGCTTTCCGAAGGCTATTTTGCCTTGTTCTTCATCATCGCCATTGCCTACGTCATCGGGCGCGTCAAGGTAAAAGGCGTGTCGCTCGACGTGTCGGCAGTCATCTTCGTGGCACTCGTCTTGGGGCATTTCGGCGTGACGCTGCCCAAAGTCATCCAAGACATCGGGCTGGTGCTGTTCATCTTCACCATCGGCATCCAGGCGGGGCCGGGCTTCTTCGACGCGCTGAAAAAGCATGGCATCAAACTGGCCGCACTCTCCGTGGTGCTCATCCTGTCGGCGGGCGCAGTGACGGTGGCCACGCATTACCTGTCGGGCTACGACATGGGCATCCTCGCAGGCTTGCTGGCGGGGGCACTCACCAGCACGCCGGGGTTGGCATCGGCCACCGACCAGTTCGGCGACATCGCCTCCATCGGTTACGGCATCGCCTACCCCTTCGGCGTCATCGGGGTCATCCTGTTCCTGCGCCTGCTGCCCAAGCTGCTCCGGGCTGACATCGGCGAGGCGGAACGCGACTGGGAAAAGGAATCGACCGCAGAATACCCCGCGCTGAATCACGAACACATCCGCATCACCAACACCAACGTGGAGGACAAGACGCTGGCCGAGCTGAGTTTCCGACACATGACCGAGGCCACCATCTCACGGGTGATGCATGGCGGCGAAGCCTTCACCCCAACCCGCCACACCCGGCTGCACACGGGCGACCTGGTGCGGGTGGTGGGCACGGAGAACGCACTGAAACGGGCCGAGGTGCTGCTGGGCGAACAGACGGACGCGGAGATACCTCTCAGCGGCAAATATGACGTGCAAACGGTGCTGGTCACCAATAAAAAGGTGGTAAACAAGACGCTGGCCGAACTGAACCTGCAAACTTCCTACGATGCCACGGTGACGCGCATCCGCCGCAGCGGCATCGACATCACGCCTTCGCCCCGCTCGCGCATACGCTTCGGCGACAAGCTGATAGTGGCCAGCAGCAAGGAAAACATGAAAATGGTGCAAAAGCTGTTCGGCAACGACAACCAACGCCTGTCCGACACCGACATCCTGCCCATCGCCCTGGGCATCGTGCTGGGAGTGGTGGTGGGCAAGTTCACCTTCCTGGGGCTGACGGGCGGAGTGCTGCTCGTGGCCCTCGTACTGAGCAAGCTGGGCAAAACGGGTCCCGTGCTGTGGACCATGTCCGGCTCGGCCAACGTACTGCTGCGCGAGATAGGGCTGGTGTTTTTCCTGGCCGTGGTAGGCACCAGCGCGGGAGCGACCCTGGTGGACACGTTCCGCGAATACGGCTGGCAACTGTTCCTCATCGGGGCAGCCATCACGCTCGTGCCGATGCTGGTCATGACCCTCGTGGCGAAATACGCGTTCAAAATCAACATCCTCACCCTGCTGGGCACGCTGGCCGGTGCCATGACCAGCACGCCGGGACTGGCCGCCATCACGCCCATGACCCGCTCGAATGCACCCCAGGTGGCCTACGCCACGGCCTACCCCATCGCCATGGTGCTGTTGGTGGCGGTAGTGAAGCTGCTGGGATTGGTTTAAGGGGAGAAAGGAAAAAGGAGAAAGACAAAAGAAGAGTTTGCCCAATGCCATCCTTTTACTGCAACCAGTCAAGTCGAAAGCTATGTGCGCTCCCCGAAGACGGGACGTGTCCCGTCTCCACGCGTGCCGAGTGAGCCGACTTCCTATTGTACTTATTGTGTCTTATATGTTGGCACAGTTGCCCCGACACAACGGAGCGATGATTTCACGCTCCGTTTTTTATTTGTACCTTTGCCGCGTCATTTGAAAAACGGTAACGGCCATCCCGTAACCCATAACTTTGTAACCCGTAACTCATAACTGAATATGGCACTTCAATGCGGCATTGTAGGGCTGCCCAACGTAGGCAAGTCCACCCTGTTTAACTGCCTGTCCAACGCAAAAG
>CASFUX010000193.1 GCA_949297975.1 uncultured Bacteroidales bacterium
ACACACGTTCGGGCATGCGTTCGAAAGCCTCTCCTACCGCACGCCGCACCCGCTGCCGCACGGCTACGCGGTGATGTGGGGGCTGGTGTGCGAGGCCTACCTGTCGCACGTCCGCCTGGGCTTCCCGGCAAGCGACGTGCAGGCCTTGCTCCGCCTGGCCAAGGCGCATTACGGCGGCTTCGGCTTCACCTGCAAACAATACGACACGCTGCTGGAACTGATGACGCACGACAAGAAAAACGCCTCGCAGGCCATTAACTTCACGCTGCTGGGCGCTGCGGGCGACGTGCGCATCAACCAGACCGCCACCCGCGACGAGATACTGGAATGCCTGGACTATGCACGGGAGGGGTAACCCCCCATACCCCCTAAAGGGGGAGCTTTAATTACTTTACGAAACAATAAAACAGACTTGAAAGCCTCCCCTCGGGGGAGGTTGGAGGGGCAGACAATGAAAATAGCTCTCATAGGATACGGCAAGATGGGCAAGCTCATTGAGCGGATAGCCCGCGAACGGGGACACGAGATTGTCGCCGTGATAGACGTTAACAACACGGACGACTTCGCCTCGCCCGCTTTCCGCAGTGCCGATGTGGCCATCGAGTTCACCGCACCGCAAGTGGCGGTGGAAAACTACCGCCGGGCATGGGCGGCAGGCGTGCCGGTGGTGTCGGGCACCACCGGGTGGACGGCGCAACTGGACGAGGTGAAGCGCGAAGTGGCCGAAGGGGGACACACGCTGTTCTGGTCGTCCAACTTCAGCCTCGGCGTAAACCTCTTCATGATGCTGAACAAGTACTTGGCCGGGCTGATGAACCGCTACCCGCAATACGACGTGGCGATGACCGAGGTACACCACACACACAAGCTCGATGCCCCGAGCGGCACGGCCATCACGCTGGCCGAAGGCATCCTGGAAAAGCTCGACCGCAAAACCCGTTGGGTGAAGGAGCAGGCTTCCGCGCCTGATGAACTGCCTATCCGCTCCATCCGCGAAGGCGAAGTGCCCGGCATACACACCGTGCGCTACGAGTCGGCGGTGGACAGCATCACCATCACGCACGATGCCAAGAGCCGCGAGGGCTTCGCGCTCGGCGCGGTGGTGGCAGCCGAGTTCACCGTGGGCAAGAAAGGCTTTTTGAGCATGGAGGACCTGATGCAACCCCCAACCCCCTAAAGGGGGCTTTGACAACGGAGGTAAAAAGGGAAAAGCAGAAAGGTGAAAGGCCTATCCGCGTTAATCCGTTTAGTCCGTGTATTCCGTATGCTAATAATCCGGAATTTGAAATATGAAATCTGAAATAAATATGAATACAATACTCTCTCGTCTGAAAGAAGCCACCGTGGCACAATGGGTGAAAGGTTGCGCGGCATCGGTGGTGTACATCCTGTTTATCGTGTGGGTGGACAGCTATTGGTGGCTGTTGCTCACGCCGTTTTTCTTTGACGTGTTCGTCACCAAGCTCGTTCCGTGGGACTGGTGGAAGCGCATCAAGAACAAGGCCTTGCGCAGCATCATGGGCTGGGTGGATGCCATCGTGTTTGCCCTCGTGGCGGTGTATTTCATCTTCACCTTCCTGTTCCAGAACTATCAGATACCCACCTCGTCGCTCGAAAAGACGCTCCTCGTGGGCGACTTCCTGGCAGTGAGCAAAGCCACCTACGGGCCGCGCGTACCCATGACGCCGCTGTCGTTCCCCCTGGCGCAGCACACCATGCCCATCATCGGCACCAAGTCGTACATCGAAAAACCGCAATGGGAATACCGCCGCCTGAAGGGCCTCCGCAATGTGGAGCGCAACGATATCGTGGTATTCAACTTCCCCACCGGCGACACGGTGGCACTCAAGCAGCAGAACCCCGACATCTACACCTTGATGCATGTCTATGGGCGCGACCGAGTGATGAACGACAAGGCCACGTTCGGTGAAATCGTCTATCGCCCCGTGGACCGGCGCGAAAACTACGTGAAACGGTGCGTGGGCTTGCCGGGCGATACGTTCCTGCTGAAAGACAACCAAGTGTACATCAACGGCACGGCACAGCCGCACTTCGAGGGCATCCAGCATAATTATTTCATCCAGACGGACGGGAAAAGACTGGGACAAGATTTCTTGAAAAAGCTGGGTGTAAGCTATGAAGATTACCAAGATAGCAATGATTTTTTCAATAGGTGGTTTAAATATTTTTATAGCAAAGAGGCCTACTTGTCTTACTTAATTGGTTTGGGTTTGGAAATTGACCTGGAAAACAATCCTACATATGTGAAATTTCCTACGTACTATGTGCCTCTTACGCAAGAAATGCATGCAAAATTATCCAAAGTGAAAGGAGTGGAACGTATCGTGATGGCAACACCTTACCTTGGTGGTGAAGTGTTCCCCTTGGGCAAAAGCAGGGAATATGGCTGGAACCGCGACAACTTCGGTCCGCTCTACATCCCAAAGAAAGGTGACCGACTGGCCTTGACCCTGGACAACCTGCCCGTGTACGAACGCATCATCTCCACCTACGAACACAACCTGCTGGAGGTGCGCGACAGCACCATCTACATCAACGGGCAGCCTGCCACGCACTACGACGTGAAGATGGACTACTACTGGATGCTGGGCGACAACCGCCACAAGTCGGCCGACTCGCGCTATTGGGGCTTCGTGCCCGAAGACCACATCGTGGGAACGCCCATGTTCGTGTGGCTGTCTCTTGACAAGGACAAAGGTCTCTTCGAAGGAAAAATCCGCTGGAACCGCTTCTTCAAGGCGGCGGGAAGATAATTTAGCTACGAGCTACAAGTTACGAGCTACAAGTGCGTTAATAATAACTGGTAAATAGTCAATGGCAAACAGGAAGTCCCCTTTAGGGGATTTAGGGGTCGCTGTTTTATCCTCCGCCTACCTCGCCCCGGTGGAGTATTACCGGGTCATGGCCGGGGCGGGCACGGTGTGGCTCGAAGCGTGCGACCACTACGTGAAGCAGACCTACCGCAACCGATGCCGCATCGCCACGTCCAATGGCGTGATGGACCTGACCGTACCGGTGGAGAAACTGAGCGGCGAAAAGCAACTGATGCGCGACGTACGCATCGCTTACCATGCCGACTGGCAGGCGCAGCATTGGCGTGCCCTGGAGGCGGCTTACCGCTCGACCCCGTATTTCGAATATTACCAGGATGACTACCGCCCGCTGTACGAGAGGAAGTGGACGTACCTGTGGGACTTCAACGAGGCTTTGCGGGAAGTAACCCTCCGCCTGCTCGACCTGCATCCCCGCGTGGAACTGACCACGGAATACCGGACCGACTGGGGCTGCAATGTACTTGACCTGCGCGAAGCCATCCACCCGAAACGCCCTCCCGTGCTTTCGGATTGCAAGCCCTATTATCAGGTATTTGCACAAAAATACGGCTTCCTGCCGAACCTAAGCGTGATAGATTTGTTATTCAATATGGGTAATGAAGCCATGCTGTGGCTGGGACAGGAGAAGCCTCCCCAAGCCCCTCCCGAGGAGGGAATGTAGAAAGGTGAATGGGAAAAGGTGAACGGGAAAAGTCTGAGGCCAACGGCCTTGTGGCATTCAGCGTAGGGCATCGCCCTACGGCTTGTAGGGGCGAAAAATCTTTCGCCCGCAATCCGCGTCCATCTGCGCAATCTGCGGGAAACAACAGAGGTGAAAGGGAAAAGTAGAAAGGTGAAAGGCTTATCCGCGTTAATCCGTTTTGTCCGTGTATTCCGTGTGCTAATCTGAAATCTGAAATTTGAAATCTTATAAATCATAAGAATTATGGAAAGTATTGATTGGAGCAATCTGTCATTCGGTTACATGAAGACCGATTACAACGTCCGTTGCAAATATGCGAACGGCGCATGGGGCGAACTGGAAGTGCATACCGACGAACAGGTCACCCTGCACATGGCGGCTACCTGCCTGCATTACGGGCAGGAAGCGTTCGAAGGACTGAAGGCGTTTCGCGGACGCGACGGCAAGATACGCATCTTCCGCATGGACGAGAACGCCAAGCGCCTGCAATCGTCCTGCGATGGCATCGCCATGGCCAAGTTGCCGGTGGAAACGTTCGAGAAAGCCGTCATCCAAGCGGTGAAACTCAACGAACGTTTCATCCCGCCTTACGAGTCGGGCGCGTCGCTGTACATCCGCCCGCTGCTCCTCGGCACGAGTGCCCAGGTAGGGGTGAAGCCCGCCACAGAATACGAGTTCATCCTGTTTGTCACCCCGGTAGGCCCGTACTTCAAGGGCGGTTTCCAGACCACCCCGTTTGTCGTAACCCGCAAGTACGACCGCGCCGCCCCGCTCGGCACCGGCATTTACAAAATAGGGGGCAACTACGCCGCCAGCCTCAACGCCGGGGAAGAAGCACACCACTTGGGCTACTCCAACGTGTTCTACCTCGACGCAAAGGAACGCAAGTACATCGATGAATGCGGCGCGGCCAACTTCTTCGGCATCAAGGGCAACACGTATGTTACCCCCAAATCCACCTCCATCCTGCCCTCCATCACCAACAAGAGCCTCATGGTGCTGGCCGAGGACTTGGGTCTCAAGGTGGAACGCCGCCCCATCGCCCTGGAAGAGCTGGACACCTTCGACGAAGCCGGGGCGTGCGGCACGGCAGCGGTCATCAGCCCCATCGAACGCATCGACGACCTGGACAACAACAAGTCCTACGTCTTTGCCAAGGACGGCAAGCCGGGTCCCTGGTGCGAAAAACTCTATCACAAGCTGCGTGCCATCCAATACGGTGACGAACCCGACACGCACGGTTGGGTGACGGTGCTGGATTAAAGCCTATGGGAACGATGACCAACCGACTGCTGATCGCGCTCATGCTGCTGGCTTTCGTGGCCTGCAAGCGCAACGAGGTGACCTCCATCACGTTAAGTGAGACCGATGTGGTGCTTTCGATAGGCGAGACCTTGCAGCTGGCTGCACAGGTGGAAGCCACCAAGGATGCCGCCGAGTTCCCGCCCGTGTGGCAGTCGGAGGACGAGTCGGTGGTGACCGTCGCACCCGGCGGACTGATAGCCGCCGTTGCACCCGGCGACACGTATGTCACCGTGACGGCAGGCGGAGTCGAAGCCCGCTGCCGGGTGGGGGTGAAATACTTCGTGCAAGCCGCCCGCCAATACATGCGCGAACCGTACAGCACGGGCAAGTCCGACCTGTTCACCTTGTGCCTGGCCACGGGAGGCATCGACCTGGCCGACCTGACCGGCACGGGCGAATACCTCACGCTGGAGTTGTTTGTGCCCGTGGACGTGCGGGACAGCCTACCCCAAGGCATGTACGGGATGGTGACGGACTTCCGCCCGCCTGCCGCGAAAGGCCCGGATGCGGAATACGACAAGTTCCTGCCTTACACGCTCTCGCCCGGGTTTGTCATGGAAGGCGAGCATTGGGGCACGTGGCACACCGTGCAGCCCGCAGGCACTACCCTGCCACTCAATTCGGGCACGGTCGAAGTAAGCCATTCCTCTGCCGGGCAATACATCATCCGCTACGATTTGCAGAGCGAGCAAGGCAACTCCCTTACCGGTGTGTACGAGGGCGACATCGAAACCTTCCCCCGGTAAAGCAGCCAAACAATTTTCAACCGCAAGGATTTTATTTTTCGCAGACTTCTTAACCGCAAAGAGCGCAAAGGACGCAAAGGCATCTCCCCCTATGCGTCCTTTGCGCTCTTTGCGGTTTTAAAAAACACTCTCTGCGGTTAAGCACCCCAAAACAAAACCGCCGGACTTGTCGCAAGCCCGGCGGTTCTTTTCCATAAACCTTTCAAAATCTAATTATGAGCGATACTTGTACCGCAAGATTAACAGGCAGGAGACCTACCCGTTAATTTCTTTGTCGATGGCTTCGTATTCCGCATCCATGCCGAGGCGGTAGTACAGTGTGCGAAGCATCACCTTGTAACTCATTTCATCGGGAGCCAGTTCGTGCGCCTTGCTGTAGAAAGGCAGGGCGGCTTCGAATTCGGCCGTGGCCTTTTCCTGTTCGGCGGCGAAAGCCTTGCGGTCGCCTATCAGCTTGTCGGCTGCATCGAGGATGGCGATGGCGGCGTTGTAGTGCAGGCGTCCCAAGGCATCGTAGGCCGAGGCCATGGTCGGGTCAAGCTCGATGGCTTTGTTGTAAGCGGCTTCGGCCTTGTCAAAGTCCTTCAAGGCTTCATGCAAGCCGCCTTCCACGAAGCGGTACTGCGCCATGTTGGGGTCGCTTTCAATGGCCTGGTTCAAGTAAGTCAACGCCGTTTCGGGCTGGCCGGAATAGATGTAGAAGTTGATGAGGTTCTGCAAGAACCACGGTTCGGTCGGGAATTTTTCCACCCCTTCCTTCAAGGTCTGGACAAAGTTCACCGTGTCCTTCTGCTTGTTGTATTCTTCATACAGCAGCTGGTACACGGCCAGCGTTTCATAATCCTTGTCCTTCAAGTTCGTGTAGTGGCGGATGGCTTCTTCCGGCTTCTGCGCCTGCGATGCCGCGATGCCCGCATAGTACTCTATCATGTTATAGGTAGAGTCCTTCGGGATTTCGTTTTCCGACAGAGGCATGTCCGGGATGGCGAGGAAAGCGTTGAACACGTTCAGCGCGTCATCGTACCGCTGTTCGTCAAACAAAGCAGCCCCGTAACCGATGAGGTCGAAATTGTAATACTCACGCATCATGCGCTTGATGTCCTTGCGGAAGCGGGGTTTCACCTTGCCTTTTTCGTTAGGCAACTGGTCGAGGCTGTCGGCCTTCACCAGGTAGGCATACGACTCCATCACCGCCGCACCTTTCGCGTTCTGGTCTATCTTGGTCGGATCAAGGATGTTGTCGGTTTCCATCTTAGCTTTTTCCTTGTAGCCGATAAGACCGGCCACGTACCACGTGTTGGCCTGGTTCTTGGTGGTTTCTTCTTCCAATGCCGGTTTGATAAGTTCCCGTGCCCCGGCGAAGTCGGGCGTTTCCATCAACACTTTGTTCTTCGCCTTGCTCACATTGGCTTTCTGGGCATACATGCCGCTGATGCTCCCTACGAGCAGCAGTGATAATACAAGTTTTTTCATTTCTGAATGATGATAATTTATAGTTTGTTTATTTATTCTTCCTTAAACCCTTATTCCGTTGGGATTGCGGGGACAAAGGTATTCAATTTTTCACGAGCCTTGCCTAATATTCATATTTTTTAAACAATGCCCGTGCGGGGAGGGGGGGCACAGAGAGCACATAGCTTTTCAATGCCCCGCCTCAACGTCCGGCCTATTCTTCCGCCGGGGTATCCGGGGTAACATCGGGCTGCCCTTCCATCGGTTCGGTGTTTTCGGCGGGTTCGCCTTCGGCTATTTCCTCTTCCGTTTCGGAGAGCACCTTGCACACGGAGGCTATCTCGTCGTTGCGCTTGTCCAGGTTGATGAGACGCACGCCCTGCGTGGCACGTCCCATGACGCGGATGTCGGCCACCTTCAATCGGATGGTCACGCCCGACTTGTTGATTATCATCAGGTCGTTGTCGTCGTTCACGCTCTTGATGGCCACCAGCTTGCCGGTCTTTTCGGTGATGTTCATCGTCTTCACGCCCTTGCCGCCCCGGTTGGTGATGCGATAGACGGCTATCGGTTCGCCCTGTTCGTCGAGCACCCGTTCGCCGTTTTCATCCATTTCGTCCAGCCAGGTACGTTTGCCATAGCCCTTCTGCGACACCACCATCACGGTGTCCTTCGAATCCTTCGGCACGCATATCATGCCTACCACCTCGTCGGTCCCGTCCTCGTCCAACGTCATGCCGCGCACGCCGGTCGCCACACGTCCCATGGGACGCACCTTGCTTTCGGGGAAGCGGATGGCGCGGCCGTTGCGGTTGGCCATCACGATGTCGCAGGTGCCGTCGGTGAGGCGCACCTGTATCACCTGGTCGTCTTCGCGTATGGTGATGGCGTTCACGCCGTTCTGCCTCGGGCGCGAGTAGGCCTCCAGGGACGTTTTCTTGATGATGCCCTGCTTGGTACAGAACACCAGGTAGTGCGTGTTGACGTATGCCTCATCGCTCAGCAGCCCCTTGACGCGGATGAAGGCGTTCACCTTGTCGTCCGGGTCGATGTTCAGCAGGTTCTGGATGGCGCGACCCTTCGAGTTCTTGCCGCCTTCGGGTATCTCGTACACCTTCAGCCAGTAGCAGCGTCCTTTTTGGGTGAAGAACAACATGGTGTTGTGCATGGAGGCGGGGTAGATGTATTCGATGAAGTCCTCGTCGCGGGCATCGCTTCCCTTCGAACCGACACCGCCGCGCCCTTGCGCCCGGAATTCGCTCAAGGCCGTGCGCTTGATGTAGCCGAGGTGCGAAATGGTGATTATCATTTCCTCATCGGCATAGAAATCTTCGGGATTGAACTCTTCGGAGGCGTAGACGATTTCCGTGCGCCGTTCGTCGCCGAAGTTTTTCTTCACTTCCAGCAATTCGTCCTTGATGATTTGCATGCGCAGTTCCACCTTGTCCAGCACTTCCTTCAAATGTTCTATCAAGGCCTGCACTTCCTCGTATTCGGCGCGGAGCTTGTCCTGCTCCATGCCGGTGAGCTGGCGCAGGCGCATTTCCACCACGGCGCGGGCCTGCACGTCCGACAAGCCGAAGCGTTCCATCAGACGCGTGCGGGCCTCGTCGGGCGTTTTCGATTCGCGGATGATGCGGATGGCCTCGTCCAGGTTATCCAATATTATCATGAAACCTTCGAGCAGGTGCGCCCGTTTCTCGGCCTCGGCCAGTTCAAAGCGGGTGCGGCGGGTAACCACCTCGTGCCGGTGTTCCACGAAGTAATGTATCAAGTCCTTCAGGCTCAACAGGCGGGGACGGCCGTGCACCAGGGCGATGTTGTTCACGCTGAACGACGATTGCATTTCGGTAAACTTGAACAGCTTGTTGAGCACCACGTTGGAATTGGCATCACGTTTGATGTCCACCACGATGCGCATACCGTCCTTGTCCGACTCGTCGTTCACGTTCGATATGCCCTCAATCTTCTTTTCGGTAACCAGCGCAGCGATGTGCTCGATGAGTTCCTTTTTCACCACGTTGTAGGGTATCTCGTTCACCACGATTTTCTCGCGCCCGTTGTCGTCCACTTCGATGTTCACCTTCGAACGGATGACAATGCGTCCGCGCCCGGTTTCGTAGGCCTCCTTCACCCCGGCATATCCATAAATATAGCCACCGGTGGGGAAGTCGGGCGCCTTGATGTATTTCATCAATTCATCGATGCTTATTTCGGGATTGTCGATGTAGGCCACAATGCCGTCCACCACCTCGCCGAGGTTGTGCGGGGCCATGTTCGTAGCCATGCCCACGGCGATACCCGCCGCACCGTTCACCAGCAGGTTAGGGATGCGGGTCGGCAGCACGAGAGGTTCTTGAAGGGTGTTGTCGAAGTTGGGTTGGAAGTCCACCGTGTCCTTGTTGATATCCACCAGCATGGCCTCGGCCAGTCGGCGCAAACGTGCCTCGGTGTAACGCATGGCCGCCGCGCCGTCGTTGTCCACCGACCCGAAGTTGCCTTGCCCGTCCACCAGCGTGTAGCGCATGGCCCACGGTTGCGCCAACCGCACCAACGTACCGTAGATGGACGAATCGCCGTGCGGGTGATATTTCCCCATGACGTCGCCCACGATTCTCGCACTCTTCTTATATGGTTTGTCGGAATTGTTTCCCAACTCATCCATGCCGAAAAGCACACGGCGTTGCACCGGCTTCAAACCGTCGCGCACATCGGGCAACGCCCGCGCCACGATGACCGACATGGAATAGTCAATGTACGAAGATTTCATTTCTTCGTCAATGTTCACTCTGATAATTCTGTCTTGTTCAGCCATTTAATACCTTTTTATGTCTTTTCTGAAAAAACGTACTAAAGTACGGCTTTTTCGTGACATATGCAAATGGCTGTTTCCCGCAGATAGCGCAGATTGACGCAGATAACACGAATGAACGTATATTGAGGGGAACACAGATGACATAGGTCGAACGGATTAACTTCCCATGCCATATATCAAAACACAATAGACACAATAGCTTAGCTCCAACATCGTACATTAAAAAGAGATTGCGGGAGAAAAGGCTCACCTTTTCTCCCGAAGAACACAATAGCCGCCGTCCCTATGTGACCCTCGGGGAAAGCAGAAAGCTTTCCCCGATTACCTCCTTGTTTATCGCAAGCAAGGCAAAAAAAACTATTGTATCTATTGTGTTTCAAATTCATCCCCATACTTCACGACCGGAGCAGGCCGTTACAAACTGCCTTTGTTTCAGGCACAAGTCGCAGACTTGCAACTGTGTAGGCAAAAAAATCAATCCGTGTTAATCCGTTCATTCCGTATGCTTCGCTACAGCCCGTAGCACACGCCTTTCACCCATTCCGCCCATTGGGAGGGGGTGCGGCTGCGGTCGAAGGTCTGCCAAGGGATGGGCTGGCCGATGCTCAGGCGGAAGTGCGCTCCCCGCTGGCGGAAGAATTCATCGGCCAAGTACAGCATTTCGAGGTTGGCCTTGATGCCCAACGCCGTGCGCAGGCGAGCCAAGTTGTAGAAGAAATTGGAATTGCGTCCCTCGAAGTGGATGGGCACCACGTCGCGCCGGAGTTCCACCGCCTTGACGATGAAGTTCTTCTTCCATTCTGGGTCGATGATGCGCCCGTGCATCTTGCGAGAACACTTGCCCGAGGGGAACGTGATGAGATGCAGCCCTGACCGGTAAAACTCGTTCATCCGCTCCACGTTCATCTTGCCCTGCGCACCCGTCTTGTTCACCGGCAGGAACAGCTCGCGCAACGGCTCGATAAAGGTCAGGATGTCGTTCACCAACAAGCGGATGCGACCATCGTACTCCCGGCCGATGACGTAGGCCAGGATGATGCCGTCCAGCCCGCCCAAAGGGTGGTTGCTGGCAAAGGTGTACGTGCGCCCATCGTGCGGCAGATGCCCGCGTCCTTCCACCGTATAACTGATACCCAGATAATCAATGAGGTGGCCGATGAAATCAAGCCCCCGGGCATCAGGATAAAGTTCAAACGTGCGGTTCACCTCGTCGATGTGGACGATGTGCTTCAGGTAGCGCATGACGAAGCCCGGCAACTTCCGTCCGGGCAGTTTGGCGGAGACTATCTGCTCCAAGTCAATATGATAGGGTTGCATGACAGTTACAAGCTACGAGTACAAGCTACAAACGACAAACTATGCTTCCGAATTTCTACAGGGCAAGCACAACACAAACGATGCTGTCCATGCCGCCCTGCCCGGCTGCAAAATTAACGCTTTTCTCAAGAAATGCGGAACGAACGATGTTTGCATATCTTCAATATTATACTTACATTTGCATTATCCTTTCATAACACTTCGCCATTTGCGGGTTTCCGCATACGTCCGCACGGCGTTTATCCCGTATTTTCCACTTTCAACTTACCGTGTAGCCATCAGCACACAAGCCTTGGGCTATCTATTCCTTTTGCTCAAAGGGGTTGTACCCTTTTGCCCAAAGGAGTCGCACCCTTTTGCCCAAAGGGGTCATACCCTTTTGCCTAAGTGCCTCCCCCACCCCCTCCAAAAAGAGGAGCTTTGCTTTAGCTCTCCCGGCGGGCGGGATTAATGCTCATAAGACAAGGTACGACTTGCTTCTATCATGCGCCATTGCTCGTTAAACTTTCGTAAACTTTCTTAATGGCGGTATAATGCTTATCCTTATCACACGTGGGTCGGGATAAGAACGAGCATTTATCCAACCCGCTAAACATTCCTCCCTATTCGTGTGTTACAAAGAACAAAGATTAAGCCCTAACAACAGCCATCCACTAACACAAAAAAACATCGACATGAACGAGAAATTACTCATCACGCTTCTCTGCCTATGGGTGGGAGCAGGAGCCGGACGTGCCAGGGAGCACTCCCTATGCACAGATCCCCAAGAAACACCTTGGCCCAAGACTATCGTTAACGATTCAACACGCCAGCACTTCTGGCACACACGCCTCATGCGGGCACAAGCCCCGGAAACGGAAGCGGATGCCTTGCTGCTGGACAGCGTGGTATCTTTTTGGCTAGGAACAGAAAGAGAACACAAATCCATCTTCAGCTATGCCGACGGTGTGACCACCGAGACCCGCTATGACTGGAATAACGGGCGATGGAACGAACGCGACCGCACAGCCACAGCCGAGGACGAACAGGGGCGACGCACGCACCATGAAACTTACCTGTGGCAAAGCACAAACGGTTATTGGCAAGGCACAAACTACGAGTTATGGGAGTACGACGACCAAGGACGCATCATCGTTCACACACAACATGCATGGGACGATGCCGCCCGCGCTTGGGCAAGCAAGCAAATAACCCGCACCGCCTACAACGACCAAGGCAACACAATAGAGACAGAGCGTTACCAAACGGACGACACCGGCACATGGCAAGGCGTTTCAAAAAGCACTATGACCTACGACACCCCCAACAACGCGCGAACCAAAATCGAGTATATTTGGGATGATACCCGGCAAACCTGGAACAACAGCTACAAAACCGAGTACAAAAAAGACGGACAAGGCCGCGACACCTTGCAGATAGGAGCTTACTGGGATGCAGCGGCCTCCATTTGGCAAAATGAGACCAAAATAATTGTGGGCTACAACGACCGAGGAGAAGCAAACCGACAGGAATATTACGATTGGGACCATAGTTGCGCCTGTTGGTGCGGCTTTGCCAAAATGCTTGCCGACATACTGCCGACCGAAGACCCGGACATCGTGCGGGCTTACATGGTGGAACTGGTCGGGCAGGACTGCTCCACCGGCCATTGGGAATATGGCACGAAACTGGTAACCGACATCTGGAATGGAAAATGGAACGTATGGGGCGAAGAGCACACCCTTGACCCGGAAACGCAAGAATGGAAGCTCACCGAGACCATCTCCTGCGAATGGGACGAGCAAGAACATCTCACGCTGCAAGTTTACACCAGCATTGACCCGACCACCGGTGTCACAATCCCAGACACCACCTACCAAGCCATCTATGAAGACGGGCGGCTACTGGAAGAACACTTTTACTCCAATGGCGAACCGCTGGAAACCATCCTATATTATTATGGGTATGGAGTGGAGATAAACGCGACCCCCATCCATCCCGAACAACGGAACGTGTCTCTCTTCCCCAACCCGGCGGACGACAGTTTCACCGTAGCAACCGATGCCCCCGCCTGGCTGGAGATAACCGACCTCAACGGACGCACCTTGCTGCGCCAACCTGTGAACGACGGCGAACGGGTGGATATCTCTCCCTTCCCGGCAGGCACGTATGCGGTCACAATTCACCAACCCGGGCGGAAAGTGCCGATGAAAGTAGTAAAACGATAAAAACCTTTTTAAATCACTCTTAAAATAGCGTGAGCCCGGCAAAAATGGCATCATGCTACAGCCGGAAAGGCTGTGAGATAGTAGAGACGTCACACTGTGGCGTCTCTGCTTTTACCTGTAAACAATTTGTCGTACATTTGTCCCACGATTACACATTTCCACAATTCCACAATTCCACAATGAAAAAAGCAACTACCCTGTTCCTGGCGTTGACCGCCAGCCTCCTGATAGGGGCGATAGCCCAGATATACGAACCCATCCGCTGGCACGTGGAGCAAAAGGCGACCGGCGAGGGCACGGCCGACCTGTACCTGCGGGCCTCGATTGACGAAGAGTGGCACCTGTATGGCCTGCAACTGCCCGAGGGGGGGCCACTGGCCACTTCCATCGTGTTCACCGAGGTGAAGAATGCCCAACTCGTGGGCGAGGTGAAACCGCTGTCGGAACTGCATTACGAATATGATGCCAACTTCGACATGGAACTGAACTGGTACACGGGCGAGGCAGTGTTCGTACAATCCATCGCGTTCGACCAAGCTGACGCGGTGCGCATCGAGGGGCATGTGGAATACATGGCGTGCAACGACCAGACCTGCCTGCCTCCCGCCGAAGCCCCCTTTGCCATCGGCCATGCTCCCGCCGGGGAGGCCGACCGCCCGTCCACACCGGATGCGCCCGCGCAACCGGCTGTCGCGCAAACCGCTACCCCCCTGCCCCTCGGCCCAGCGACCCTGCCCGTGACCGCCGCCCCCGCCGACGCGGCCGGAAACGGCACGCCGGACACGCCTTCGAAATACTGGACACCCGTGGTGGACGAACTGCAAGCCTTGGGCGAAAGCCGCGCGGACGATTTCTCCCTCGGCTGGATATTCCTCGTGGGAATGCTGGGCGGGTTGCTGGCCCTGGCCACCCCTTGTGTGTGGCCCATCATCCCCATGACGGTGAGTTTCTTCCTGAAACGGGCGCAAGACAAGGCGCGGGGCCGCCGCGATGCCGTGCTCTACGGCGTGGCCATCCTTATTATATATGTAGGGCTGGGGTTGCTCATCACGCTGCTGTTCGGCGCAAGTGCGTTGAACGACCTGTCGACCAACGCCGTGTTCAACCTCTTCCTGTTCGCCCTGCTGGTGGTGTTCGCCGTGTCGTTCTTCGGCGCATTCGAAATCACCCTACCGGCCAGCTGGACCACCCGGATGGATGCCAAGGCCAGCAGCACCGCCGGGTTCGTCAGCCTGCTGTTCATGGCCTTCACGCTGGTGCTGGTATCGTTCTCGTGCACGGGTCCCATCATCGGCTTCCTGCTGGTGGAGGTGTCGGGCAGCGGCTCCATGCTCGCCCCGCTGGTGGGCATGGCGGGGTTCGCCGTGGCGCTGGCCGTGCCTTTCAGCCTGTTCGCCTTCTTCCCCACCTGGCTCAAATCGCTGCCCAAGTCGGGCGGATGGCTCAACCGGGTGAAGGTGGTGCTGGCGTTCGTCGAACTGGCATTCTCCCTCAAATTCCTCTCCGTGGCCGACCTGGCCTATGGCTGGGGACTGCTGGACCGCGAGGTGTTCATCGTGCTGTGGGCGGTCATCTTCGCCCTGCTGGGCTTCTACCTGCTGGGCAAGCTGCGCTTCCCGCACGACACCCCCTCGGAACACACCGGCGTAGGCAGCGCGCTGCTGGCCACCGTGTCGCTGGCGTTTGCCCTGTACCTGGTGCCGGGGCTGTGGGGCGCACCGCTCAAGGCCGTCAGCGCCTTCCTGCCACCGCTCTACACGCAAGACTTTAACCTGAACACGCAGGTGGTGGAGGCCGACTTCACCGACTTCGACGAAGCCATGCGCCAGGCCGAACGCACCGGCAAGCCCGTCATGGTGGACTTCTCGGGCTACGGATGCGTGAACTGCCGCAAGATGGAAGCCAAGGTGTGGACCGACCCGCGCGTGATGGACATGCTGGAGCGCAACTACCTGCTCGTCACCTTGTACGTGGACGACAAGACACCGCTGCCCGCCCCCTACGAAGTGGAAGAGGGCGGCCGCATCCGCCGCATCCGCACCGTGGGCGACCAATGGAGCTACCTGCAACGCCACAAGTTCGGCTCGAACGCGCAGCCCTTCTACGTGCTGCTCGCGCCGGACGGCCAGCCGCTCAACCGCTCCTACGCCTACGATGAAGACCCGGCTAAGTTCCTGGACTGGCTGAGGGAAGGGCTGGAGAGGATGGAGGAAGTAAGAGGTAAGAGGTAAAAGTTGAAAGGTAAAAGGAGAAATAAATCATGAACACTACCACCAGAGATATTATCATTCCCAAACTAAAAGCATACTTCACCACCCAGCCGATCACAAAAGCCTGGTTGTTTGGTTCATTTTCAAGGGGCGAGGAAACCGATACCAGCGATATAGACATCCTGGTCGTTTTTGACCAGGATGCACACATCGGGTTGTTCAAGTTCGCCCGCATCTATGGAGACTTGAAAGAGCTGTTAGGCAGGGAGGTGGACCTGGTAAAAGAAGGTTCCCTCAAACCGTTTGCCCGAGAAAGCACCGACCGCGATAAAATATTGATTTATGAGAGAAGCAATTAAAAACCGCACCCGACTGCTCCACATGCTGGAAGGCATCAACAATATCATGGAGTTCAAAGAGGGCGTTGACTACACCGCATTTGCAGAAAACAAACTGCTCAAGTTCGGCATTTTCTACAACGTGGCCATTATCGGAGAAGCCGCCTATAAGCTGACTAAAGACTTTATCGCAACCCACCCAGACGTGCCTTGGCGGGACATCATCAACATGCGGCACATATTGGTGCATGGATATTACCAAATCGATGCCGACATCTTATGGGAAACCATCAATCACGATCTGCCTCCATTGAAAGAAGCAATCGAAAGATACTTGCAAGAAGATGTGGAACTATAATCCCCCACCATGCCATACGGAAACATACAGGAAGAAGAACTGAAGAACAAGGTAGCGCACGACTACTTTGCTGACTACGACAGCACGCCCATCATCGGGAAGATAGACTTCTGCATCGCCATCCCCAAAAGCGAGGGGGGGAAACTGTTCGATGAAATATAGAACCCAAGGTGTACGAATACGGCTTCCTGAAACGGTAAGCCACAGCACCCCCCGGTTTCGCCACGCTCCCCTATCTTAGGGGGAGTACCCGCGAAGCGGGAGGGATATTGCATTTTCCCAGCATGACTTTTCCGGTTTCCCGGCATGATTTTTCCCTTTTCTGCTGACAAGTTTTACAGCCCACAGTTATGGGTTGTACAACTCACAGTTATGGGTTGTACGACCCACAGTTGTGGGTTATATAACCCATAACTGTGGGCTGTAAAAGTTATGCTCACGATTGGGAAAACATCTGCCCACGTTTTGGAAAACATCTGCTCACGATTGGGAAAACTTCCCCGCACATTCCAGACAAACTATGCGGACAAAACGGCAAACTTGCCCGCGCACAACTGACATTATGCCCGCATCTCTGCCAAAACCCGTACAGGCAAAGGGTTTTGGCAAAATTATTGTGCAGCCGCCTGCGCGTAATGGATTATCACGAATAATAAAAAGCCACAACGATATGAAACAGGAAAAAGACCTCAACGAAAAGGAAGAAAAAACCGCCCAAGAACCGGCAGCCGAAGCGCAAACCGCTGCTTCCGAGGCCGCTGAAGCGGAAAACGCCCCTGCGGCAGAAGAAAAAGAGGGCGAAACCGACCCGATGGAAGCCCTCGAACAGAAAGTAGCCGAACTGACCGACCGCAACCTGCGCCTAATGGCCGAGTTCGACAACTACCGCAAACGCACGCTGAAAGAACGCGCCGACCTCATCAAGACGGCGGGCGAAAACATCTTCGTGAACATGTTGCCCTTGATAGACGACTTCGAACGCGCCCTCAAGGCCATGGAAACGGCTCAGGACGTGGCGGCAGTCAAGGAGGGCGTGCAGTTGATTTACGACAAGTTCATCGGCTTCCTGGCCCAGAACGGAGTGAAGGAAATCCCGACCGAGAACGCCGTGTTCGATGTGGACCGACACGAAGCGGTAACCACCTTCCCCGCCCCGAGCGAAGACATGAAGGGCAAAATCATGGACTGCGTGACCAAAGGCTACACGCTCAACGACAAAGTGATACGCTACCCCAAAGTAGTGGTATGCGACTAAATGGCCTCCGTTAAACCTGTAAAAGAAGCATTGCACCTATGTCAAAAAGAGATTACTACGAAGTGCTTGAGGTCAGCAAGACGGCCACAGCCGAGGAAATCAAGAAAGCATACCGCAAGAAAGCCATCCAGTACCACCCGGACAAAAACCCGGGCGACAAGGCGGCGGAAGAGAAGTTCAAGGAAGCGGCCGAGGCCTACGAGGTGCTGAGCGACCCGCAAAAACGGCAACGCTACGACCAGTTCGGCCATGCGGGCGTGGGAGGCGCAGCCGGAGGAGGATTCGGCGGCGGTGGCATGACGATGGACGACATCTTTGCCCACTTCGGCGACATATTCGGCGACATAGGCGGGTTTGGCAGCTTCGGAGGTTTCGGAAGGGGACGCAGCCGGGGACCGCGCATGAGGCGGGGTTCGGACCTGCGCGTCAAGGTAAAACTCACCCTGGCCGAAGTGGCCAAGGGCGTGGAAAAGAAAATCAAAGTAAAAAAATACGTGCCCTGCTCCGAATGTGGCGGCACGGGCGCAGCCAAAGGCGCACACGCCGTGACCTGCGACACCTGCCACGGCAGCGGACGGGTGACGCGCGTGCAGCAGACCATCCTCGGGGCCATGCAGACCACCTCGGACTGCCCCACCTGCGGCGGCGACGGCACGGTAATCAAGGACAAATGCCCGCACTGCAACGGCGAAGGCATCGTCCGCGGCGAGGAAGTCATCACCATCAACATCCCCGCCGGGGTGATGGAAGGCATGCAACTGAGCGTGAGCGGCAAGGGCAACGCCGCCCGCCGGGGAGGCGTGAACGGCGACCTGCTCGTGCTGATAGAAGAGGAGGAACACCCCGACTTGATACGTGATGGCAACGACTTGGTGTACAACCTGCTGCTATCCGTGCCCACCGCCATCCTGGGCGACTCGGTGGAAGTACCTACCGTGGACGGCAAGGTGAAGGTCACCATCCCGCCCGGCACACAACCCGGCAAGGTGCTGCGCCTGCGGGGCAAGGGACTGCCCAGCGTGAACTCCTACGGCACAGGCGACCTGCTGGTCAACATCGGCGTGTACATCCCCGAACACCTCACCAAGGAAGAACGCACGCTCGTGGAAAAACTGGCCAAGCTGGAAAACGTGCAACCCCACGAATCCGCCGCCAAAGGCTTCTTCTCGCGGGTAAGGAACATGTTCGAGTAAGACTACAAGATGTATAAAAAAACGCAAGGTGCAGTCAAACACCTTGCGTTTTTCATAATTCTCACTTCGCTTTTAAGTGCTCCACATAAACAGAAGGAGCTTCCTTGAAAAACTCCTTAAAACACTTGGTGAAATAAGCTGGCGATGAAAAGCCCGTTTCATAGGCAATTTCGGAAATGCTCTTCTCACCACGCACCAACAACTTCTCGGCTTCTTTCAATCGAATAACACGCACGAACTCATTAGGCGAGTAATTGGTCAAAGCCTTAAGCTTACGGTAAAGTTGAACGCGAGAAAGTCCCACCATGCTCCCGAGCTCGTCCACTCCAAGCTCATTGTTAGCCAGGTTGTCCATCACGATTTGACGGATTTTCTCGATAAGATCTTTGTCCATCTTCGTTACAGCTCTCTTGCCCTCGCCGAACGTGAGAGTTTCGCGGAAATGCTCTTTGATTTGGGCGCGGTTTTCTATTAGCTTCCGAATGCGTATTTTCAACAGCTTGTCGTTAAATGGCTTGGAGATATAAGCATCCGCCCCGCTTTCAAATCCCTCTGCCCGCTGTTCGTCCAGCGAACAGGCAGTAAGCAAAATCACCGGGATATGACATGTCGAGAGATTACATTTCAATTGCTTGCACAATTCGAAACCATCCATCCCCTCCATCATAACATCGCTCACGACCAATTCTGGAATCCAAACCATGGCTTTTTGCAGGCCGACCATCCCATTGGAAACCTCCAACACCCTATAATCGTCCATCAACAGTGTTTTTAAATACAAACGCATATCTGCATTGTCCTCCACCAACAACACTAAAGGCTTTCCCGAATCCTCGAACTGTCCGGAAATCAGGTCTGAATCATCTGGCATTGACGCGGTCTGTACCCAGGATGACTCTTCCTGCTGTACTTTCGCCGGAAGTAAATCCAACCGGGCAGCCTTCTCCCGATGCTCCATTGGGATAATCACCGTAAAACATGTGCCTTTCCCAAGCTCACTTTCCACCGAAATATTTCCGCCATGCAAATCAACCAACATTTTAGTCAGATTGAGGCCAATGCCCGATCCCATCACTTTATCGTCCACCTTATAAAACCGTTCAAACACATGCGGCAAATGCTCTGCCGGAATGCCCACACCCGTATCCGCCACCTGCAACCGCACCGCCTCTTTTCCTTGAAAATCGGGCATATGCGACAAAGTCACAACTACCCGTCCATTCTCTGGCGTATACTTCAACGCATTAGACAACAGGTTATAACATATTTTTTCTATCTTCTCCGCATCAAACCACATGTAGAAATCCTCACCAGACGCATTACACTGCAAATGCAGATGCTTTTCCGCAGCCAACTGACGGAATGAATTGACAACATTTTCCACAAAGCCCTTAAAATCGCCATAGTTGAAAGCCATCTTCATCTTCCCGTTTTCCACCTTGCGAAAGTCAATAACTTGATCAATGAGCCGTTGCAGCACCTCAATGTTTTGCCGAATGAGCAAAACCATACTCTTCCCCCTTTCGCTCAATTGCTCCTGTTCCACAATCTGGTCAAGCGGCCCGGAGATAAGCGTAAGCGGTGTACGGAACTCGTGCGACACATTGGTAAAGAACACCAACTTGGCCTGCGTGGCATCTTCCAAATCCTTCGACAACAAAGCCAACTGGTCACGTTGTTCTGTAAGTTCCGCACGCTGTTTACTAACCAATGCGTTGCGTTCCTTTAGCAAACGATTGATACGGTTCGCTTTCCAATTAGCCCTCATCAGCATCGCCAACAAGACAAAAAAGACCACCAACACGCCCAAAGAAGCATACAGCACAAAACGTTGCGTGGCATACTGCACCAGGCTCTCATCCAAGGCATTATTTAACTTTGCCAATTTTTCCTGCTGCTCCGTGATTTGGTCTGTCTGCAATTTGAGCACACGGGCATTGGTCTTATCCACCACTGCCGTATAAAGCCTATTGTCACGATTATAAGGCAACCCGTTCAAGATACTGAACGCAGTCTGCACCACCCGTTCACCACCCGTTGGATATAGGAAAGTAGCATCGATACGCCCGTCAAGCACCATCTGAATTCCACCGTCCGGTCCTGCCAGCGCATCTATACCGACAATTTCAGGCCGCTTCTTTTCTACCTCCAAATAGACGGAAGAAGCCCCCAAGGCCATCTGGTCGTTGTGGGCGAATATCAAATCAACAGGTTGTCCCGTAGCCATAAAACGCCGGGTCTCGGACTCCGCTACATGACGAAACCAGCCTCCATCCACCGAAGCCACCACTTCTATACCTGGATAAGCACGAATAGCATCCATGAAACCAGCATGCCGCTCGGTTGCTGGAGACGAACCCGTCAGTCCTTGGATCTCGAACACTCGCCCTCGCCCATGCAACCGCTCGGCTATGTAAATGCCTGCATCATGGCCTATCGTATAATTATCAGCCCCGACAAAAGCCGTATAATGGTCGGAAGCTATTTTGCGGTCGGCCAGCACCACGGGGATGCCCGCTTCCATAGCCTTTTCCACCACCTCCACCAATGGTTCGGCTTCGTTAGGAACAAGTATGATAAGATCGACACGATCTGCGATAAACTGCTCCACGTCCTTTATCTGCTGCTGCGTATCATCTTTCACACTCTTGATGCGCAACTCAAGCCCTGGATGGAACGACACCTCCTGCATAGCCTCCTTGTTCATTGCCGTGCGCCAATCATCCTTGCTGCATTGTGAGAACCCGATGACTTGCACATCGGGCTGCGAGGTGCATGTACACAGAAAAAACAGTGCTCCTAACATGAATACCGACAGATGAAAACTCTTCATGGCTTTATTTCTTTGTCTATTATCGAAAAGTTCACTTTTTCCGTACTGACGCAAGTTTAGCTGCGTCAGTACGGAATTTTCATTGCATTCGTGTGAAATTCTTTTTTCTTCCGCACGCAATTTTCCCATAGCCGGGAATGGCCGGGTCAGGCTTTAACCCGCCGTTTTAGTTCTTCCGGCAAAGTCGGCATTCCGCCCTGGCAAGTACACACATAGGCCGACACATCTACCGCCAAGCGATGAGCCTCATGCATGTTCTTTCCATACAACAAAGAAGCTATGAACGCCGCCGTAAAAGAATCGCCAGCACCGACCGTGTCCACCACCTCGACCTGCGGCGTAGGCAGGAACGAACTGTCCGCGCTGGTAAACACATAACTGCCTTGCGTGCCACACGTCATAACCACCATGCGCAAGTCGTAATCGCGCAACAGCGAACGGCACACGTCCTGTTCCGTTTTATTTTCCCAACCCCACAAGCGAGCTATAGCCGCCACCTCTTCATCATTGATTTTCAACATATCCGAACAACGCAACGAGGCATCGAGTACCTGCCGGGTGTAATAATGCTGACGCAGGTTGATGTCGAACACTTTCAGCGCATCGGCTGGCAACGCGCCAAGGAAGGCTCTTATCGTACTGCGCGAAACTCCGTTACGCTGTGCCAACGAGCCAAAACAAACGACTTTTGTTTTCTTGGCAAGCTGCAACAAACGCTCGGTAAAGGGGATATTATCCCACGCCACTCCTTCGCGGATATCATATTGCGGCACCCCCTGCGCATCAAGCGACACCTGCACCGTGCCTGTCGGGAAAGGCACTTCCTCCGCCAATAAATTCAACTCCCGACCGACCAACGCCCGATGTATTTCTCCTCCTAAATCATCACTCCCGATGGCACTGACTGCATATCCTTCATAACCCAACTGCGACACATGATGGGCAAAATTGGCAGGCGCACCGCCCAATACCTTCCTGTCGGGGAACACATCCCACAAAATTTCCCCTAAACCTACTATAATTTCTTTTTCCATGATTATTCAGTTATACAACACCATTCCTGATGTTTTTATCCTTTCCTCATATAAAATGTAAACGCTCCCAAATAGACCACCCCGACCGCAATGACGAGTACAGCTCCAAGCTGCGTGGCCATGGCATCGGACAATAGCCCCATAAAGAAGGGGAACACCGTACCTCCAAACAGCCCCATAATCATCAAGCCCGATATTTCATTCTTCTTACCGGGCATGTAGAGCATCGCCTTTGACAAGATGATGGAGAACACATTCGAGTTGCCGAAGCCGACCAGTGCAATAGCGACATAAATCAATGCAAAGCTTTGCCCCAATGCCAGACCCACCACACCCAGCAACATGGTAGCCACACTAACTGCAAAGAATTTATTGGCCGAAAAGCGGGATAAAATAAACGTACCACTCAAGCAACCTATCGTGCGGAAGAGGAAATAAACGCTGGTGGCAAACCCCGCGTCCGCAAGAGCCATGCCCAAGCGTTCCTGCAAGACTTTAGGTGCGGTAACATTCAACCCCACATCTATTCCTACATGGCACATGATGCCAAGGAACGACAGCAAAATGACCCGATCGCCCAACAGCGAGAAACACTGGCCGAAAGTGGACGAGGCCTGGCCAGTACCGACATCTTCCTCCTTGATGGAAGTAAACCCCAACCAACAGACAGCTATCACCGCCACCGCCATAAAAAGCGGATAAAGCAATTTCCAATCGCCCAACGAAGCCGCCGCCCATGCTGCCAATATGGGTGCAATGAATGAAGCGATTGCCTTGACAAATTGCCCGAACGTAAGCGAACTAGCCAAACGATTGCCTCGCACGACATTGGAAAGCAAAGGATTGATAGACACCTGCATCAACGTATTCCCTATGCCGAGCAAGGAAAAGGACACCAACATCATCACGAACGAATAGCCTAACAAAGGCAACACCAGTGACAAGATGGTAACCGCCAAGCTAAGCAAAACGGTCTTACGCCGTCCAATGCGGTTCATCAACATGCCTGTTGGCACAGAGAATATCAAAAACCAAAAGAACACCATTGATGGGAACAGATTGGCAAGCGTGTCGTTCAATCCGAAGTCGACTTTTACATAATTGGTGGCTATACCAACCATATCCACAAACCCCATGCAGAAAAAAGCCAGCATGACGGGGATGAGTTTTGAAATATTTGTTTGCTTCATAACTGAGAGATAAACATGTTTGTTTTCCACTTTTATTCACCCAGTGGATATACCTTCAAGCCTTTCACCATCCAATGGTCCGCATCCGGAGAGGAAAATACCAGGCTGCTGAACGTATCCGTAGGAAATATGATGTTAGTCATTGTCACTTCACCCCCATTGACGAACAACTCCACGGATGCCTTGTCCTTGAACAATCGTATGTGATATTCATCATGCGGGGCGATTGGAGCTTTCGTCTGGGTGACAAACTTATCGCTAAAACCGAACAGCCCGGCCTTTGTGCGGTCGAACACCATCGTACCCGCCAGCTTATCGAAAGCATAAGCTATGCTTTCGCCTTTGCCATTGACAAAGCCAAAGCCAAACTTTGTCGCATCGGTAAGCACCACTGTCATCTCCAATTCAAAGCAATCCGTGTTGCCCGGAAGTAATGTACCGATAGAGTCTCCCCGAGCGCAAATCTGCCGGGTATCGTAAGCCACAACCTGCCCACGCAAATCCTTGCATTCGCCCACGGGGCTACTGGCTACCACCCAATGTTGCCCATTGTGCCGGAGCGACAAGTCGCGGGGTAAAGTCATTGCGTTACGAAAGTTCACCGTCGGCACTTGGTTGGCATAATCCCAATTGCTCATCCAACCGATAAACACACGCCGCCCACCGGGGGCGTTGTTCCACGTCACGCCCGCATAATTATCGCGCCCATAGTCTATCCAAAGAGGATAAGTCAGAGCATCTGCCGTAAAGGATGTGCCGTTGAAGTCGCCAATAAAATACTGCGTCGCACTTCCACCGTTCGGTCCTCCCGGGTTGACGCTGACCAGCAGCACCCACTTGGTTTCCCCTGCAGGAGTTTGCAACGGGAACAAATCGGGACATTCCCACACGCCACCATGCGCACCAATCCCATCGCCGAACTCGCTTAATTTATCCCATGATTTCAAATCGGCAGAGCCGTAAAACGTAATAGTCTGCGAAGTAGCCAACGCCATCACCCACTTCCGGCTTTCCTTGTGCCAAAACACTTTCGGGTCACGAAAATCCGCAATATCCGGGTCGGTCAGCACCGGATTGCCATCGTATTTGGCAAATGTCCGCCCTCCGTCCGTACTATAAGCAAGGGACTGCACCTGCCGCTTGCCCGCCGAAGTGAACAAAGCAATGATAGCCCCCTTACCAAAACCCGCTGTATTCTGCTCGTCCACCACCGCACTACCCGAGAAGACACAGCCCAAGCTATCGGGCGCAAGAGCATCGCCCCAATGCTCCCAATGCAGCAAATCCTTGCTCACAGCGTGCCCCCAATGCATATTTGCCCACATGGAACCATAAGGGTTGTGCTGATAGAACAGATGATAAACTCCATTATGATACACCATTCCGTTGGGGTCATTCGTCCATCCATAATGGGGTGAGAAATGATATGCAGGGCGATAAGGCTCGTCATAATCAAACTCATAAGTGTCCGATTGGCAAATCTGCCTGTAACCGATGTCGGTGGATTTCACATGCTGAAACCACATGGTCAACTCCATGCCCTTGTATGCCTCCACATCCATCGGCATCCAGTAATCCACCTTAGTCTGCGCCACCCGTATATGCATAGTCTCACAGAGTTTTTCCGTACCACGATAAAGCACAACCTGCGATTCAGGACCTTTGTCCTCTATGGGTATCAACAAGTATTTTTTCGTGATGTTGAAAGACTGCTTATAATCGGGCACAATCACGCTTTTGCTTTTATCGCCTTGCTCTATTTGATCCACGAGGATATGCCCCCAACCGCCACGCTGGTTATCAACAATGCGTATCTGTGCCTGCTTTCCATAGTAGGGCTGTGCGTCCCACGAGTACCATTGCAACGTTTCGCTGTCCACCACGGGGCGGGTTTTGTACACCTGCTTTCCATCTACCTCCAAAGCAATGTACACTCCCTCTCCCCTGCCGCCCCCCAGCAGGAAGTTGACATAATCGCGCTCCAAGGCAAAGAAAGGCGATATCAATTCACCACACGCATCATCGCCGCCATGGAAACTGTTGGCCAGTCCTCCGCCTGCAAAACCAGCAACTGGCTGCTGGTCACCGACTGCTCCTGCGGCAGGTGCATTGCCAAATGCTTCTCCTTGCCTTGTCCAGCCATCATAACCATTACGCTCGAAATCAGCCACGACCACGTCCTGCCTTGCACAGGAAGTTCCCAGAGCCAGCAACAATGTTGCTATGCATATGCCTACACGTATTCCACTCATAAGCTCTTATTTTATTTCCACAATTGGATTTTCCTGGCACGAACCGCACCGTTGCTATCTGTTTCCTTCACAATATAGATGCCATTCGGCAAGAGCGTTTCATCGAGACCTGTCCCCACATATTTTCCCATGATATTATAGTAAACAGTTTCAATGACCGATTCCTCGTCAAAGATAACATGGCTATTAGTCGACGTGTTTTCTTCATAATAAGCTATCACGTTATCCCAATACATTAGTGTACCCTCGGCAGTCAGGCCATCCTGCGTGTCATGCGGACGGATGAGCAGGCGGTGAATTTCTTCCGTACTGCCACTAATGTCAAACACAAGCTGCTGCCACTTGCCCACTTCTTCCTCCGTATATTGTGCGGTAACAAAGCGATTGTCCACACCATCTTTCTGCAATTCAAGCGTTACTGGTCCAGCGATGCCTTTCAGCACCATGACGGACAGACGGTTGTATTCTGCCGGATTGATGCGCATTCTTTCACACCCGAAGAGGGCACCACCGGAATGTTGCACCCCGTTGGGTTCTGTACCGGTATTCGTACGCAACACCGACACGCAATGATCGGATGTATTGATGCCTGCCTTATCCGGGTTTTCCACATCGCGGTTGACTGTAGCCGCCAAATCACCCCAATAAAAATTAGCATCTTCCCCATTGTACAACGTCATTATACTATCTTTAACGGGATAATCATTTTCCCAATACAAGGTCACATCGTCCCAATACATGGTTTCTTCCATGTCAGCGGGAACGGCGGTATCATGTATCAGCACTAAGAGGTTGTTGACTTTGATGGTACGGCATTTGATGTCAAACACCAACTTCTGCCATTCACCACCACCGGTATACTCAACCGTATAACCGTCTTTATCCACTTCCGCGCCGCCGTCCATACGCTGCAACTCGATTTTGACCGGACCATTCGTCTGCTTCTTCACCAACATGGAGATGCGATTGAAATAATTCGGATCTATATCCAAATCATACAAACGGCCGCCGGAAAAAGTCTGCTTCCCGTTACCCTCCACACTTTCACCACGCCGCACAATCGACATGCAGCGTTCAGACGGATTGATTCCATCCTTATCAGGATTATCAACCTCCGACACCGTGGCTTCCAAATCCACCCAAGTAGGCTTTACTTGCTCTCCATCATATACGATGACAGACTCTTGCGCATAATTGCAAAACATTACGCTTGCTACAAGCGATGATAAAAGAAATAAACGCTTCATAAATAACAAGTTTTATAAGATTATACTATAAACAATTTTATTTTTTAGACACTTTGATATTAGAGAACTTCACTTTACCGCTGTTCGTATAAATCATCCAAGGGTTTTGTTCCATATCCTCTATACGGTTGGCAAAGGCAACCTGATTGTTGACGTAAGTTACGCAGACACATTTCTCCGCAATAATTTTCACATCAAACTGTTTATCGGCTGGCACTACCAGCGGTGTGAAGTTGTATTCTTCCTCCCAGTGCTTCATATAAAGAGCGGGAGTCCCATCAGCATTATCCGCCGTAAGGTCGAACTCAATGTTATATGTACTCCTCTGGTTGTCGCAAGCAGCGAATCCTATTCCGAATCCCTTCTCTGCCTGCGAAGCATCAATATGCATCTCTATTTTAAACGAAGACGCATTGCGGTTGAACACGACCATGCTCTCATCGTCAAGCGTAAAAGCATTGCTCCCGCCACTTACCACACCAACACGTTTCAACTCCTTGCACTCTGCCGCCTGGGCAAAGAGAGCATCCACAGCAGGCGGGACGGTAGGATAAAGCCGTCCATTGGATTGCTGTTCCAGTTTATGTGAAATGAGCATACCAGCCCAAGCCAATTCACCATTGCCGCCTACGCGCTGTCCACTCGATGCCCATCCGCAAAGATAGCGATCCGTCCCGTTACTCACGGTTTTAGCAGCATAGAGATAGAGTCCATCGAACGTTTCGTGATGTCCTGAGTCGTCTTTCACCTGATGCCACGGTCCATCAGGACTGTCCGCCACACGGTAAAAAGTCTTACGGTGTTTATCTGCATTGATACGCGAGAACACCAAATACCATTTGTCCCCCATTTTGAACATATCGGGGCATTCCAACACGCGCGAATCAGACTGTATCTGATATTTTTGCGGTTCGCCCGTAACCGCCACCAAAGGTTCTATCTCTTTCCAAGACTTTGTCCAGTCGGTTACAGTGAGTTCGTCCGATTCATAGCGCAACAACACGGCACCTCCTCCAATGCGCGTACTGGCCACCAGCATGACATACTTATTACGCGTATCGTCCCAGTAAACAAGAGGATCACGATAATCAAAACCGTTATAACCAGCGGGAGGACCCATAAAGCCATCGTGCTTCGTCCAGTTACGCAAGTTGGTAGAAGTTGCCAACATGACAGACTGAGCAGGATTGAACTTACTGTTCAAGGTGCTGTAGTAAAAATAATACGTCCCTTCCTTTTCCACACAACTTCCCGTGCCAATCCATTGGTCACGCTCATCATCGGTACCTGTGGGGAATGTTTCTATCACACTGCCAAAAGCGGCAAAATCTTTGGTTCTTGTATCAAAGATGTGATTGCGGAACGCACTGCCATCATACGGCTCCAGCAGGAAAAAACAGTGATACTCATTTGCCTTGGGGTCATAATAAGGCATCGGGTCCCCAGTCTCTCCATTAGACGGTTTGAAATACAATTGGTACAATCCTTTGTCCTCACCGGCATCCCAACAATCAAGCGTCAAGTCCGTAACAGGCTGAGGCTGCTCCTTGGGCTTCTCCTCGCATGACAACAAGGAGAATGCCACACATAACATTAAGAAAGTTTTCATAATACTCATATTTATACACTCGCTTCCCCCAAGGGGAAACTTGGTGCCACTTTTGCCACCAAGTTTCCCTTGGGGTATTTGGGGGCATTGTTATTCCTCTGTCGGTATGGCCTCTATTTGATCCCAGTACATGTTTTGCGGAGTGAAACTGCGATCTTCCGTATTGTGCGGGGCAATCAGGATGCTGTTGACCACTTCCGTACGTTCCGATATGTCGAACTCAAGGCGTTGCCATTGTCCAGGTGTAGTATACGCCACCTTGTGATAGCTTTTGTTCTGCTCACCTGCCGACTGTAATTCCAATTGCACATCGCCTTCCACGTCTTTCAACACCATAACAGCAATCTTGCCATATTCTTTCGGGTCGATATTCACACCATTTTCGTTCCATAATGCACCGCCCGACCAAGGTTTACCACCATCGTCCGTATCCTCATTTGTACGATAGATAGCAGCACACTTATCCGATGTGTTAATGCCTTCTTTCTTCGGATTATCTATTGGGCTAAATACTTCCTTGGCTGCAATATTTACCCATGACGGTCTGATGTCTTCACCATTGTAGATAACCATTATCGGCTTGCCCAAATGTACTGTTACCGTATATTCAAACGTAGACTCTTCGTATTCCAACGTAAATACCACTGGCGAGGTGAAGTCAACCGCCGTGCCGGGAGCTGGGGTCATCTGTGCTCCTTCCGTATAAGTCACCTGCGGCACAAGTGCCGTTACATCCGTGCCTTGAGGTAAATAGAGTTCGATGGTCCTCGCCTCTTGGTCGATTACACCATCGACACCACTCAGACTGAATGCCGTAATCTTCGCCTGTACTTCCTCCACCGTCACTTTCCAATCTTGGTAGAGGTCGTTATGCATGACACGATATTTAACTTCCTTGCCCGCAATGTTCGATGAAACAAAATTCTGCGGTTCACCACTTCCGGGAGTTACTGCCGCTCCTTCTGCAATTTCAATTGCCGGCACCATGGAGGTTAAGTCCGTACCGAGAGGCACAAGCAAATAAACGGTAAAGTTTTCATCATCGATTACTGCCTCCCGCCCATTGATGGAGAAAGAATGAATGCTGACATCGCCTTCCATCTTCAACGTGGGCGCATTATCTTCCCCACAGGAAGCCAGCAACAGAACTCCTGCGAAGAAGGTAGCCACCTTATTTATTGTCTTTTTCATATCTGTTGATTTTATTTGTTTTCTACACTATTTTATCTGTCCCAACCATAGTTTTGCTGATACGCACCTTTACTGAAGTTAATCTGCTTGGTAGGTATGGGGGCATATTCAAATTTGTTCTTCACGAACTCCGCCGCATTGTAATAGGAATGAGCAGCCTTTTCCTTCGCGTAATAATTATTCATCACTTCGTCTGCAATTCCCCAACGCACAAGGTCAAAGAAGCGGAATCCTTCCATGGCCATTTCGAGGCGGCGTTCCCAGCGCACGGCTTCACGAGCATATTCTTTCGTCCAAGTACAATTCTTTCCATTTTCGTAAAGTGCTATGTCGGCATTCGTCACCCACGAGATACGTCCCATGCTGGCTTTTGCACGGCTGCGCAGCTCATTGATAATGGGTAGGGCTTCGTCTTGCCGATCCAGTTCAACCAAAGCCTCGGCCTTGAATAGCAACACATCCGAATAGCGCAAAATAATCCAGTTTTTCGAGTTGGCAAACCAGGGGCCGGTTTTCACACGGTATTCACTTTGCGGGTCAACGTTTTCTTTCAAGGATGAGTAACTGCCATACAGTCCGACATTGCGTCCAATAGTTATCTGCAAAGCATCATTGTTTTCAAACAAGACCTCCGTGTATTTGTACGGCTTACCCGGGATGGCCACCGTATGGAACAGACGCGGGTCTACTTTATCGGTTGCTTCGTTGTAATCGGCCTTGTTATAGCCTTCAAAGTCTGGCAATCCATTCTTCGTGATAAAAGCATTCACGAGGCTTTGACTCGGCTTGTTAAAGTCTCCACCAGGAGTGGGAGAGGTCAAAGCGCAGCCTTTATTCAAACGCCCCCAAGTCGTACCGTCCTCACGCGAATATTGAATGGCAAAAAGTGACTCCTTTCCATTTTCATATTCCCCAGGCAAGAAGTTATTGGCAAAGTCAGGCTCCAACTCGTAAGGCGAGTTAATCACTTCATCTGCATAGAACACCACTTTCTCAAGTTCTTCCTTGTTTATCTCCGTCACATTATTCATCTCATCTTGTCGATAGGCCTTGTACAGATATGCCTTGGCACAATAGGCTGCGGCAGCATACTTGTTGGCACGCCCCACCTCATCCTGCTGGGCGGGCAAATTATTGTAAGCAAACTCCAAGTCATCGATGATTTTTTGCCACACCTCATCACTGCTCAACGCACGGTTGGACTCCTTGCTTATGTCATCCGTGGTCATGTTTTCCGTAATATATGGAATGTGCTTGAACACCACCTTCAACACAAAGTGAATGTGAGCTCTCAGAAAACGCATTTCGGCGATACGGGTCGTTCGGTTTTCCATCGTTTCGTCCGTCTGCTCGTTTAAGGCACGCAAAGCAAGGTTGATACGGGAAATCGTGCAATAATTATTATACCACCACCCGTCGTCATACCAGTTGCCTTCGTTAATCAGAGAACTGGAACAGATTTCAAAATAGTGCAGCCACTCACCGTCATTGATGTCATTTCCGCCTTTGTAGGCATCATCGGCACGCACATTTCCATACCCCCAGAAACTAATAGGCCGGTTGATTTCGTCATTGCCCACACCGGCGTAAGCCGCCAGACAAAGCTTCTCCGCATCTGTGTTGTCTTCGCCCAAAACGCCATAAGCTGGTTGATCTAGAAAATCGCAAGAAGTGCACAAACTCGCGACAGATAAGAATGCTAAAAATATCTTTTTCATGTTATTCCCGTTTTAAAATTGTACATTAAGTCCAATGGTTACTGAAGTTGAAATAGGATAAGCCAAATTCGGATTTTCTGGGTCAAGTCCTGTAAACTTACGACTCTTAACAGTGAATAGATTCTGTCCACTCACGTAGAAACGGATGTTATCAAACTTGATTTTTTGTACTGCGGATTTCGGCAACGAATAGCCTACCTGCAAATTACGCAACTTCAAGTACGAGCCAGGCTCTAGATAATAGGTCGAAAGACGGCCTTCATCGTTATCGTTGCTATAAGATATCATCGGAATATCCGAATTGGGATTGCTCACCGGGTCGAATGCATCAAGCAATCGCACGCCTTTGTTCATACCTGTTTCCGCCACCGCCCAGAAATCGGTGAACTGCTTTACATTGTTCTGTACCAAATTTCCGCACAAACCTTGGAAGAACATGGTAAGGTCGAAACCTTTATAGGCAAGATATACATTCAGGCCGAATTCCACTTTCGGGTGAGGATCGCCCAGCCACGTGCGGTCGTTGATATCAATAATGCCATCTTCCTTCAAATTAGCATAACGAATACGTCCTAAACCTTTTCCCGGCTGGTTTACATAATTATCTACCTGATCTTGTGTGCGGAACAATCCATCCGCCACATATCCATAGTAAGAGTTGATAGGACGCCCCAGGATGTTGTCATCTACCGTACCGCCGTAAGTAAGCAATACACTTTCTGGCAAGTCTGTAATTTTGTTACGGAATCCCGACACATTGGCAACCACGTCATATTCCAGTCCAAAAGCTGTTTTGTTGCGGTATCCCAGACTTAGTTCTATACCTTGATTCTCCATGGAAGCCCCATTCACCCACTGATCACCCCCTTCACCTATTGTACCCAAATAAGCTGGCTTCACAAGGATGTCTTTTGTGTTCTTCAAATACCATTCTGCCGTACCGTAAAGAGTTGAATTGAAAAAAGCAAAATCAATACCGACATTTGTCATCGTGGTTGTTTCCCAGCGGATATTGTCGTTGGCGCGTTGCGTCATTTTGTAACCGGAAGGCAACATGCCTGTATCATTTCCTTCAATGTCATAAGCTGTACCGTCATTTACGCCATCGCCGCCTCCACCATTATAGCTGGGAACGAGGATAGTCCGATTGGCAAGATTGTCTATTTCTTGATTACCAGTTTGGCCCCATGCTGCACGAAGTTTCAAATCCGATACCACACCAGCTGCATCTTCCATAAAGCTTTCCTCACTGATACGCCACCCTGCCGAAAATGCGGGGAATGTACCGAAACGATTCTGTTTGCCGAAGCGCGACGAACCATCACGACGCACCGTGGCAGAAAGCAAATAGCGGTCATCATACACATAATTGACTTTTCCAAAGAACGAAAGCAGCTTGTAACCTGTCGCATTACCATAGGCGTACATTTCACCCGTACCGACATCTGGCCACATAAAATCAGGAATTTCCAATTCATAATCACGACGTTCAGCGTCAAAAGAGATGTCCTGTTGGTTGAACATTTCCATCCCAACAAGAAAATCCATGCGATTCTTACCAAACGAAAGGTCATAAGTAACCGTATTCGACCAGTTCCACTTCATCCAGTGACGCTGCCCCATTTTAGAAGTTGAATAACCCGGGCCCAAACGTCCACTATAAGTAAAGCCAAGCGAGCGTTGATAGAAATTGCCGTAATCCACCCCAAAGTTAGACTTCAAGTGTAAATTCTTTATTGGTTCTATGTCAATGTAAGCATTACCAAAAAGTCTCCAATAAGTATAGGGATTGTTTTTATTTGCATCAAGCACACGCATAGGGTTATCACGGTCGTTCATACCTGAAGTCACACTGGCCCAATCACCATCCAACTTCTTGACCGGCATAATGGGCAAAGCCATCTTGGCCATGTCAAGCACTCCACCAGGCATACTTAATTCTTGCGTACGATTAAGAGTGAAATTTTCTCCGATTGTTACCTGGTCGTTGAAAAGCTTGTATGAGGAATTAAGACGGGCGGAAATGCGACTGAATTCGGTCGTTTTTACCGTACCTTTATTGTCAAGGTATCCCAACGAGAAGAAAGTGTTCGCTTTGTCTGAACCATGGCTCAACGAAAGATTGTAAGACTGCATGAAACCTGTGCGTGTCAACTCGTCAAACCAATCCGTATCAGCAGAAGGCATCGTGTAAGTACCATCATACGAGTCAACATACTGGGGGACACGCATCCCATTCAGCGTGGCATAACCATTGGCACCAATCGTATAGTCATACAGATAGCCGATCGTATTGTCATCTGGGTTCAAGCCCGCATTCACCCTCGAACGGAAGAGGGCTTCACCATATTGAGCGGTATTCATCATCTCCACATCCTTGCCATAGAAGCTACTGGTGACATAAGCATCAAAATTTACTTTTGTTTCTCCTTCTTTCCCTCCTTTCGTTGTTATAATAATGACACCATTGCCCGCTCGCGAGCCATAAATGCTTGCCGATGAAGCGTCTTTCAAAACTTGAATACTGGCAATATCGTTGGAATTCAATTCATGCATTCCTGCTTTAGTCGGTACTCCATCTATAATATAGAGCGGATCATTGTTATTCAATGTACCAATACCACGGATGCGTACCGTCGATGCCCCGCTTGGATTACCATCTGCCGTAATTGACATCCCAGCTACACGCCCCTGCAAAGCTTTAATCGGGTTGTTTTCCGGGACATTCTGGATTTCATCCATATTTACTACTGAAATCGCACCCGTTAAATCTGCCTTGCGCTGTGTCGTATAACCAGTCACCACCACTTGTTCCAATAAGTGCGTATCTTCAGCAAGAAAAACCTTAATATCAGACTGCCCGCTTAAACGGATTTCCTGTGTTACAAAGCCAATGTACGACACCTCCAATACAGCGTCTTCGTCCGCCATAATGGAAAAAGCACCATCTATGTCCGTCACTGTACCGAATTTAGAACCTTTTACCACGATATTCGCTCCGATGATGGGTTCGTCATCCGCCTGCGAATACACCACACCTCTTACATTTCTTGCCTGCGCATAAAATGGCAACGCAATAGCCAAACAGCAAGCCAATAGAAGAAACCTCACACTACAGGCTTCAAATCTTTTCTTTTTCATACATCTGTTTTTCATTTAATTGTTTAACATGCTAAAAATAAATTTGGAAGTAATCCGGTTGCAAAAGTACCCCATAAGCATATTTCACAATTATAAATAATGTTTCATACTATTACACTTTTGTTACACCCCCTAAAACAAACGAGGCAAATACACCTCAGTTGGTTTATTTGCCTTGTTTTCTTGCTCTATGTTACAAATACTACCCTATCTCCCCACTGCCGATGCAGATATGCGACTGCGCATCGTACACCACACCGAACTGACCACGGGCAATACCCTGGAGTTTTTCCTCGGACACGATGCGGTAGCCGCCGCTTGTCTTATAGAGTTTGCCCCGTGTGAACTCGGGGGTGTGGCGTATCTTGAAAGTCACATCCACGGGCATGGGACGGCCTTCCCACGGGTTGTCGGTGATGAAGTTAAAATCGCGCATGGAGAACTCGCGGCCGTACTGCTTCTCGGTGTCATAACCCTTGGACACGAACACTACGTTGCCCGGCACGTCCTTTCCTACCACGTACCATGGCCCGCCGGAGAGCGAAAGCCCCTTGCGCTGCCCCACGGTGTGAAACCAATAGCCCCGGTGCGTACCCAATATCTTGCCGGTTTCCACTTCGACTATCGGACCTTCCTTCTCGCCCAGATAACGAGCGATGAAGTCATTGTAATTGATTTTCCCCAAGAAGCAGATGCCCTGGCTGTCGTGCCGCTTGGCACTGGGCAGGTTGGCCTCGGCGGCGATACGGCGCACTTCGTCCTTCATCAGATGCCCCACCGGGAACATCAGCTTGGACACCTGCAAATTGTCCAACTGCGCCAGGAAGTCGGTCTGGTCCTTCAACGGGTCCTTGGCCGTAGAAAGGTACACCTTGCCGTCCTGCTCCGTGATGGTGGCATAGTGTCCGGTGGCCGTCTTGTCATACGCCTTGCCCACCCGCTGCTCGAACACGCCGAACTTGATGAGCTTGTTGCACATCACGTCGGGGTTGGGGGTCAAGCCCTTCCTCACCTTGTCGATGGTGTAGGCCACCACGTTGTCCCAATAGTCGCGGTGCAAGTCCACTATCTCCAACTTGCAACCGTACTTGTGCGCAATGAGCGTGGCCATCTCGATATCTTCCTCCGATGTGCAATGCAGTTCGTCATCATCGTTCGAGCCTATCTTGATGTAAAACAAATCCGGCGTGTACCCCGCTTCCTTCAGCAGATGTACCGCCACGGAGCTATCGACCCCGCCGGAAAGAAGTGTCGCTATTCGCATATTTTTACTGAAATATAGAGGTTTCCATTCAGAGATACCACAGAGGAGGCATCTTTACAAAATCATTTGCAAAAATAGGACTATTCTCGCTTCATCTATCCTCTTTCAAACAAAAAAAGCGTAGCAGACCGCCTCTCGGCTTACCGCTACGCTGCCAGTAGAATATAAATTATTCCCTTATTAGTATTCCCACAAGTCCTGCTCGAAGTTGAGCAATTCTGTTTCGATACGTTTCTGCTCCTTCTTCACGTAGGCTTCGAACTTTTCTTCGTCCACCATCTGGTCATAGTCGAGCAACATGCGCCCGAACATGTTGTTGTCGCCCAGCAGATAGCTGTTGTACAACCGTTGGGCAAAGAATTCGTCCATGGTGAGGCGTTGCACCTCGTTGCCGTTGTTGATCATGTACTGCTTGGCCAAATAAGGACGCAAGTCATCAAACAGCACCCAGAACAGGATGCTGGTGTGCAACGACGACATGGCCGATGCATCCTGCTTGTGCGGATGCGCCGAGTACATGGGGGCGATGCCGATGATTTTCGAATACAGGCGGGAAGAATGCTTGTCGAAGAAAATCACCTCCTGAATGATGTATTTCAACTGGTTCTTCACATAGTAGCTGAAGTTATCCACATTCAGCGTGGGCGTGCCCAGCGCATCGGCCTCAATCAAGTAGGCATTTTCCTCGTCCTCCGATTCCTTGGGCAGCTGGGTATTGGCCTGCAAGTCCTCCGCCGTGAGCGGACGGCTGTATTGCGGCAGAAATTCCACGCCGCGTTCGTAAGCGGTAAGACCATCTTCGCAAATAGCATCCAACATCACCTTGAACAAATTCCGATACGTAGGATTGTCATACCGGGTGGGGAAGTACAGGCGATAATTCTGCTTCTCGCGCATGTCGATGACGCGGTACACCACCCGTGCCCACACAATGTCGTCCGCCCGGTGCGATATCACGGCAATCGTGTCGGCCAGCGCGTCCAGTTCGGTGGTCTGCAAGCGGATTTTCCCGCTTTGGTCAAAGAACGGGAAAGCGGTCTTTTGCGCCTCTACCGAGCATAACGAGCATAAAGCGAACAACAATACTACTATGGAAAGTCTATTTCTCATAAAACACATCCTCCTTGATTGGATAAGTAAATTTTAAACGATTTCTATCTGAAGCAAGCCCAATGTACGGATTTTGCCATCCGGCCCCTTGGCTTTTATGTTCCTGAACGTAATGATATCACCACGTTCCAAGCGGTTGATATCCTGCAACTGGCGATTGGTCAGCTTGTCACCGGTAGCATCCACCGTCCCGATCTTCGTGGTCATGGAGAACGACACCACGTCGAAGTTGGCCTGTATCAGCTCATCCGCGCCGTAGCTGGCAATGATGGCAAACTTGTCGTCCCGCAAGATGCGTTTGGACAGGCGGCCTTCCTGCACCTGACGTTCCACGCCGCCCGCATCGTAATAACGGATGAACGACTTGGGGTCGGGGATATACTTCACGCGGTATTGCATGTTGCCCATCTGCACAAGTTTGTCCTCCAAACGGGCGGAGACGATGATGTTGATGTCCTTGTCCTGCGTGGGATTGATGATGTAGTACGCGCCCGACTTCTGCACGTTGGCTCCACGGGCTGTCACTTCGATATCCTCCGCCGTGACCCCAGGCACCGAGATGCTGAACTTGTTGTCAATGCCCAGATAGACCACGTTCAAATCCACATTGGAGATGGTAGCCGTGGGTTCGCCTACCGTATATTCGGAAGCGAATGGATAATTGCGCATGATGCCGTCGTTGCCCAGCAGACTGATTTGCCCCTCGTACTTCTGCACACCGGTCGAGGTGGCCGGACGTTCGAAAATGCCGTCGCCCCCTATCTGCTTGCCATCGACGTAATAAGTAGGCCGTGCCGTAGAGTCTACCGCCGAGAGCACGATTTGAGCCGTGTAAGTACTACCTTTCATCACATAATTGGAGTTGGGCACAACCAAGGCTTCTATCTTGTTCACCCGGAAGTCGGAGGCATCGGTCTGAGCCTTCAGATATTGTATCATGTCTATTTCCGCCGAGCGGACATCACTTTGGTACTTAGTGAGCAACGTCACCGCTGCTGCAAGCGGCATCATCTCGAACATCGACTGCTCCCAAGTCTTGCCCTTGGGATCGTCCACATTAAACGCTCTTTGGTATATGGATTGCTTCAAGGTGTCACCTGCCGAAAGATCCACCAACAGCTGGCGGTATTCTTCCAACTTCCTTTTCAGCACCTTGCCGTTGCCTTCCACCAAAGCATATTGCCCTGCCACATCCAAATTGTCTCTCGCCTCAATCTGCACGGCATTGGGGTCAGCATCCTTGCCATCCGCCAAGCGTATCATCTGGTATTTGAAATCCTGAATGTAATCAAACAACGAGTCTGACTTTTGTTTCACAACATCCGCCTTGTCAAGCCACTCTTTCACCTTGGTCGGATTTAGGTCGTACAGGCTTTGGAAACTTCCATACAACGCCCCCATCCGTGCATCGGTCGCTTGAATGGAAGAGCGCAGAGACGTATCTACCAACGAGAAGCCTTGCAACACCTCGCTCGACACATTCAGTGCCAACATGGCCGTCAGCACCAAATACATCATCCCTATCATTTTCTGCCTCGGGGTTTCCGGACAATTTTTCGCGCCACTCATTTATATAATACTTTATTGGTTGATAGCCCTACCTTCCATCAGCTCAAGGCGTTCAACATGTTACCATATACCTTGTTCAATTCGGTCACTTGAGCCGTCAGTCGGGCAGCCGACTCTTTGTATTTCTTCACCTCTTCGCCGGCTTCCACGGTCAGTTGCTGCACTTTCTTGTTTTCGGCCGCCACGCTATTCGTGCTGTCGGCCAGCAAACGTGCATTTTCCGCTTGCACAGCAATAGCTTCGGACTGTGCCTGAAGATTCTTCAACTGGATTTCATACACGGCGTTCAATGATGCCAAGCTCTTGTTGATGCCGTCCACCTTGTCCGCGTACTGCTTGGTGCGGTCCACCACCGTGTTCATGTCGCCGTTCAAGGCTTCGTAGGAGGTCAACAAGTTGCCCGTCACGTTATTCAGGGACTGCTGCACTTCCGCATACTTGGCCGCCACTTCCGTAGCCGTTTCCATGTGTTCGGTAAACTTCTTGGCCGACCCCATGGCCACAGATAACGAACTTAAGTCCTTGGCCGTTTCCGCCAAACCTTTTATTCCCTCCGACAGGCTTGCCAAATCCTTTTCGTCCAGCTTGCCCGTGGCTGTCATCGTACCTTCCTTGCCCGCAGGCATGCTACCCGCGCCAGCCAATGCCTGGCCTTCGCCATCGAACGAGAACACACGATCCCATTCATACTCCTTGTGAGGTTTTTCAAACACCCCGATAGTAAACAATATCGCTTCGGTCAGCATACCTGCGGTCAACAGCACGCCAGCCATCGGCCAGTGCATGATTTTAAACAGTGCACCGACGATAACCACCGCCGCACCAACGCTATACACCATCCCTACCGCGCGCTTGCCAGAGTCACTATTATACCAAATGGCAAATTTCGATTGCTTCTTTTCTTTTGGGGAAGTCTTGTCTTTTTTCATTGTTATATTAATATGAATAGTTATCTATGTGGTTCAATCACCGTTGAAAGAGCGCACGCAGCGGAACCCGATGTATGGGCGGCATTCGTATTGATACTCGTACGTTTTCGTGCCACATTGCAGGTAATAGGCGATGTCCTTCCACGAACCGCCTTTCACCACCTTGCGCTTCAGCACGTCCGAGTCGCTGTTCTTCGCGTCGTATTGGAAGTTCGGGTTCATGTCGTACACCAACGTGTTGCTTGACACGCTGTAGGCCGACGAGGTCCACTCGGCCACATTGCCCGCCATGTCATACAATCCAAAATCGTTCGGCATGTACGAACCCACTTTCATGGTCGTGGAACCGGTATCGTCCGTGTAATTTCCCTGCATGGGCTTGAAGTTGGCCATGTAGCAGCCCCTATTGTCACGCACATAATTACCACCCCACGGGTACAGAGACAAACGACGCCCGCCACGGGCGGCATATTCCCACTCGGCCTCGGTCGGCAGGCGGTAGTCCTGCGCCTTTACTTTATTGGACGCATTGTAATAATCCGTTCTCCAATGGCAGAACGCCTGCGCCTGATCCCACGTCACGCCCACCACCGGGTACTGGGCGTAGCCCTGATGCGAGAAGTACATTTTCATGCGGGGATCGTTGTAGGCGTATTGGAAGTCGCGCACCCACGTCATCGTGTCCGGGTACACGTTCACGATGCGCGATGAAACGAAGTCACGGCGCGACACCAACTTACGGGTAATCGTCTCATGGCGTATCACGCCCGTTTCATCCACATACGAAGTATCGACACGCACCGTGGCATTGGGCGAATAAGCACCCGTATTCACATCGTATTTGTTTTCCGGCAAGGCCGCTTGGTCGTAGTTCAACCATTCATAGCGGTATTGCAGCACCGAAGGGTTCATTTCTTTTGTAGGAGAAAGACCATCCTCCCCACTGTAATACATGAACGACAGGATATCGCGAACTTCCTCATCGTCCGTGTCCCAAGGGATTTTCGCCTTCCAGTTCAGGTGGGCAAATTCCGGATCGGCCAAGTAGGGGTCTTCGCTGTTGCAGGTCAAGCAATAATCCTCCATGCCCGCCATGACCAAGGCACGCAAGGCAATGGAGTCGCGCACCCACGTCACGAACTGCTTGTATTCGTCGTTTGTCACCTCCGTCTCGTCCATCCAAAACGCATCGACCGTCACGTTGACCGACTTGTCGTTGATGCCACCGATGGCCGACTGGTCGTTGGGACCCATCAGGAACGTGCCTTTCTTCACGAACACCATGCCATAAGGTACGGCTTCAACAAACGAGCCGTTCACACCCATGCCGACCAACTCGCCGGCCGGTTTGTTGCAGGCGAAAAACAAAAAGGGAAGAGCAAAAATTATCAGTTTCTGTTTCATAACCATATCATTCAACTATACCAAGTGAATATACCTGTTTTTTCATTACTAACCTGTTTCGGATCACAATATCCGGATGCTTTTATATTTCTTGTCGTGCTTGTTCAGCAAAATCTCAAAGTTGTACTGCAACGTCAGCTCGACCGACCCCACCGTGTTGATCATCCGGGTAGTGGGCAAGTCGTACACCACGCCCGCCGAAAGTCCCCCGAACACGTTCATCCCGAAGGCGAAACCCACCGAAGTGGCCCAGCGGTAGGACAGCCCGCCCCACAGCTTCTCGTTGTATTCCAGCAAGGCCCCCACGTTCCAGTCCCACATGATAAAATTGGTCTTCAGCAACGTGTGCGGCTTGAGCACCAACTTGGTATCGGGTATTTTGTATTCATAGGCGGCCATCACATGCATGGTCGCGTTGATGGTGTCGGTAAAACTCTCGTCCACCTCGGGCTTCGGTTTGGTGACGTGCGTGAGCGACACGCCTGCATACCCGCCCTTGAACGCGTACATCACGCCAACGTTGAGGTCGAACGCCATGCCCGACACGTCCGCCTGCGGCACTTTCTCGTCCGCATCCTCGTGGTAGCCACCGTCTTCACCTTCCGAAGGGGTCTCAGGCTTCGGTACGGCCTTCGTGCCGTCAATGCGGGAGTTGAAGAACCCCAAGTCCACCCCGATGCCCCAGCGGCCTATCGGCGAATCATATTTATAAGCATATTGCAGGTAGGCGTTCTGGTCGCTCCAAAAGCTTCCCCTCACCATGTTGACAAAGCGCACGCCTGCGCCATGCGTATGTTTGCCTTTGCCGAAGGGCATGTTCACCCCCACGTTGGTCGTCTGCACGCCGCTGCCCGCCGTGAGGAAGTCCATGCGGTGCATACCCGCCACCTGCATCATCCCTCCCTCGCCCGCAAAAGCCGGGTTGACGGCAGCCGGGAAGAACACGTATTGGCTCATCTGGGAGTCGCGTTGGGCAACAAGGTCGGTCAGGCAAAACAGCAGCAGCACAACACCTGAAAGAACTTTTTTCATACAGACCATACTGTTTGTTTACCAAGTTTCACCCTGCATCGCCGAGCCACCCTTGACTTTGTCCTTTGTATTTAAACCGAAAAATACGCAAAAAATTGTGTAACGCCCCGCTTTTAACACACGTTTCGCCTCCACAACGCCACCGAGAGGCTTTTTACCCGCGACTTCGTCCTGCCGCGCCCCTCCAACACGCCAAGGAGAGGCTTCATTTTACTCTCTATAGCGGGTGCAAATATAACGATTTTTCAAATAAACAACCTACATCGGGGGACAGAAATATTTCAAGAAAACGCATAAAAGACAAAGAACAGGACCACGCAAACAAAACGACCGAGCCGCCGCAAAGCAGTGATGCCGGGCAAGCGGGCAATGTTTCCTGCGTGCCTGCGGAATTTTTGCTCCGTCAGTACGCAATTCCGGCCGCGTACCTACGGAATTTTCGCTCCGCAGGCACGCCTTTTCACGGCAGTACCGACCAGCCGCTTTTTCACTATTTTTCACCCTCTTTGCCTGCCGTTTCATTTTTTTACTTTATCTTTGCCCGCAGAAATTTTCCAAAATCATCTGTTTATGAAAAGACATTTTTATTGGCTGATGCTGGCCGCACTCCTCGGCGTGGGGCTGTGTGCCTGCAAATCGAAACAAACCGTGGTCACCATACCCAACGCACACGCCGAAGCCGTGAGCGCCCCGGCCGAAACACCCGCCCCGCAGAAACCCGCCACCCAACCGGAAGAGGTGCGCGATGAAGTGTTCGAACTGGACAAGGAAGAAACAAACACCACCGTCATGGAGCAGAAATACCACGTGGTGGTGGGCAGCTTCAAGAACCGCGACAATGCCAAGGGGCTGCAACAGACGCTGAACAACGAGGGGAACAACGCCGTCATCGTGCTCAACGAGCATGGCATGTACCGCGTGCTGATTGCCTCCTTCCAGGAATACCAGCAGGCCCGCACCAAAATCAACGAGATAAAGGGCCGCTTCCCCGATGCCTGGGTGCTGGTGCAAAAGGAAGAAACGCCTGCCCTCTAAGGCGTTTCCCACCACAAACCTGACACAAGAAAATGGCGGGCGAACCGATGTGGTTCGCCCGCCATTTTCTTTTCCTTTATACTTTCACCTTTCTACTTTTCCCTTTTTGACTTTCTACTTTCACCTCCTCTACACCATCAGCTTCTTATAGCGGAAGCGTTTGGGCGTGTCGTCGCCGCCCAGCCGACGGCGTTTGTTTTCCTCGTATTCCGAATAGGAGCCTTCAAACACGAACACCTGCGAATCGCCCTCGAAGGCGATGATGTGCGTGCAAATGCGGTCCAGGAACCAACGGTCGTGCGAGATGACCACGGCACAACCGGCAAAGTTTTCCAACCCTTCCTCCAAGGCACGGAGCGTGTTCACGTCAATATCGTTGGTGGGTTCGTCGAGCAGCAGCACGTTGGCCTCGGACTTCAAAGTGAGGGCCAGGTGCAGCCGGTTGCGCTCACCGCCCGAAAGCACGCCGCACAACTTCTCCTGGTCGCCGCCCGTGAAGTTGAAGCGCGACAGGTAGGCACGGGCATTGATTTCTCTGCCGCCCACGCGGATGAACTCCGTGCCGCCCGAAATGACCTGGAACACCGTCTTGTTCGGGTCTATCACCGTGTGCGCCTGGTCCACGTAGCCTATCTTGACCGTCTCGCCCACGTCGAACGTGCCGTGGTCGGGCTTCTCCAACCCCATGATGAGGCGGAAGAGCGTGGTTTTCCCCGCCCCGTTCGGACCGATAACCCCCACGATGCCATTCGGCGGAAGCATGAAGTTCAGGTGTTCGAACAGGAGCTTGTCGCCGTAACCCTTCGCCACATCGATGGCTTCCACCACCTTGTTGCCCAGCCGCGGGCCATTCGGGATGAATATCTCAAGCTGCTCCTCGCGCTCCTTCTGGTCTTCGTTCAGCAAGCGGTCGTAAGCGTCCAAGCGGGCCTTTCCCTTGGCATGACGCGCCTTCGGAGCCATGCGCACCCATTCCAACTCGCGCTCCAGGGTCTTGCGGCGTTTGCTGGCCTGCTTTTCCTCCATGGCCATGCGGGCCGTCTTCTGCTCCAGCCACGAGGAGTAGTTGCCCTTCCACGGAATGCCTTCGCCCCGGTCGAGCTCCAGTATCCAACCCGCCACGTTGTCAAGGAAATAGCGGTCGTGCGTGATGGCGATGACCGTGCCCGCGTACTGCTGCAAGTGGTGCTCCAGCCATTCCACCGACTCGGCATCGAGGTGGTTGGTCGGTTCGTCAAGCAACAGGATGTCCGGTTGCTGCAACAGCAGGCGACACAAGGCCACGCGGCGGCGTTCGCCCCCCGACAGGTTGGCCACCAGGGCATCCTCGGGCGGGCAACGCAGGGCATCCATGGCGCGTTCCAGCTTGTTGTCGATATTCCAGGCATCCACATGGTCGAGCCGTTCCTGCAATTCGCCCTGCCGGGCAATCAGCTTGTCGAAATCGGCATCCGGTTCGGCAAACTGCTCGTTGATGCGGTCATACTCGGCCAGCAGGTCCATTACTTCCTGTACGCCTTCCTGCACCACCTCCTTCACCGTCTTATTGGCATCCAGTTTGGGTTCCTGTTCCAGATAACCGACCGAATAGCCGGGCGAGAACACCACTTCACCTTCATACGACTTTTCCACACCGGCAATAATCTTCATGAGCGTGGACTTGCCCGAACCGTTCAACCCGATAATGCCGATTTTGGCACCGTAAAAGAAGGACAGGTAAATATCGTTCAACACTTTCTTCTGCGGGGAGAAGGATTTACCCACCCCGACCATCGAGAAAATAATCTTTTTGTCGTCTGCCATATTACTCGTAACTATTTTATCTTATAATCGGCATGAGCCTTGCCTTTCACGATGTTGGTCAGCTTGCCCTTCAGCAGCTGCCGGCGCAGCGGGTTTATCCGGTCGGTAAACACCTTGCCTTCCAGGTGGTCGTACTCATGCTGCACCACCCGGGCCTTATAGTCCTCGAAGACCTCGGTATGCTCGTTGAAGTCCAGGTCCTGATACGTTATCTTGATGCGCCTGGCGCGGGGCACCGACTCGTGAATGCCGGGCAGGCTCAGGCATCCTTCCTCGCCCATGACCGTTTCCTCGCTCATCTCCAGCATTTGGGGGTTGACCATCGTCACCTTGAAGCTGCCCAATTCCGGGTCTTCTGCCTTGAAAGGAGCCAGGTCAATAACCAGCAGGCGAATGTCCAGCCCTATCTGCGGAGCGGCCAAGCCCACCCCGTCGGCATGGTACATGGTTTCATACATATTGTCCACCAATGTCCGCAGTTCCGGATAATCGGCGGTTATTTCCTTGCTTTCCTTGCGCAATACGGCGTTGCCGTACGTATAAACTGGCAATATCATGTATAAACGATTAGTGATTAGTGACCAACGGTTAGTGATTAACGGTTAATGGCGCAGCACTAATCGTCAATCACTAACCGTCAATCGTTGAATATCGATTCCATATAAGTCTGCAAGATGATTACCGCGCTGATTTTGTCGACCAACGCTTTGTCTTGCCGTGCCTTTTTCCTCAGTCCGCCATCCAGCATGGCCTTATGGGCCAACACCGAGGTAAACCGTTCGTCCATAAAAACGATCTCTTTGTCCGGGAACGTCTGGCGCAACTTGTTCACAAAAGGCCGGATATACGTCATGGATTCCGAGTCGCTACCGTCCATCTGCTTGGGCAGCCCGACCACGATTTTATCCACTTTCTCGCGAGCCATGTATTGTTGCAGATAAGCCAGCACATCTTTTGCATGCACGGTATCCAAGCCATTGGCCACAAGGCGCAAGGGATCGGTCACTGCCAGCCCCACACGCTTCCGTCCATAATCGATTGCCAAAATCCGTCCCATAAAAGCACGCAAAAATACTGATTTATCAAAAAACGGCAAAAACCGCCACCTGCCGACGCATCATCCCTCCCGGTTGCGGAAGAAAGAGAAATTGACATTCCCGTAACTCCGGTGTTCCACAAAGTTCGGATGCCCGTCAAACTGCTGCTTGCCCGAATGCTCCAACACGAACAGGCCACCTTCCGCCAACAACCCCTTGGCAAACAGCAAATCGGGCAAGTCAGGCAACTGCTTCAAATTGTAAGGCGGGTCGGCAAATATCAAGTCGTACCGGAAGCGGGCACGCTCCACGAACTTGAACACATCCGCCCGGATGAGCAGCAAAGTATCTATCTTCAAATCCGCACAGGTCTTGCGAATAAAGGCGCAATGCTTCTCGTTCGATTCGATGGCCGTCACGCTCTTGCATCCCCGCGACACCAATTCCAGGCTGATGCTGCCCGTGCCCGAGAACAAGTCGAGCGCATTGGCCTGCTCAAAATCCACCCGCGTGGCCAGCAGGTTAAACAATCCCTCCTTGGCAAAATCGGTCGTCGGCCTTGCCTCGATATGGGCAGGAGGCACAATCCGCCTGCCTTTATATGTTCCGCTTATGATACGCATTCTTGTTGAGTTACGAATTACTGAGTTACGGGGTACCAAATTACAAGTTGCCACGTTACCAGCCACGAAGTCAGGCTTCAAGAAATCTCAACGCATGGCACACGCAACCTGTAACCGCCAACCCGCAACCGGCTATACTTCCACCACCTCACACCGCTCCACGTATTGAGCGAGCAAGGCCCGGCATTCCGCAGACTTGCCGCGCTGATAAAGCGTGATGGAGGTCGTTTCTATTCCCAGGTTAAATTGTTCCAAGCAGTTCAGCGTAAAATACACCACGTCTTCCACCGTCTGGCAAGCAAAGCGGTTGACCAGTTGCAAACGGCCATCGGACACCACCGCCACATCCATGCAGCCCGTCCGCATCCACAAGGCCACTTGCGACCCGCGCACCCGCCTCAACCGGGCAAGGAAATCCGTGACATGATGCACCGGCAACGCATCGGGAAAGAAATCGGACAACGCCCTGTACAACACTGCCGGCATGGCGAAGACATTCACGCATTCCCATTGCGGCACACGGTTGAACAGCACAAGCCCCTGCCCGTCCTGTTCATGCTGAAAGTAAAAATAATCGTCCAACTGCTTCGGGCGGAAGAGCGCGTCAGGCACCAGCACGTAACGATCGGCCTCCACGCACAACGACACATCCGCACAACCGGCCAGCAAGGCCTCCACCTCTTGGGCGAACAAGGCCAGCAACTTCTCACGCGACATGCCGAACAAGGCCGCCCGCACCTCGCGGCGCATCAGCACCGCATCCCCCGCACCATCGAGCACAGATAAAGAAAATCCATCCGACGCAAGCCGGATGGATAAACGATATTCGCTTTTATTGTTTTCTGACATGCAACGGTCTTGACGACAACGTGGCATTATTCCCAGTTGCCCGCATTGTTGTTGGGAGCTTCCACCGAACCCACTTTCAAGCCCGCATACTTGTCCATCTGCCTGGCCTTGTCTATCAGGTTCAGCATTTCCTGGTTATCCAGGTCGGAGAGGTACGAACGATAGGGAGCCGTCACTTCAAACAACGGAACGCGGATGCCAATGTCGTTCTTGTATTCATTGTCCACTTCGATGCCGAACTTCTTGCCACCCGAATACGGGATAACCACCATGTCGGCCACATTGTCGCGCGTGTACTTGTTGCCGTAGAGTTCCGTTATCACGTCCACTTCGGTCGTGTCGCGACGGAAGCCGACCAAGCCGTTTTCTTCGATTTCACGCTTGTTGCCACGATTGACAATCCGCACGGCCTTCGCTTCCGTCAGCCCGGCTTCCAACTGCGCATCGGTCAGCGTACCTTCCTTCAGCACGATTTTCTTCTTGCCGGTCTTCACGAAATCAACCAGCGAATCCAAGTCGCTCACAAAGCGGTTGTATTGGTCCTTATATTCCAACTGCGCCGCACGGATGTCTATCAAGTGCGACACGATGGCCCGTTCGCGCACCGTCCGCGTATTCTCGAACTGTATCGGCGTTACGATGCTCATTACACACAGGTAAACGAGAAACACAATGGCTACTCCCAGTAAAATTTTCACTACTGTTTTCATGCAAAACTATTTAAATATATGAATGACTATATTGTATTCGTTCTGAGGCAACGCGGAATGCCCAACTGCCTACGGTGTGCAAATTTAGAAAAGAAAATCCAAATACGCGCACATCTCTCTCCGCTTTTTTTCTTTTTTTTGCTTTTGGACTAACAGATTACCCCGCACAGGCTCTTCTACTGCCACAAACAGTCAAGCCGACCAAACATTGGCCGGCTTGATTTCATTTGACCCCCAATTGCACTTGGCTTACCATTCCATTTTCCCCTTCAGTTCCTTCACCTCATCGCCGATGCCTTTCAGGCGGAAGCCCAGATAGATGCGGAACACGCCGTACAATATCAGGGCGAAGCCGACCAGGTACACGGCAAACGAGGCCGCCATGAGCGGGAAGAACAGCATCAACGCCGCCAGCACCACCCCGATGATGGACAAGGCCAGCAGCCAGCCCCAGCCCCGCACGTTGTAGTCGTTCAGGTCAATGGAAACCGTAATGCCCCACACGGCACGGAACAGCAGCCAAAAGGCGATGACATAGCCGAACACCAGCGGGGTGAGTTCAAGGTTGCGCATCAGGAACACGGCAAACACCACGTCCACCACGCCCATGACCAGACCCCAGCCCCAGCCATGCACCACCCGGTGGTTGGAGATGGCGAACACCACCTCAAGCACGCCCTCCACAAAGAAAGCCACGACAAACAACAACGTCAAGGCCAAAAACGTATCCACCGGCGTGCACAACGACCACACGCCCACCACGATGGCCAGCACCCCGACCACCAGCGAAAGCCACCAATGCTTGACAGCCCGCTTAACTCCTGCAATCAAATCTTCCATAATCTGTTTGTTTAAATATGCATTCAAGACTTCCTAACAAATGGCTTGCCAAATAGTTCAACTCATGAAACGAAAAAACGCCACGCACTTGTTTTTCCACATGATGAGCAGATGTTTTCCCAATCGTGAGCAGATGTTTTTCCAAACGTGAGCACAACTTCTACAGCCCACAGTTATGGGTTATACAACTCACAGTTATGGGTTGTACGACCCACAGTTGTGGGTTATATAACCCATAACTGTGGGCTGTAAAACTCATGAACAGAAATTGGAAAACTTGTGCGCAGAAATTGGAAATATCATGCTGGCAAACAAGAAAAACC
>CASFUX010000194.1 GCA_949297975.1 uncultured Bacteroidales bacterium
AAGCGTAAGATAGAGATTGAAGCTCTGCCGCACGATAAAAAGCCCACGGAAGCAGGTACTTCCGTGGGCTTTCCCTTATTCCCATATACCGACCGCGACACCTGTAGAGCCGTCACTCCGTGGCGGCTCCATGCCTCACCCCACAACGCAAGAGCCCCCACTGGGGTGACGGCTCTACTATGCTCCCCCGTTAGGGAGGCTATGTGAAAAATACGAAACAAGCCCGCCGTCATTTCGACCGTAGGGAGAAATCCCCTCTACAACGTGCCAAAAACGGCTCTGAGATTTCTCGCTGCGCTCGAAATGACGGCGGGCTTGTTTCGTGGTTTTTACTTCCCCCTTTAGGGGGTTGGGGGGTTATATCCTCCTTGCCTTGATTATCTTGATGTCCTCTTTGGGGCGGTCCATCGCGCCGGTTTCGGCTTCGGATATCTTGCCCACCACGTCCAGGCCTTCGATTACTTCGCCGAACACGGTATATTCGCCGTCCAGGTGGGGCGTGCCGCCGATGGTCTTATAGTCCTCGCGCTGCTGCGGGGTGAGGCGGAACACGCTGTCCTGCAACTCCGCCCGCACCTCGGCCAGCAGGGAGTCGCTCAGCGCGGTGAGGGCCGCCTGGTCGCGGTCGCGGCGGTATTGCTTGATTTCCTCCTGGTGGTCGCGCGCCTTGGCCTGGAAGAGGTTCTGCTCCGCCCGGTGGCGCATGTTGCGTTCCATCATGTCCAGCTCGGCATCGCTGAAGGTGCGCCCCTCCACGATGTAGAACTGGCAGCCGGACGAGGCTTTTTGCGGGTTCACCTGGTCGCCTTGGCGGGCGGCGGCCACGGCCCCGCGCTTGTGGTAGTAGCGCGGATAGACGAACTCGGCGGGCACGGTGTAGCCCACGTCGCCATGCCCGAGCGACTGGCCGGGGCGGGCATCGCGCGACTGCGGGTCGCCCGCCTGTATCATGAAGTCGGCGATGACTCGGTGGAACAGCACCCCGTCGTAGAAGCCGTCGTCCACCAGTTTCATGAAGTTGTCGCGGTGCTGCGGCGTTTCCGCGTACAGTTGCAGCACGATGTCGCCGCAGGTGGTCTCCAGGCGCACCTTGGGCGTGAGTTCTTGTTTCGACTTGCACGATTCCATTGTCATAAGCATGAGGGTTAAGGGCAGGATGGTTGCCCAGGTTCTGATGTTCATAATGATGTATTGTAAATGAGGTGCAAACTTAAGGAAAAAGGGCGACACGGGCAAGGGGTGCGGAGGGTGATTGGCCACAGAGCGCACATGGTTTTTATATAGAAAAGCACACATGGCAGCGGCTTACCCGGGGGCGAGCCCCTTGCCGATGCTATGTGTGCTTTTTAAAATAAAGCTATGTGCGCTCTGTGTCCCCCGTCACACCGTCACCTTCGCCGTTTCCTTTCCTATTAATATTATGTACGTACCCGTTGGCAGGGTGAAGCGCGTCTCGGTGGTGCGCAGCACGAGCCGCCCGGTGGTGTCGTACACCTGCGCTTCGCCCATTCCTATAATATTAATATGTACCTCGCCGTGGTGCACCGTGATGCATTCGCTCAGCACGGGCGAGGCGATGCCGCTGCCCGGGATGCCCTGCCAGTTGGTAAAGCGTTCCCAATACTCTGCCGTGCGGTACAGGGGCAGGCTGCCTTCGGGCACGTTCAGCAGGATGTCGGTGGGTACTTCTTCAAATGTGTATTCGCCGATGGTCGGGGGCGTGGTGGCATGCACGGTGATGCTCTCCAGCGCGGTGCAGTAGCCGAACGCCCCGTCTCCGATGTACGTCATCCCGGCGGGGAAGTCCAGCGCGGTGAGCAGGGGGCTGTCGCTGAACGCCCCGTCGCCGATGGCGGTCAGCGCATCGGGCAGGTCGATGGCGGTCAGTGCCGGGCATTGCTGGAAGCAAGCCATGTTGATTATCTCCAAGCTTGCGGGCAGATGTACCGTGGCGAGCGCGGGGCATATCATGAAGTTGCCGTAGGTTACTTCCGTCATCCCCTCGGGCAGCGTCATCGAGGTCAGGTACGGGCTGCTGTACACCGCCCCGGCCACCAGTCCCTTCACTTCAGCGGGCACGGTGTAGTCCGCCGCCTTGCGCCCGGCGGGGTAGCACACCAGGCTGTCCATGGCGTAGGTGAACAGCACGCCCTCCTGCGCCGTGTAGTGCGTGCTGCCCTCGGCCACGGTCACGGCCTCCAGGCTGTAGCAATCGCCCAAGGCCGCCATGCCGAAGCGGCTCACGCTGGCAGGCAGGCGGAAGTCCGCCAGCCCCTCGCAGTACATGAACGCCCCTTCACCTATCGTTTCCAACCCCTCGGGCAGGCTCACCGAGGTAAGGCCTGCGCCCTCGAAGGCATACTCGCCGATGCTCCGCACGCCGCCGGGCAGTACCAGGGAGGTTAGCCCTTCGCATCCGCTAAACGCTCCGGTGCCCACGTGGCGCACGCCCTCGGCTACCGTGAGCGTCTCCAGCCCGGAGTAGGCGAAGGCACTCGTGCCGATGGTATCCACGCCCGCCGGGATGTCCACCGAGGTCAGTCCTTCGCAGCCCCGGAAGGCTTCTTCGGGTATATTCTTTACCGCGTCGCCCAGGTGCAGCGTGGTGATGGACGACCAGCCCGGACTTCCCGCATACCCATCTTCATTATAAAAGTTGCAGTTCTCAGCGTTGAAGTTGAGGGTGGCCAGCGGGCAGTCATCGAACGCTCCCCTGGCGATGTGCTTCATGCTGGCGGGGATGGCCATCGTGGTCAAGGCTGGGCACGAGGCAAACGCCCGCACGCCGATGCTGTCCACGCCGTTTTCCAGGTTCACCTCGGACAGGTTAGAGCAATTCAAGAACGCCTGCATCCCTACCATTTCCACGCTTCCGGGGATGTCGATGGAGGCAAGGGCCTCGCATCCGTCGAACGCGCTGAAGCCGATGCGTTGCACGCCGTTGCCTATCGTCACATCGGTCAAGGCCAAGCAACCGGCAAACGTAGTCTCCAGGCTCTTCACCGTGCCGGGAACGGATGCGGTGGTCAGTGCTTGGCAGGCTTGGAATGCACCGCTGCCTATCTCCTGGATGCCCTCGCCGAGGGTGAGCGTGGTCAGGCCTTCGCAGCTGGAGAACGCGTTGCTGCCGATGCGCTGCACCGTGCCGGGGATGTCGAGCGAGGTGAGGCCGTAGCACCTTTCAAAAGCATTGTCGGGGATGACCCGCACCGCCTCGCCGATGTGCAGCGTGCTGATGCCGCCCCACCCGGGGCCGAAGAAGTCCAGTGCGCACTCCGCCGCGTTGTAGTAAAGCGCACCTCCGAAGCGGTCAAAAGCATTGTCGCCGATAAAGGTCGTAGTCGAGGGGATGTGCACTTCCTGCAAGCCGCTGCACCACCCGAACGCTCCCTCGGCGATGCTCACCAGCCCCTCGGGCAGGTCGATGGCGGTCAGCCCTTCGCACTCGTAGAACGCATTCACCCCGATGCTGCGCACCCACCCCGTGATATTCGCCGAAGTCATCTCGTAGCACATGTGGAACGCGCTTTCCTCTATCTCCACGCCCGCACCCGGCAGGGTGACGGAGGGCAACGCCCAGCAATTTCGGAACGCCTCCACCCCGATGCGTGTCACGCTGGCGGGCAGTGTCACCGAGGCCAGCTTCGTGCATCCGCTGAAAGCAAAGTCGCCCACGGAAGTTACGCCATCGGCCACCTTCAAGGCCAAGATGTCGTTTGAATATTCCTCGTACCATGGCCCCCGCTCAGTGAAGTCCGTCATGTCGCCCGTGCCGCTGATGGTCAGCGTGCCGTCGTTCGTTAATTCCCACGTGAGGGAAGCCCCGCACGTGCCTTCGTCCAACACGGTGGGCTGCTGCGCCCACGCCTGTACGGCGGCCACGATGAGA
>CASFUX010000195.1 GCA_949297975.1 uncultured Bacteroidales bacterium
ACTTCGTGACCGACCTCGCCCCCTTCTTCACCCAAGCGGCGCAGGACGTGTACGCCCGCACGGCCGACGCGGCGGTACGCATCCCCGAAGGCTTCCAGGGCGGCGCGCTCGACTTCGCATCGAGCCTCTTCGCCTGGGTCATCTTCCATGCGGTGTATAATTTCAAATACGTGGGTTCGGCCATCCTCGTGCTGGGCACGCTGGCCCTGGCCATCTTCAACCGCCGCCGCATCATCAAAGAAAGCATGCAATCAATGAACAATGAATAATGAACAGCGAACAATGAGTAGCGATTGCATTTCTACCCGCTACCCGCTACTCGCTACAAATAAATAATATAACCATAATAATAAATAGGAGAATAAGAAAATGAAAAGACTTGTTTTGGCAGTATTGGTAGGGGCAGCCGCCATGTCGGCTACCGCCCAAGTGAATTACAGAATGCAGACGGCTTGCCACCCGCAGGACGTGAAGGAGTACGACACGCAGTTGCTGCGCGACCGCTTCGTGATGGAAAAGGTGATGGTGACCGATGAAATCAACCTGACGTACTCGCTCTACGACCGCCTCATCTTCGGTGGAGCGGTGCCCGCCACCAAGGAACTGGTGCTGGAAACCATCGACCCGCTGAAGGCCGAATACTTCCTCGAACGCCGCGAACTGGGCGTCATCAACGTGGGCGGCGACGGCATCGTGACCGTGGACGGCAAGGAATACGAACTGCACTTCAAGGACGCGCTCTACGTGGGACGCGGCAACAAGCAGGTGACCTTCAAGAGCAAGGACACGGCCAACCCCGCCAAGTTCTACATCAACTCCGCCACCGCGCACAAGGAGTACAAGACGCAGCTGGTGACCATCGACGGACGCAAAGGCTCGCTGAAATCCAACTCGTTCCCCGCAGGGAAGATGGAAGAAAGCAACGACCGCGTCATCAACCAGCTCATCGTGGCCAACGTGCTGGAAGAAGGCCCGTGCCAACTGCAAATGGGCTTGACCGAACTGAAGCCAGGCAGCGTGTGGAACACCATGCCCGCCCACACCCACAGCCGCCGCGTGGAAGCCTATTTCTACTTCAACGTGCCCGACGGCAACATGATTTGCCACCTCATGGGCGAACCGAAGGAAGAACGCCTCGTATGGCTGGCCAACGAGCAGGCCATCATGTCGCCCGAATGGTCCATCCACGCCGCCGCCGGTACGAGCAACTACATGTTCATCTGGGGCATGGCGGGCGAAAACCTCGACTACAACGACATGGACAAGCTGCCCTACACGGAAATGAGATAATGAACTGAACGCACACGGAATACACAGATAATACGGAATTACACGGATTTGAGGAAAGGCCAATCCGTGTAATTCCGCTCAATCCGTGTATTCCGTGTACTTTTTATCCCCCGAAACACCATGACAGATATCCGACAGAAAATGACCAACTACCGCTGGGTGATATGCGGGATGCTCTTCTTCGCCACGGCGGTCAACTACTTAGACAGGCAAGTGCTTTCGCTCACGTGGAAGGACTTCATCGCGCCTGAGTTCCACTGGACTGACACGAACTACGGCCAAATCACGGCCATCTTCTCCCTCGTTTACGCCATCGCCAACGTGTTTGCCGGACGCTTCGTCGACTGGTTGGGCACCAAGCGCGGTTACTTGTGGGCCATCGCCATCTGGTCAGCCGGGGCGTGCCTGCACGCCTTGTGCGGCTGGGCCACCGAGCACACGGTGGGCTTGCAGGATGCCGCCGCCCTGGTGGGCGCGGGAGGCGCGATGGCCAGCACCATCGCCATCGTGAGCGTGTACTACTTCATCGCCGCCCGCGTGGTGCTGGGCATCGGCGAGGCGGGCAACTTCCCCGCCGCCGTGAAAGCCACCACGGAGTATTTCCCGAAGAAGGACCGTGCCTTCGCCACTTCCATTTTCAATGCAGGCACCACGGTGGGCGCACTCGTCGCCCCGCTGTGCATCCCCACGCTGGCCCGTTACTTCCAGCGATTGGGCGTGGGCAACGGCTGGGAAATGGCCTTCCTCCTCATCGGGGCGTTGGGCTTCGTGTGGATGGCCGCCTGGGTGTTCGTGTACAAACGACCCGATGAAAACCCGCACGTGAACGCCGCCGAACTGGCCTACATCCGGCAAGACGACGGCGAGGAAGCCGCCGCCCATCCCGCCCCGAAAGCAGAGGAACGGAAGCTCACCTTCATGCAATGCATCCGCCTGCGGCAGACGTGGGCGTTCACCCTCGGCAAGTTCCTCTCGGACGGCGTGTGGTGGTTCCTCCTCTTCTGGACACCCGCCTACATCTCGGACGTGTACGGCTACACGTCGGACACGCCCACGGCGCAACTGCTGCTCTTCGTGCTCTACGCCATCACGCTGCTCTCCATCCTAGGGGGCAAGTTGCCCACGTTCATCATCAACCGCACGGGGGGCAACCCTTACGAGTCGCGCATGAAAGCCATGCTGGTATTCGCCGTCATCCCGCTCATCGCCCTGTTCGCGCAGCCGCTGGGCAACTACTCGTACTGGTGGCCCATCCTCATTATCGGTTTGGTGGCAGCCGCCCACCAGTCGTGGTCGGCCAACATGTATTCGCTGGCGGGTGACATCTTCCCCCGCAACACGGTGGCCACCATCACGGGCATGACCGGCATGGCGGGCGGGCTTAGCTCGTTCATCATCAACATGGTATCGGGCCGCCTGTTCGACTATGCTGAAGCCACGCAAATGGCCTTCCTCGGCTTCGAGGGCAAGGAAGCGGGTTACTTCATCGTGTTCTGCTACTGCGCCGTGGCCTACCTGCTGGGCTGGACGGTAATGAAGGTGCTCGTGCCGCGCTACAAGCCGGTGAAAGCGTAAGCCCCGGCATAAGCAGCCTCCCCGCAAAGAAAATCCCCCAAGGCAAACGTCCTTGGAGGATTTTTTTATGCCGCATCCATGCACCCGGTTTTTCCCAAACGTGAGCAGATGTCTCTATCGTTAAAAAGTTCCGTGCCACTCCGTTCCAAGCACAAAGAGCGCAGAGGATGCAAAGTTTGAACATCTTGGCTTTGCGTCCTCTGCGCTCTTTGCGGTTAAAAAAGCGTGCCTGTCGGGGGACAGACCCTCATCACGACACATCCTCCGGCAGTTCCACCCGGAAGGTGCTGCCCTCGCCCACCCTCGTCTCGAAGGTGATGGTGCCGCCGAATTGCTCTACTATCTTCTTGCTGATGGCCAGCCCCAGCCCCATGCCCTGCGCCTTGGTGGTGAAGTTGGGCATGAACATCTTATCCTGCACCTCGGGCGACACGCCGCTGCCGTTGTCGGTCACGGCAAGGAGCACGCGCCCCCCCTCGCGGGCGAGCGATACGTCCACCTGCCCCCGGCGGTCGCGTGGGATGGCTTGGATGGCGTTTTTTATCAGATTGTTGAATACCTGCACCAGCTGCTTGGTGTCGGCAATGACGTACACGGGCTGCTCCGTGCCCGCATAGCGCACGTCCACCTGCTCGCGGTTGTTGGCAAACAGCCGCACCACCGACTGCAAGGTGGCGGCCACGTCCACCCGCGCGGGGCGGGCTTCGGGCATCCGGGCAAAATCCGAGAACGTGGCGGCTATGCGCGACAGGTTGTCTATCTGCTCCACCAGCATGGCCGTGGTGTGGCGGAAGTAGTCGTCGAAGCCCGCATCGGCCATGTCCTTGCGGCGTTGCAGCTGCTGGATGGACAGCTTCATGGGCGTGAGCGGGTTGTTAATCTCGTGAGCCACCTGCCGCGCCATCGACTTCCAGGCCGACTCGCGCTCCGACTGCGCCAGCAGCCGCACGCTGCGCTCCAGTTCATCCACCGTGCGGTTGTACCGCGCCACCAGCTGCCCTATCTCGTCGTGGTAGCGGTAATCCACCTTCTCGTTACGTCGCCCGAGGCGCATTTCCCGCAACTTGCGTTCGAGCATGTGGAGCGGGGCGGAGATGCGCCTGCCCGCCACGATGGTAAGCAGGATGGCCAGCAAGGCGATGCCCAGGTAAATGTGCACGATGACAGCGGCGAAGCTCTTGATTTCGGCACGCATGTTCTCCTCGCTCAGGAACTGCGGCACGGCGATGTAGCCTATCTGCAAGTAATCACCGTTGTAAAAGTCGGTGTACGCCGCCAGGTAATCCAGGTCGCCGATGTGCTCGTGCTGTTCCAAGTCGGGGCTGGCAGAGAAATAGGGACGCGGAGCCATGCGGTCGCTCACCAGGTGGCGATAGAAGAGGAGCGGCTGCGAGCTGCCCACCAGCACGCCCCGGTTGTCGTACACGTGGATGTCCGTCTGGTACGTGTAGGACAGTTCCTGCAAGTCGGCATTCAGAGCCGAGGTGTTGCCCGCGTCCAGACCTTGGTTCCAATAATACAGGTTTTGCAACGCGTGCTGGATGTAGCCGCGCTTGCTGCGCAGGTTCTCTATCTGCCCGTCGTGGTAACGCTGCCGGATGGAGTCGATGGAAAAATAGAACACGCCCGAGAAGCACAGCACCAGCAAGGCGATGAACATGTATTGGAAACGCGCCGCCAGCCCGGGACGGAACCGCTCCACCCCCGACGCGTACCGCACCGCCCGCACCGCGAGCCATGCCAGGGCAAAATACACGAACGACAGATAGGCCACGAAACGCAGATGAGCCGCCAAGCCGTCGCGCCCCTGCCGGGACACCACGATACAGGTGCCGTCGCCCGGACGGTACACGTAATGCCACCGACCCGCGTGCCGCACCGTGGCGTGGTCGCTGTCCGGCGGCAACGCCCCCATCCACGCATCGTCCGCCGGATAGTCGGTCGTGCCCGAGGCGTAGGTCAGCCTGTGGCCGTCATACCTGGCCACCGACACGTCCAACTGCTTGTGCAGGTCGGCCGAGGCGGGGATGAGCAAGTCCGGGAAACTGTAGCTGCGGTATTGCCTGCGCGGATAAAGTTCCAAAAAACAATACACCGTATCGGCCACGGTCCGCCCGCCCCGCAGCACGCCGATGTGGGTCATGTCGTTCTGCATGGTGGGCACGCGGTAGAAATGCGTGCGGCCTATCCGCGCCCCCGTCTGTCCGATGTATTCCCGGTATTCGTCCAGCAAATCCGAGGAAGCCGTCGCCGCCACCACCTGCACATCGTATTTGTTCCAAAAACCTTGGAAATAACGTTTCTCTATATACGCCTCCAGCACATCCGCCGAGTCGGGATGCGCCACCAACCGCGCCACCCGGGGGTCATCGGCCATGCGGTCGTCCAGTTCCTCCAGCAGCAGGTCGGCCATGCGGTCGTTTTCCACATTCCCGTTCACCGACACGTTCTGCGCCAGCACGCGGTACTTCGCTTGGTTCTTTTCCATGCCCAATGCCCGGCAGTCCACCGCCACGAACGCCGCATACAGCACCGCCCACAGCAGCAAGACAAGCCACCCCTGCCGCGCCTTGTGCCAATGCAAGGCCGCATAGCACCCCGCCGTGAGACACACATAAGCCGCCGCGCACAGCCACAACCGACCACCTCCGGCCAGCCAGCAGCCGACCGCCAAGGCCACCGCAGTCAGCACGTCCACCCACCAAATGTGCCCATGCCCCACCCGGCAGCGGTGCGTGCCGAAAAACACCAACGCCAACGCCATGCCCCACAGCAGCACCAGAAATAGCATCCACAGACCCGCCCAGGAAAAATCGTCCACATCCAGCAGGCTCAGCTCAACGGACGAATGCAGCACCACGTTGCGCAACCCGGCACACAGCAACAGAAAGCAAGCCGGATAAGCCAACTGCAACACCACCCCCCCCGCCAACGGCAACCGCCGCGTGCGGACGTGGCGGAAGAACAACCAGGCCGCCGCCACGATGAATGCCGTAAGCACCGACAGATGGGCGAGGTTGCCCAACATCCGCCCCCCGGAGTACAGGAAAGGGCTGCACAGGCTGTTGCCCAGCAAAGTGCCCGGCACGCCGCAGCCCAACAGCAACGCCACCACGCCCCCGCCGCCCGCCAGCACCAGCAGGAACGAGCGCACGGACAGCCACCGCCCGCCCCACCAACGCGGCAGGCGGGCATACGCCGCCAACGCCAGCACAAGGCACAAGGCATACGCCGCCCCGCTCAAGCGGCCCCACCATTCATTATAGATAGGTTCGGCTGGCTCTACCAGCGAGAACAGATAATGCCCCCGCTCGCAATGCACGGCATACGCATCCCGCGCATCGCCCTGCACGATGCCCACCCGCTTGTCCATGTCGAAGCCCCGGGCAAAGCGGTTGACCAGCAAGTCGTTCTCATACGGGTAATGGTACTTCACCACCAGCAGGGCCGCATACGTCACCCGGTCGTATTCACAGGCCAGTATCACGCAATAGGCATTGGGCAACTCCACAAAATGCCAGTCCTTGAAGCGGTGCACGTCCACACCCCTTATGTCGAGCCGGTTGTCCGACCAGAACACCAGTTCGTCGTCCTCTATTATATAATAGGAAATGTCATCGTCCGGAAAAGGATAATCCACCAGCGAGTCGGCCGGTGCCGTCCGCATCCGGTCGCGCAAATCGAGCAAAGTGCCGTAGGCGGCCTTTTCCTTCCGCTGCAACTGTTGCTGGAACGCGACCACGTCGATGGCTCGCCCCGGCGAAGTGCGGTACAGCCACCCGCACACCACGCCCGCCACCAGCAGCAAGCTCATAGCCACCACGAGCCGCTGCAAAGGACGATATTGAATATCGGTAAACATATTCACGATACTACGTTTATTTGGGACACATGGCACACATAGTTTTATTAACTTCACGTCAATGAGATAAAGCGCACATAGCTTGTCCCGGCAAGCCGGGACGGAAAAATCCAAAGAGTTGCTATCATCCGCTTAAGCAAACGATACATTTTAAAAGTCCCGACACATGGTGGCGGGACAAGCTATGTGCGCTCCCTATCCAAACGAGGTACACTCCGTCCCTACTGTGTGCTATGTGTCTATTGTGTTTCTCAAACATCCCCTCCTCGGGAGGGGCTTGGGGAGGCATTTATTCATGATGGTACGGCTCTCCCCGGATGATGGTCATCGCCCGGTAGAGCTGCTCCAGGAAGATGACACGCACCATCTGATGCGAAAAGGTCATCCGCGACAACGACATCAGCCCGTTCGCACGCCGGTACACCCGCTCCGAAAAACCATATGGCCCGCCCACCACGAACACCAGCCGCCGGGTGGATGCCAGCAATTTCTGCCCCAAGAAGCCCGCGAACTCCACCGAGGTGCGTTCCTGCCCTTTCTCGTCCAGCAGCACCACCTCGTCACCGGGTTCTATCTGCCGCAGCAGCAAGTCAGCTTCCCGCTCCAGCTGTTCCCCCTTCGACAAATGCTTGGTGCCCTTCAGTTCGGGCACTACCTGCATGGAAAACGTGAGGTAATGCCGCAAGCGGTTCTGATACTCCTCCTCCAGCTTGACCAACTGTTTATCAATCGTTTTCCCTACAACCAAAAGATTTGTTTTCATGTCCCGCCGCTATGCTTTTATCAAAATATGCGCAAATATTTTGCTCCACCCGATGTTTTGCATTATTTTTGCGTTGGTAGAATGCCCGTTACGCTTTGCAAATATGGCATTTTTTCATGACATGGAGAAAAGCGGAGCGTGAAAACATCTACAATCGGCAGTCGAGGAGAAGGCAGCATAGATAACATAAGTATTATGTATTCTTTGTTTTTAGGAACGACAACATAGTCTGTAAAGCAACTACCGTTGCTTTACGTGAGCAACAAAGGTGGCCTCCCGTCCCGATGCGGAGCTTCGGGACAAGCTATGTTCCCGATTTATCAAGCAGGAATGGAGCTGGAAACCACTCATGTTTTCTATGCTTCCCCTCAATCCCAATACCTCTTTTGCATGACCAAAACACGAACACATATGAAACGAACAATCCCACTCGCAGCCCTGCTCGTGCTGATGCTCGCCTGTCCGCTTGCAGGCATGGCGCAGTCGCCCGACATCCCCACGGCCATCACCAACGCCCTGGGTCAAGGCGACGCATCGGGCTTGTCCGCCTACTTCAACGACAACGTGGAACTGGTGGTGGACAACCGCAACGACATCTTCAGCAAGCAGCAGTCGCACGGCATCCTCACCGACTTCTTCCGGAAAAACCGGGTAGACAGTTTCAATGTGCTCCACAAAGGGGAACGGGGCATGTCGTGCTTCATCATCGGCACGCTGGCAACCGACCTCGCCACCTACCGGGTGTACGTGCTGACGCGCAAGAACGAAAACCAACACTTCATACAACAACTTAGAATAGAACCATCCAATGAATAAGGACGATTACAAACAATTCATCCCGCTGTGGTTCGCCGAAGACATCGGCGACGGCGACCACACCACGCTGGCCTGCATCCCGGCGGATGCCATGGGCAAGTCGCAACTGATAATCAAGGAAGACGGCGTGCTGGCCGGCGTGGACGTGGCACGCGAGATATTCCACGCCTTCGACCCCGCGCTGAAGATGACGGTGTTCATCCCGGACGGCTCGGAGGTGAAACGCGGCGACATCGCCTTCGTGGTGGAAGGCAAAGTGCAATCGCTGTTGCAAACCGAGCGGCTCATGCTCAACATCATGCAGCGCATGAGCGGCGTAGCCACCCGCACCCGCCAATACGTCAAGGCGTTGGAGGGAACGAAGACCCGCGTGCTCGACACCCGCAAGACCACCCCGGGCCTGCGTCTGCTGGAAAAGGAAGCCGTGCGCATCGGTGGCGGCACAAACCACCGCATCGGTCTCTTCGACATGATATTGCTGAAGGACAATCACGTGGACTTCGCCGGGGGCATCGAAAACGCCATCCGCCGCACGAACCAATACCTGAAGGAAAAGGGCAAGGACCTGAAAATAGAAATCGAAGTGCGCAACTTCGACGAGATAGAACAGGTGCTGCGCACCGGTGGCGTGGACCGCATCATGCTGGACAACTTTACCCCCGCCGACACCCGCAAGGCCGTGGAAATGATTGCCGGACGCTACGAGATAGAGTCGTCGGGCGGCATCACCTTCGACACCATGCTGGACTACGCCCGCTGCGGCGTGGACTTCATCTCCGTGGGTGCCCTCACCCACTCCGTCAAAAGCCTCGACATGAGCTTCAAGGCGGTGGAAGATTGAGAGAGAGAACGCAAATGACGCAAAAAGCGCAAATGAACGCAAATCCTATCTGCGTCCATTTGCGCTTCTTGCATTATTCCTTGCCTGCTTGATGAGGAAAGTTTATGCAAATTTGCAGTTGTACTTCAAATTTGCATAAATGGCACACCTTATCTCAATAACATCCGCCTTTCTGTAGAGACAAGGCATGCCTTGTCTCTACAAGCCGACCCTACCTCTATAACACCTCCCGTTTGGAGATGCGGCGGCTGCATCTCTACTAAATAAAAAAGCCTATCCCGATATAACCCTCATGACATTTCAATCCCCAATTGTAGCTATATCCGGCAGAAATCAATAAGACATCCATTCTATATATAGCTCCAATCTCAAATTCCAGACCAGAAGCTCCTGTTTCTCCTTCAATAAGTTCTCCACCCCATCCAGCACCAGCTTGCAGTGCCAGCCAAGAAGTAGGATTGTACATAATACCACCAGTAAGATGAAAAATTCGTTTTCCTGCTCTAAATTGGTAATATCCACCCCAACGACCGCTATATCCCATACTAAACCCTATCGGACTTACTCCATAGCTTCCTGCTGACATGCGATAGTCCATATAAAAGTAAGGGTCTATGCGCTCCCGAGTATATCTATATGTTGACGGCCTAATATAGGTGCCACCCGATAGCTTGGTAGTGCTGTTTCGTGACGGTTTAGACCCGCGATACTTTATATTAAAGTGTTTATATACATTTTCATAACCTTCAACCTCCACAATCTCCTTTTCTTTCATTTTCCCATATTCCCACACGACCTCATGCTTTCCCAACGGCAATGTGATTAACAGGGGAACATTCCCATGATACTTTCCATCCACATATACCTTAGCAGAAACATTGGATTTCACATATATACTTGCTGTCTTCGGTTTAAGTGACCGATACAAACCCTGTGCGCCTGGCCTTATTTCTATATTTTCTATTATCGGCTCATAATTATCGTTAGTAAGTTTTATCTCATGCTTCCCCATAGGGAGTGTCAATAGTAAACTTTTATTAGAAGACGAATGCCCCATGTACACATCATCCACGTAAGCAGAAAAGTACACATCCGAAGAAATGATCAACGCCCCCGTCTTCGGCTTCTCCTCTAACCCCGCTTCCACGGTCTCCACCTTGCCTTCGAGGATGGTTACATACGTTTCATAAGGCTGGTAATCTTCATTCTCCGGCACGATGCGCACGGCGCGTCGGCCTACCAGCACGTCCTGCACCATGCAGGGGGTGAGGGGGCTGCGTTGCTTGCCGTCAATGTACACGGAGGCTTTCTGGTTGTTCGTTACCAACACCTGCAACTTGCCGTACAGGGGTTCGAGGGCGGGGGATGAGAGCGACAACGGCTGCCCCGCCGTCACGGAGAAGTCGCGCCTGTGGGGGCGGTGTGAGGCACGGCTCGCCTCTAATACGTGCAGGCCACTCGCCAGGTCACCCCGCCACGTGCCGGTGGCGCGGAATTGCCGGTCGATATAGATGCTGTCGCCGGGGTTGGCCGCTTGTACCTCCACCGTACCGAAGTCTGGTGCCAGCGTGAGGCGCACCTCGCCCGTACCGCCCGGCTGGATGGTAACTTCCTGCTCAGTCGTTTTGTACAAGTCCTTGGTCAGCATCACCCGGTGCGTGCCTTTGAGCAAGGTCAGCGTGGCGGGGGTGTGGGCGTTCTGTAACTGCCCGTCCACCAATATGGCAGCCCCCGCAGGCTCGGAATGCACCTGGAGCGTGCCGTTGGACGACACCAGGCGCACCGTCAACTGGCCGGTCTCCTCCTGCCGCACCGTGATGCGCCCCCGCTCCGGCTCGTAGCCCGCCGCCGTCACCTCGTAGTCGTAGGTGCCGGGGGCTATCGTGGTGCTGTAGTACGTATCGGCCATCACCTTAGGGTCTTGCGTGCCGAGGCGCAGGGTCGCTCCCGGCACGTTGCACTCCACCGACAGGTAGCCCACATTGAGCGTCTCTTCCACGTGGGTATAGACCCGGCCGCCCGTCAGCGTCATGCTGTACACCCTGCCCGCTTCGAGCGGGGCGGGCAGCAAGTAGTTCTCCATCGTGCCCGCCACCGTGTGCGTGATGGAGATGCGCGAAGCCGTTGCCGGGGCATACACCCACGTACCATGCTCGCAGTCCACCTCGCCGTAGCCCACCGAGCCGAAGTCGAACCGCGTGAAGCCATCGCAGTTCAGCCCGGTGGAAATCTTGATGAGGGCGTAGAGTTGGCCATCGTACTGGCTCTTGCGTGGGTAGTTTACCTTGGCGTCGAGGTCGTGCGGCAGGGGTTCAAACTGCGTGACCGACATCTGCCCCACCGCCCCCAGGCTGGCCGATAAGAATAGGATGAATAAAAAGAACTTCATTTTTAATGTTTAATGATTAATGTTTAATGATTAGTGATTAATGATTAACGGGGTTCCCGCTGATAACGCGGATTTACGCGGATAAGTACTGATTCGCTTACCTCTTACTCCTCGCCTCTGCATCGTGTCCCGCAGATGGCGCGGATTTACGCGGATGAGTACTTATTCGCTTACCTCTTACTCCTTGCCTCTGCATGGCGCGGATTTAGGGCGAAAGATTTTTCGCCCCTACAGGCCGTAGGGCGATGCCCTACGCTGAATGCCACAAGGCCGTTGGACTTGACTTTCAGCCTTTTATCTTTGTACTTTATACTTTCACCTTTTTTGCGACCATCCGCGCTATTCGCGTCATTTGCGTTCCAACAAGCCCCCTTTAGGGGGTTGGGGGTCTTTACAGCCCCAGGTTGCCCATGTTGTACGCCCCGAGCACCGGGTCTTTCTCTGGCTGCCAGGTGCGCACGTGGATGATGGGGCGGTCGGGGTCGTTCAGGTCCACGTGCAGGAACAGGTAGCCCGTGTCGCCGTAGGTGGTGGAGAAGTAGTCCTGCTGCATCTGGATGCCGTATATCTCCCCGCCCTTGCCGGCCCGCACGATGTTGATGTCGGCAAACTTCAAGTTGATGTACTCCTGCGCGGCGAAGCAGGCCTTCAGGTTGCGCATGTAGGTCTCCTTGCTCAGCCGGTTCTGCCGCACGCGGGACGGGATGTACTGCCCCTCCAGATGGGTGGCGGGTGCCAGCACCTTGCCCACGATGATGAGCGCGTCGTCCGAGAAGACGGATTGCAGGTAATCCAGCCGCTTGAGGGCGTAGGCCGTCTGGTACGTCTCGATGAAGTCGATGATGGCCAGGCGCGAACGCTCGTTCCATTGCTCATGCTCCAGAATGCTCCGCACCATGTGGTCAGACAGAGCGAAGGTGAGGTTGCTTATCTTGTGTGCTGCTGTGTCCACCTGGAACACCACCTGCTCCACAAACGAACGGCGGTTGCTGAACGTGAAGCGCATGGGCAACGAACGAGCCATGAAGCCGCCCTCGCACGGCACGAAGCGATAGTTGGGTTGCCCGCAAATAACCGCCTGCCCGTTGTGCACCAGCTTTTGATATACATCGTATCCCTCGGGGGTGAAGCAGGGTTGCGCCGCCTCGTAGTCCCGGCTGTCGATGGCCTGCTGCACCCGCTCCAGCAGCGAGCGGTACGTCTCCACATCGCCGGGCAACGGCGGCATGTCCGCTTCCGGCGTGGCCACCTGCACTTCCGCCTGGAACTCGTCCACCCGGCGGATGGGCACCACCATCGAGGCGGCCTTGAACGGTACGGGATCCACGTAGGGCAACACGTCGTTCACGTCCTTGTCCGTCTTCCATTCATCGCCGAACTCATACTCCACCCGCAGGCGTATCTCCTTGTGCGCCTGTTCGTCATCGCCCACCAACTCGGCCACGCCGATGCCATCCTTCGCTCCCGTTACCGGCAGCCACAGCCGCCCGTTGTGCACCCGGTACTCCAGGTTGCCCACGGGCTTGCCTTGGTAAGAGAATGCCAGGTTGTAAAAGGTGAGGTTCGGCTCGGTGCGCTTCCCCGTCACCCGGCATTCCAGCCCGCCCAGCACCCGGTCGATGCGCCGGGGCAGGAAGAGGGACAGGTTCTCCTCCCGCCCGTCCACGGCCAGTGTCAGCGTGCTGCCGTCCGGATGGCTTTGCAGCAGGAGCAACGCCCAGTAGTAGTACTTCAACGCATCGGCCATCTGCAAGCGGCTTTCCGCCCCGATGGCTGTCTGCACGAAGTCCTTGATTTTCTGCTCACGACTGGCGAATATCTTCCGCACCTCGGTACGCTTCACGTAGCACAGCACGTGCATCCCGTCCCGTTCCTCCCACTCCATCCGCTCCGTGTTGTTCAGCGTGGCCGAGGAGTACGAGCGCAGGATGTTCTCCGCCCGTTCGCTGTAGGTGCTCTCGCCGTTCACCGTGCGCTGCTCCGACTTCAGGAAGTTGCCGCTGGAGACGCGCACGGATATCATCCGGATGAGGCTGGACAATGCCTCGTCCTCCGCCATCTTGGACGAACGCCCGATGCCCTCACCCCAATAGTAGTCCTTGCCGCTCTTGATCTCGCTGACGGACTGACCCGCCACCGACACACACGCCAACAAGGCGATAAGCATGGAAAATGTTTTGTTAAGCATCACAATTAAACAACATATATATAATGACAAACCATCCGTAGAGACATCACTCCTGTGGCGTCTCTAAAAATGCCACTCCTGTAGCATCTCTAAAAAACGCCATTCGGTGTGTGCAAGAGACGCCACAGGAGTGACGTCTCTACAAAAAACACCATTGTGCGACTGGAGACACCACGGGAGTAATGTCTCTACAGTTCCTGCTCGCGGTTAAACTGTTCGCGGGCTTTCTCCATTTCCTTGCGGTAGTTGTGTTCGGCAAAGTCAATGTCCAGCTTCGTCTCGGCAGATAACCTTTTCACGATATTCTGCACGTTTTCCGCCGACAATTCGATGCACACGTACACCTGGTTCTTGCCATCGGGCAGTATGTACACATTGCTGCACACGGGCACGGTACCGGTCAGTATCTTGCTCACGTAGCCCTATTGCAGTTCGTTGGCCTTGCCGGATTCGTCCAGCACGCCGTCCTTGGCATACTGCTCGTTGAAGCTGGAAATCAAGCTTTCCATGGCCATCTCCAACTGGCGGGCTATCTTCGTGCGGGCATCCAGTTCAGCCAGGTTGTTGGCAAACGATTCCTTCATGGACACCCCTTCGCCCCAAGCGCGGATGGTGCCGTCGGGAGCTTTCAACGCCATTTCCTGGCATTCATCGCGTTCCTTCTTGATACGTCCCACGTTTTGCTGTGCCTGCTGGGCTACCGTCATTTGCTTGCTTTTACAAGCGGTCATACCACCGCCAATGGCCAACAAGGCCACGCTGATTATAATAGAAAGAGTCTTTTTCATTATTTTTCGGTTGTTAATGGATTGATAAACTGGTTCGTCTATCGGACAAACATTGAAGAAGCACCGAAAGAAAGGAGGGAAAGGTATGCACACAAAAAAAGCGTGGTGCTTTTTGTTTTATGTCTTTATCTGGATCTTGAGGTCTTCGACTACCTATCCTAACCAAATAAAACGAACAAAAGCCCACGCCACGAAGCGTGAGCGTCATGCTTTTGTTCTTGGTTAGGATTTTGAAATTGTCGAAGTTTCAAGATCCAAGAATACGAGCTAATAACGCTTTTTCCTAATATGTCATGTTTCAAGATGCGCGTACCCAATCACACGCAATTTATACCATAGGCCAATTTGTTTAAATGATTTTGCGACAAAAGTACGAAATTATTTTGGATATGCCACTTCTCCCATGCCCGAGAGGCACCGAAGGCATTCACAATGCAATTTCCAACTTACTATAGTAAGTCAAGCAACTTTCTATAGTAAGTGAGCAAACTTTCTATAGTAAGTCAGGCAACTTTCTATAGTAAGTTTTGTCAGCAAGTAACATGACATATTGTCTTTTATTTTATGAATATCCGCATTGAGCCAAATAAAACACAATAGGCACAATAGCAAAGGAGAATATTAGGAGGAGATGTCAGATGGCCGCAAGCGAAAAAGGTCACAATAGTATGCACCACCGCTTCGCGGCGGGCATGAAGCCTGTATCGTCCACGCAGATTGCCGCGCAGACCACACGGAAGTAACCTACAGTCCCGATGCGGAGCTTCGGGACTTCTATTGTGTGCTCCTATCCAGTTGAATGACTTTCTTGCAGAACCACACATTTCCTATTGTGTCTATTGTGTTTTTTGTATTGGCAGATTGCGGATATTCATTTTTATTTTTCCTCGCTGGCATTGTCCCGGAATGCCTTGGGGGTCATCCCGTCGTGGTATTGCACGAAACAGCGGTGGAACACCGAAGGCGAAGAAAATCCGCACCGTTCGCCCACCTGCCCTACCGGCAAATCCGGATGCGACAACAACACCGACTCCGCCTCGCGCATCCGGTAGTCGCGCACCACGCCGCTGAAGCTCTGCCCAAAACCCTCGTTGAACACGCGCGAGAGGTAGGTGCGGTTCAAGGGCAGCACTTCCGTCACATCCATCAACTTGAAATTCTTGTTCAGATAAGGCTTCCGCTGCTCCAACCACACCCTCACTTCTTCGCAATAGGCCGACAAGCGGGTGATGAACAGCGTCTCGGCATCCGGTTCGTCCATGCCTTGCTCATCCAGTTCCCTCGCCTCGGCCTCTTGCCGGGCCTCACTCTCATCCAGGGTGTTGCGGAAAAAATCCTCCGTATAAGGATTACGCTGAAACAACCCTTTGTACAGGATATAGGAGAAAAAGCACAGCACCACCAGCCCGTGCAGCACCAGCGTCCACGATTCCCCATTGAACAGCAACGCGCAATAGGCCGGCGCGATGGCGTATAACCCGATGCCATAATTGCGCACCCATTCTATTTCCATGTCCTCGTCACTGGCATAATTGAATTGGCACCATTGCTCATACACCTTCTTGTAACTCCACGTATGGATGAAGAGGACAAGCAGATAAAAGAGAAGCACCCCCACGAGTATCAGGCGGTACCATACGTTGAAATGCCCCACATACAGCAGGAATTCCTGCCAGCTGTGCAGTTCCCAAGGCTTTTGGCCTAAAAAATACAACACGACGAAATAAACCAGGGTGAACAGCAGGTAAGGCAGCAGGAGCAAACCCGCACGCCTCAAGGTAAGCCAACCGGGACGCACCACTTCAAGTGGGTACAACAATGACAGAAACAGATAAAGGCTGCCTGCCGCAAGCGTCCACACGTCCAACACGCTGCGGTGCACGAAATCGAGGCCAAACGAGCCTGTCAGCATACTGCCCAGCCGAAGCAGATAAAACGCTCCCCACAAGATGGCCACCATGGCCAGCAGGACACGCGAACGATTGCGCCCCTCGGACTTCAGCAGCAAAAAGGCCCCGCCTACGCAAACAAATCCATTCAACGCCTGCAATACAGGTAGCACAGAATCCGAAGCAGGCAGTGTCAGCATATTCAACGGCATCATTTTCTTGTCGAAAACTATGGGTTACAACAAAAAATCAGCTATCTTTGTGAAGTCAAAACACACCACGTCACCATTCGAGTCAAGTGGGGTAAAATTATATAAAGCATGCGATTTGAGAAAGAGGAAAGACATTTTTTAACATAATATCTCGCCAAACCATGCGACCTTGATATCTACTCCCACTCTCATTCCGTCCGGGCATTCAACTTCAATACCACAAAGAAAAGAAATGTCCGCAATGTATTCAAACAACAAGTATACCATTTAAACTTTTTTAAACAACCGGTTTAGAACCACAAGTAACGGGCTACGGACCACAAGTGCCAAGCGGGTTAGCTTACCCGCTACTCGGCCCCTGCTACCTTGGCATCTGCAAAAAAAAGTACCGGTTAACACGGATAAGGAGGTTGGTTCATTCTCCTTCTATCCGTGTTAACCGGTACCATTCCGTCCGTGCCGCGTGTCGCGGTCAATTCAGCATGATGTCGGTAAACTTCTCGTCCACCTTTTCGGCACGATAGGCGGCCGCAAACTGCATGATGCGCTGCAAGGTCTCTTTCCTCGGTTGCAGACGGCCGTAGCCGCCCATCGGTTCATGCAGAACCAGCGGTTCCGCTCCCACTTGTTTCGACAAAGTAAAATCTTTTTGCATAGGCAGTCTTGTTTTATGTTCGTTCTGTATATAGAACGGCAAGACGTGCGAAATAGTATGCTGCCTGCAAAATATTTCCGCTCGGGGGCAGCATAGAAAACATAAGACATATCATTTCTTCTCTCTTAAAAATCGGAAACATAGTCCGTAAAGCAACTGACGTTGCTTTACACGGGGCTACAAAAATCGTGCGTCCCGATGCTTGCCATCGGGACAAGCTATGTTTACGCTTTTAGGCGGAAAGAAATGATATGCCTCATGCTGCCTATGCTATCCTGCACCCCCTACTGCCCGGTTTCCTGTACGAAAGGCTTCAGCCCCTGCACCGCCTCGGCTGGCGTAATGCGCTTGCCGCCGTTGTCCAGGTCGATGAGCACGTAGCGGTCGTTGCCCATGCCGAGTTCCTTCATGTACGACAGCTGGCGCAACCCGTGGCGGGTCTCCATGCGTTCCACCAGGTCGTGGTGCTCGGCTTCGGTCATGGCGTATATCAAGTCCACGCAAGCCTGGTCCAACGCCAGGATGTCGGTGGAGGACAGGATGCCCACGTTGGGTGTCACCACCGGCTCGGCGGCGAGGCCTTCGCAGTCGCAGGACACGGACATGTTGCGCATCACGTTGACGTAGGTGATGTGCTCGCCGAAGTGGTCCACCACGGCCTTGGTCGACTCCGTCATGCGTTCCATGAATTCTTCTTCCTTGATGTCCCACATGTCGTCCTGGCCGGGGGGTGGTGTGTATCCACGCCTTGCCCACGCGCCCGTCGGCACAGCCGATGCCGATGTTCTTGTTGCTGCCGCCGAAGCCGCCTTGCGTGTGCCCCTTGAAATGGGTAAGCACCACCAAAGAGTTGTAACGTGGCAGGTGGCTCCCCACCGACATGCGGTCAAACCACTTGCCGCCCCGCACCGGGATGGTCAGCGTGTCCTCCTCGTCCATGATGTCCACGGGGCAGAACGTCCAGCCGTTCACCTCCAGCGTGCGCCGGTGCTGCTCGGTGGTGTAGCGGTCGCCCTCGTAGTACGTGTTGGTCTCCACGATGGTGGCCTCAGGCAGGTCCTTTTGCATCAGCTGCTTCACCCATGCGGCGGGGATGATGTTGGGACCGTGCTGCTCACCGGTGTGCAGCTTCACCGCCGTCTTTCCCCCGATGCGGGCGCACACCTGTTCATAGGCCTGAATGAGGCCTTCCGCACTCAAGTTGCGCGTGAAGTAAACAATGGATTCATTGCCAGTACGCTGTTCATAAGGCACATATTTGTCGCCATCCTTGCCGGGCACGGGCTGTGCCATGGCCGCTGCTCCTGCTATTAAACCTGCCATCATTATTGCTATTATACGTTTCATAATTGGTTGTTGATAAATTCCGACGCAAAGGTAACGGATGTTCCCCTCGCGGGCGTTACCCGAATGACGGAATGATGTACCCCGATTCCTGTTACCGTCACTTCAGTTCCAGGTGGATGTTGCATTCCACGGCCATGCGGCGCATGTTGATGAGGGCGTAGCGCATACGCCCCAGGGCGGTGTTGATGCTCACGCCGGTGCGGTCCGCGATTTCCTTGAAACTCAATTCCTCGAAATAGCGCATCCGCACCACTTCCCGCTGCACGTCGGGCAGGAAGTTCACCAGGTGCGCCACGTCCTGCAACACCTGCTCGTTGGACATCACGTCCTCCACGCATTTCTCCGCCAACTGGGCATCGTTCATGATGTCGTAACCGGCCGTGCTCACGGGGAACGTGTTTTCGTTGCGCTCACGCCTGAAGTAATCCACTATCAGGTTGTGCGCTATGCGGTTGAGCCAGGACAAAAACTTCCCCGATTCAACATATTTTCCCTGTTGAATGGTGACGATGGCCTTCATGAAAGTGTCTTGAAAAATATCTTCGGTCAGTTCACGGTCGCGCACGAACAGGAAGATGTACGCGAATACCTTGGATTGATAACGGAACAATAATTCTTCAAACGCCTTACTATCGCCTAATTCATACCGCTTGACCAATTCGTCATCGGTCAATCGAGTTAAAGCATCCATGTGCAGTCCTCTTTTTTATGGATTAAATAATAGTAATGGTGGGCAATAGGCGTTAAAATGTTTGGTTCGTAAATTATTCTTATTGTTTCCGGGGCAAATGTAATAAATATATCGAAAAGGAGAAACCTTTTGGTGAAATAATTTCAAATTTCCCTGCACGATCAGGCATTGGGCTTGACGCTGGTATTCCATTAAAAAAAGCACGCCCCCGCAGTTTTTGCGGGAACGCGCTTTTTCCTTTAACTTGCCTTGCCCCACGGCCGCATTACTCCAGTTGCAGGCTCGACAGGGTGGTAGCGGCCACGCTCTCCCCTTCGTCCGTTTCCTCGCCGCCCAGGCGATAGACCACTTCCTGCACCGTTTCCTTTTCGCCATACAGCGGGGCGTGGACAACGATGTTCAGCGAATCTGCCGTGGCAAATTGCTCACGCAACGGCAGCAGGTCGAAGGCCGCAATGCCCCAGCTGTCGTAGTTGGGCAGGTCGCCCTTGCTGTGGTGGCGCAGCTGCAAATGCACCTTGCCGTCGGTGGCAGGCACGGAGTCGGCATAGGCCACCAGGTTGATGAAATGCTTGATACCGCTATTGGATGAGCGCACCAGGAACTCCACGTTGAGAAAGTCCGACGCTATCCACGGCTTGCCCACCTGCACGAACGCATCGTGCCCGATGCTGTCCTCCTGCGCTTCGGTCACAGGGTTCAGCTCCACATTGAAGATGCCTTTGGTCAGTATCTCGTACAGGTACGTGTACTCGATGCCATAGTCGTAATCGCTGCCCTCGCCCATTTCCTCCGTGATGTAGAAGTCGGCGATGAGCCGCTGGCGGTGCTCCGGCACGTAGGGCGAGTTGAGGGGCTTCAAGCGTTCGCCGCCGTCGGACAGCAGGATATAATCGCTCACCTTGTCGGGGTTGAGCACGGTGCCGATGGTGCGGTACACCGGTTCAGCCGGTTCATTCTTGCAACCGGTGAATGCCAAGGCCGCCGCTGCGGCAGCCAGGCAGAAAAGTTTCGTTGTCGTTTTCATCTTGTGTTGAATTTATCGGTACGCCAAAACGCTAAAACGCTAAGATTGTTCATAATATTAAATGTTCCTTCGCGTCCTTGCGCCTTTGCGCACCCATTGTTAATTTTTAATTGTTCATTGTTAATTGTCAAACGTTATTCTCATTCCCGCGTTCAGCCCCACGATGAGCGGGTTTTCGGTGCGGGCGCTCAAGGGCTGGTTGTTCTTCAAATAATAAAACACGTTCGGCTCCAGGTACACGCTCAGGCTGCGATAAAAGCGATACTCGATGCCCACCGAGGCGTTGAGCGACCATTGCAGGCCCGCGATGCGCCCCGTCTCGGTCGTGGCCGTCGGGGCAAGGTTGGGCGTGCGCACAGTCTCCCGGTAGGTGGCCTGCACGCCCTTTTCCACCATGCCACCCGCCAGGCAGTAGATGCTCCACCGGGGGCGGTCAATGAGGTAAGCCACCGCGTTGAGCGGTATGCCCACGTAGTGCATTTGCAGGTCGGCCTCGCGCTGGACGATTTGCTTGTCGGCCATCATGGAGTGCAGATAGGTGTACGTCACACCCGTTTCGAGGGCGAAATGCCTGCCCAAGTCCTTGCGCACCCGAAGCCCGGCGGAAAGGGGCGGCAGGTGCGTGACGCGCGAAAACGTGCCCGATGCCGGTTGCTGCGCTTCGTCGGCATTCTCCAGAAAAGCACTGGTGCGGGGCGCGTAGGCGAGCAGGTTCTTCTGCTCCGTGTGCTTGCTGCCGCCACCGCTCACCGAGAGGGCGACATGCCATCCCCCCGCCCGTTTGCGGGAACGGGCGGACGGCGGTACGTCCCACGAGGCTGCCTCACTCCCATCCAAACGTTCGGGCGCAGGCTGTGCGGGGCGGGCGGGAGTTGGCTCGGATGGGCGGGCAGATTGCGGTTCATCGGCCTGCGGCGTGTCCGCTACCTCCGCCTGCACCGGTTGCGAAGCACTTGCCACCGGGCGGTGACGCGGCGGGACAACCACAAATGCGGACGGCTCCGCTTCCACATCCTCCCGCGTCCCCACTGCCTGAACCACGGGGGCGGCGGGCTGCACCTGCGGGGGCAGAACCGAGGCCTCAGTCTCGCACGACACGGACTGCACCCCTTCCGGCTCCGCCACACCGACAGGGCGGAAAGGCGGCATCAGCACCAGCAGGCACACGGCAGCCGCCACCGCCGTCGCACCTGCCAGCCACGTCCACAGGGGCACAGCCTCGCGCCGCTTGCCATTCAGGCGGGCTTCAAGCTCCGCCCAAGCACGATCGTCGGGTGGAAGTTCGTGTCCTGCCAGCCGGTCGCGCACCGCGCGGCTAAAGGAGTCGAGCCGGTCGTTATCTTGCTTCCTTGTCATCTTTCGTTTCCTCCACGTTGTAAAACCATTTGCTGCAACATCTGCCGGGCGCGGGCAAACTGCGAGCGCGACGAGGCCTCGCGTATGTGCAACATGTCGGCTATCTCGGCGTGCGAATACCCTTCGATGGCATACAGGTTGAACACCGTGCGGTAGCCATCGGGCAACGCGGCCACGCATTGCAACAGTTCGTCGGCCGAAATCCGCTCCACCGCTGAAGGGGTGCATTCGTCGGGCAGGTCGAGGCATTCGTCCGCAGCCACGCTCTGCCGCAGCACGTCGGCACGGCGCAACTGTTCGAGTGCCGTGGTGACGAACACCCGCCGCATCCAGCCCTCCAGCGAACCGCTGCCCCGGTAGCCCCCTATCTTGGTGAACACCCGGATGAACCCCTCTTGCAACAGGTCGCGGGCCGTGTCGCGGTCGCCTGCATAGCGGGTGCACACGGACAGCATGGACGGCGCATACCGCTCGTACAGCCACCGCCGTGCCTGCCCTTCGCCACGCTTGCAGCCTGCGATTACTTCCTGCTCGTCAAAAGTGCTGTCCATCTCTTATATTATTGTAGATGCAAATGGGGGAAGAAACGTTGCATGAAGCTTAAGTTATCTGGAGAACATGATAGACACATAGCACATATAGCTATTCCTGTCATTTCGTATTCAACAAGAAGCACACATAGCTCGTCCCGACACAGAGTGCCGGGACTTTAGCATGTACCATCCGCCTTAAGCGTACAAAAGTAACCAATAGTCCCGATGCTTGCCATCGGGACAGCTATGTGTTCTCTTAAAGACTATGCAGAAATAAAAACTCTGTGCCGCTCTGTGTCCATATCTTATTCAGTCGCACAGTGCGTACAGGTCGCCCCGGGGATTGATGAGGAGGATAGGCACCGAGGAATGGCGCAACAAGTGCCGTTCCTTAGGACCGAACAAGAGATCGTCCAGCCCATAGTCGCGCGAGGCGGAAAGCAGCACCAGCCCGTAACCCTCGCCAGCGGCACGGCGCACGGCCTCGCGCTCCACCTTGTAACTGTCGCCCCGCGCCCGCTCTACCCGGTATGACACCTGGAATTTGTCGAGCAACGCACTGATCTTCTCTACCGTGCGCCCAGCCTTGGAGCCGTAGTCGTTGGCCTGCAACAGCAGCACCTGTGAGCCGTAAAACCGCCCGAAGGCCGAAGCGAACTGCGCCTTTTCATACTCCTCCTCCAAGAAAGTCACCGGCACCATGACCTTATCGGGACGAAGCGGTGCAAAACCCGTGCCACATATCAGATAAGGGATGCGCAACCCCCGGCAGGCCGTGAGCGTGCGTTGCAGGGTGCGGGGACGGTCGTCGGGCTGCTGCACGAGCAGGAACGAAGCTTCCAGTTCCTCGCACACCTCGCTTAATTGGCCGAAGCCGTCCGTGCGCACCACAACCTGCACCGGCACGTCCCCCACCCCGTCGGCCAACCGCTGCAACTCCTCCCGAAGCAGTTCGAGGGGAGTACCGCCTTCGGCAAAGGCCAGCAGGCCGAGCGTTTTCTTGAAATGACGCGCCAACGACGAAGCCGACTCCCAAGCCGCCTCCGCCGTGGCAGGATGATGTACGCAAAGAAGAACCATAGGGGTGATTGATGATTTGCCTATTTACTATTTTACAATTTACTATTGACGATTGACAAATTCCGTTACTACGCGGCAAAAATTCCGTAGGCACGCAATTAAATTTCCGCACTGGCGCGGCCGGATTTCCGCAGGCACGCGCCCACGGTCACATAGCACACCGAGTTTTTTGCCCCGCTTCCACCTAAAAAGCACACATAGCTGTCCCGATGTCGAACTATCGGGATAACATCAAGACAAGCTATGTGTGCTCCTTATCGACAACAAAATACACAACTATATGTGCTATGTGTCCACAAAAAAAACCGCTCATTCCCGGAAGTACACCCGCTTCACCCGGCGGGACACGCCCGTGAGTACCTCGTAGGGGATGGTGCCCATCCATCCGGCCACCTCCGCCAGTGGAATGTGCGGGCCGAAGATTTCCACCGAGTCGCCCTCGCGGACATCGATGCCCGTCACGTCCACCATGCACAGGTCCATGCACACGTTGCCCACCACCGGGGCACGGTGGCCGTTGATGTACACCTGCCCCACGCCGTTGCCCAGGCGGCGGTCGAAGCCATCGGCATACCCGATGGGCAGCACGGCGATGCGGCTCTCGCGGCCGATGACGCCCCGGCGGCCATAGCCCACCGTGTCGCCCGGGTGCAGGTTGCGTATTTGCAGGATGACCGTGCGCAGCGAGCACACCTGCTTCAGCGGGCTGCCGGGCAACACGCCGATGCCGTAGTGGCCGATGCCGAGACGCACCATGTCAAACTGGTATTCGGGGAAACGCTCGATGCCGGGCGAAGCCAGGATGTGGCGCAGTATGCGGTGCGGGAAGGCCGCCGCGATGCGCCCGGCACATTCCTCGAAAGTCTTGATTTGCTGCAAAGTGAACGCATCCTGGGCAGGCTCGTCGGCCACGGCCAGATGCGAGAACACCGAGCGCACCCGCACCTGCCGCTGCCCGGCCAGCACCTGTAGCAGCCCGTCCACGTCCTGCGGTTCGAAGCCCAGGCGGTGCATCCCGCTGTCTATTTTTATATGGATGGGATAGTCGGTCACGCCCTGCCGCTCCGCCGCCTCGATGAACGCCCGCAGCAGGCGGAAGCTGTATATCTCCGGTTCCAGCCCGTAGTCGAATATCAGCCCGAAGCTGCCCTGCTCGGGGTTCATCACCATGACGGGCAGGCGGATGCCCTCGCGGCGCAGTTCCACCCCCTCGTCGGCCACGGCCACGGCCAGGTAGTCGCAGCGGCAATGCTGCAAGGTGCGGGCCACCTCCACCGAGCCGCTGCCATAGGCGAACGCCTTGACCATGCTCACCATCTTCGTGTCCGGCCGCAGCAGGGAGCGGAAGTAGTTCACGTTGTCCACCAAGGCGTTAAGGTCCACCTCCAGCACCGTCTCGTGGGCGATGCGTTCGAGCCGGGCGGACACGTCCTCGAAATGGAACCGCCGCGAGCCTTTGAGCAGCACCAGCTCGCTGCGGAACGTGTGCATGAGCGGCGAGCGCAGCAAGTCGTCGGTCGTGGGGAAGAAGTGCGCCTCCAGCCCGTCAAAGAGGGCGGCATGGCGGCTCACCTCGCTCCCCACCCCCACCAGGCGCGTCACGCCCCGGCTGCGCACCAGCCCCGCCACGCGGGCATAAAGCTCCGCAGGCGGGAAGCCGCTCTGCTCGATATCCGACAGGATGAGCGTGCGGGCCAGCTGCTTCGACGTGGCCTGCCGGTTCATGAAGTCGAGGGCAATGTCGAGCGAGTTGATATCCGAGTTGTAACTGTCGTTGATAACCACGCAGTCGCGGATGCCCTCCTTCACCTCCAGGCGCATGGCCACGGGTTCGAGCCGGGCGACGCGGCGGGCGATGCCGGCCCCGTCATACCCCAGGTAGAGCATGAACGTGATGCACTGCAAGGCGTTTTCCACCGAAGCGTCGTCGGCAAAAGGCAGCGTCAGCCCGAAGTCCCGCCCGCCGTAGCCCAGCGTGAGCGCGGTGGCGTTGTCGCGCTTGTCCAGGGCGAGCACGCGCACCGTGGCCTCCTCGGCCCGCCCCCACGTGAAGAGGCGTGCCCCCAGCGCGGCCTGGGCGATGGTGATGTCGAGCAACTTGTTGTCCAGGTTGTAAATGAGCACGTCCGACCGGGCGAAGAGCCGCAGCTTCTCCTGCGCCTTTTGCTTCAGGCATTTGAAATTCTCCTGATGTGCGTCGCCCAGGTTGGTGAAGATGCCCACGGTGGGGCGGATGATGGGTTCGAGCCGTTCCATTTCGCCGGGACGGGAGATGCCCGCCTCGAAGACGGCGAGCTGGGTGTTCGCGTCCAGCCCCCACACGGAGAGGGGCACGCCCGTCTGCGAATTGTAGCTGCGGGGCGAGCGGGTGATGGCGTAGTCGTCGTGGAGCAGCTGGTAGAGCCATTCCTTGACGATGGTCTTGCCATTGCTGCCCGTGATGCCCACCACGGGGATGGAGAAGGCCGCCCGATGTGCCGCCGCCAGCCGTTGCAAGGCCAGCAGGGTGTCGTCCACCCGCAGGAAGGCGGCCTCGGGCATCTGTTCGTACTCCGGCAGCCAGCGGCTCACCACAAAGCAACGCACGTTTTGTGCGTACAATTCGGGGATGTACCGGTGGCCGTCGTCGCGTGGGCTGACCAGGGCGAAGAACAACGTCTCCGCCGGAAAAGCAAGCGACCGGCTGTCAGTCAGCAACCGGTCGATTTCGTAGTCGGGAGCGGCATTCATCTCCGCCCCCATCAGTCGGGCTATTTCGTGAAGAAGCATAGTTTGTTGTGAAATCGTTTAATCGCTTAATCGGGGAACTGGGGAAGCGGGGAACTGGAGAACTGGGGAACTGGGGAAGCATCTTTTCGCTTTCACGATTCCACGATTCCCCAATTCCGCAATTCCATCATCCCGCCACTGACACGTTGAAACCCCGCTTGCGAGCCTTGGCGGCAATGGCGTTCAATTCGTCGAGCGGGACGCGCACCAGGTCCTTGGCAGGCGTGGCGCGGTCTATCGTGTAAATCATCACCTGCTTGGGCTTGATTTCATCGAGCGCGTCGAGCCAGGCAGACACCTCCTCGCGCGTGGTGTTGTCGAACGCCTCGCCCTCGAACGTGCCCCGGGTGAACATGGTTTGGATAATCAACGCCCCCTCGAAGTCCTTGAGGTGCTCCGTGAGCCACAGCACAGACAGGTAACGGTCGCCCCCCGTGGGTCGGTTGAGCAGGTGATACGTGTGGTCAACGGCCGTGTCGAACTTCAGGATGTTGTTGTCCACCTTCAACAAGGCATTGAACACCTGCGGGCGGTCGATGCGGGTGGCGTTGGACAGCACGCTGATTTTGGCCGCCGGGTAATAGCGGTCGCGCAGGGCGATGACATCGTCCACAATGTCGCCGAAGTCGGCATGGATGGTCGGCTCGCCGTTGCCCGCGAAGGTAATGACATCCAGCGGCTCGCCCGCCCCGCTCATCTGCCGCAAGCGTGCCTCCAGGGCCTCGCGCACCTCGGCACGCTTCGGGGCACGCGCCTCGTGCACAGGGGTATTGAAACCGCATTCGCAGTAAATGCAGTTGTACGAACATATCTTCGCATCGGCAGGCATCAGGTTAATGCCAAGCGAAATGCCCAACCGACGGCTGTGGATGGGACCGAATATGGTTTGATTGAATAACATAATCTTTACTTCGTGAGATTAGCTCACTACGTGAGCGAGATTTACTTCGTGAGATTGGCTCACTAACGTGAGCGAGATTAGAGATTAGTTCACTGCGCTCACATCACCCGCAGGCAATCTCGCTCACGAAGTGAGCCAATATCCAATCTCGCCCGTTAGGGTTAATCTCGCCGTCAGGCCAATCTCGCCCGTTAGGGCTAATCTCGCCCGACAGGGCTAATCTCGCCCGACAGGGCTAATCTCGCCCGACAGGGCTAATCTCACCGTCAGGCCAATCTCGCCCGACAGGGCTAATCCCACCGCAGGCTAATCCCGCCCGACAGGGCTAATATCCAACAATCTTCCCGTCTCCTCATCCACGGTTATCCGCACGTCCTGTTGCGAAAGCAGTTCGGCAGGGATAGGTATCACTTGCCCGAACTGGGGCATGAGGAATTGGCCGGAGAAGCAGGCATCCCGCCCGTTGCCTATGGTGACCCGGGTCGTGGCGGGCAGCACGGAGTACAATTCCGGTCGGGCGACTTTCTTCCCTGCCTTGTCGGGCACGTAGGTGTCGATGGTTTCGGGTACAATATTAATATAGTAAGGCGCACCGCTCAAGTCGTCGGCGGGCACCAGTCCCTTGAGGGGCGACAGGCGGAAGAGCACTTCGTTCTGCATGGCCGCCGTGGGCAACAGGTGCAAGGTGTGCGTGCTCGTCTCGCGCACGGTCGTACCGGTGAAGAGTTCCGTCAGTTCGCGCTCCATCCGATCCATGCCGTCCAGCATGGCCTTCAGCGATTCGCCATCGGCAGGCAGCGGGTCCAAGTCGGCGGTGAGCAAAGCCAAACGGCTTTCGCGGATGCGGTAAATCTGCTTGGCCGCCCCCTCGGCCATCTTGGCGGTGGACGAAGCCAGCATGTATTCCTCCGTCAGGGGCAGGGGTTTCGCTTGCGGGGCGGGCTTGGCCGGTGCGATGCGGGCGGCGGGGATGACGGGACGCGGTTCTTCGGGCGACACGTTGATGCCCCGCAGCAGCCCCCGCCCGTCCACCGAAACGAGGTTCAGCGGGCATTCCTTCGAAGCCGCCACGGCGTAGGTGCGTGCCGGGTCGGCCTGCGCACGGGGCTTTACCCGCACGTCCGTCACCCGATACGTGGTGCGTTCATCGGTTATCACCTCCTTCTCGGCCAAGTAACGGCCGGAGTATTGGTAGAACTCGCCCGGTGTCTCGGTGGTCTTCTCGATGTCCACTTCGATGCAAAGCTCAGTGCGCGGCAGGGAATAGACCAGCACCGGCTCGCCCATGGGCAATTCAAACCGCTCCTGCGCCGAGGCGAAACCGCCCGCAAGCAACAGCGCGGCAACAGTCAGGATGGATTGTTTCATTGCAGATTTCAAATTTCAGATTTCAGATTGTTTTCCGCAGATGGCGCAGATGCCGCTTCCCGCTACCGAGCTTACGCCTTCCTCCTTGTCCCTTTCTTCTTCACGCTGTCTTTCTGCTCCTCTATCAGTTTGCGCACGTCGTCTTCGGTCAGCGTTGCCGGGTCAGTGCCTTTCGGGATTTTGTAGTTGTTCTTCTCGAAGGCGATGTACGGACCGTAACGCCCGTTGAGCACTTCTATCTCGCCATTCGCGCCAAACGCCCGGATGAGGCGGTTCTTCTCAGCCTCGCGCTTCGCCTCGATGATTTCGATGGCGCGTTCGGGTGTCACGGTCATGGGGTTGTCGGTCTTGGGCAGCGAGTAGAACTTGCCCGCGTGCCGCACGTAAGGGCCGAAGCGTCCCACGGCCACCGTCATCTCCGCCCCTTCGAATTCGCCCAGCGAACGCGGCAGCTCGAACAGCTTGAGGGCTTCCTCCAGCGTGATGCTCTCGATGGACTGGTTCTTGAGCAGCGAGGCGAAGAGCGGTTTTTCCTCCTCGTCCGCCGTGCCAATCTGCGCAATAGGTCCGTAGCGGCCTATCTTGACCGACAGCTGGCGGCCCGTCTTGGGGTCGGTGCCGAGCACGCGCTCGCCCACCTGCCGTTCGGAATTCTTCATCGTGCTTTCCACCAGCGGGTGGAAGTCCTTATAGAACTTGTCAATGGCTTCCGTCCATTGCTCAGTGCCCTCGGCGATGTGGTCGAATTCCTTTTCCACCTCGGCGGTGAAGTTGTAGTTCAGTATGTCAGGGAAGTATTTGGTGAGGAAGTCGTTTACCACCACGCCGGTGTCGGTGGGGAACAGCTTGTTCTTTTCCCCGCCGTAGCTTTCCGTCTTTTCCTCGTCGGTAAGGTGGTCGCCGCGCAGCGTGAGCACGTTGCATTCGCGCCGTTCGGCAGGGCGGTTGCCTTTTTCCACGTATTGGCGGTTCTGTATGGTGGAGATGGTGGGCGCGTAGGTCGAGGGGCGACCGATGCCCAGTTCCTCCAGCTTGCGCACCAGGCTGGCCTCGTTGTAGCGGGGCGGATGCTGCGAGAAGCGTTGTTGCGCCGTCACCTCGCGGGCTGCAAGCCGTTCGCCCGGGTTCATGGCGGGCAGCATGGCGTTGTCTTCCGCCTCCGGCTCGTCATCGGTGGACTCCATGTACACCTTCAGGAAACCATCGAACACGATGACCTCGCCCGTGGCCACAAAGCGGTGCTTCGACCCGCTCATATCGATGGTGATGACGGTCTTTTCCAACTCGGCATCGGCCATTTGCGAAGCGATGGTGCGCTTCCATATCAGTTCGTAGAGGCGTTGCTCGTTGGCATTGCTGCCGATGGTGTGGGCGTTCATGTAGGTGGGGCGGATGGCCTCGTGCGCTTCCTGCGCCCCCTTGGAATGGGTGGTGAAGCGGCGCGTCTTCACGTAACGCTCGCCCATCGTGCCGATTATCTCATCGCGCGAGGCGGCGAGGGCGAGGTTGGACAAGTTGACCGAGTCGGTACGCATGTAGGTGATTTTCCCTTCCTCGTACAAGCGTTGCGCCAACGCCATGGTCTGCGACACGGAGAAGCCCAACTTGCGGGCAGCCTCCTGCTGCAAGGTGGAGGTGGTGAAGGGCGGTGCGGGCGATTTCTTCACGGGCTTCGTCACGATATCCTCAATGGAGAACTGCGCCGCCCGGCAGGCCTGGAGGAAGTCCACGGCCTCCTGCTTGGTGGCGAAGCGCGTGTTGAGTTCCGCCCGCAATTCCACGGGCTGGCCGTTCTTGTCCGTGCCCGCGAAGAGGGCCGCCACGCGGTAAGCCGCTTCGGACTTGAAACGCTGTATCTCGCGCTCGCGCTCCACGATGAGGCGCACGGCCACCGACTGCACGCGCCCCGCCGACAGCGAAGGCTTCACCTTGCGCCACAGCACGGGCGACAGCTCGAAGCCCACGATGCGGTCGAGCACGCGACGGGCCTGCTGCGCGTTGACCAGGTTGAGGTCGATGTCGCGCGGATGCTCGATGGATGCCAGGATGGCGGGCTTGGTGATTTCGTGGAACACGATGCGGCGCGTGCTTTCGGGCTTCAGCCCCAGCACCTCGTACAGGTGCCAGGCGATGGCTTCCCCCTCGCGGTCCTCATCGGAGGCCAGCCACACCATGTCGGCATCCTTCGCCGCCTTCTTCAGCTCGGCCACCAGTTTCCTCTTGTCGGGCGACACCTCGTACTTCGGCGCGTAGTTGTGCTCGAAGTCGATGTTGATGCCCTTGTCGGGCAGGTCGCGCACGTGTCCGAAACTGGACATCACGTGGTAGTCCTTGCCCAGGAACTTCTCTATGGTTTTGGCCTTTGCAGGCGATTCGACGATGACAAGATTTTTCGACATATATATAATATTGTATAGGTATCCCGTTTTGCGGGGCAAAATAACAAAAATAGGTGCTTACGCTCCAAATCCGCAGCGGATTATTTTTTGATTTTTATGATAACAACAGGCAATTACCTCACCCTAAACCCATCTCCCCGGGGAGATGGGAACCGGGAAATACCTTGAAGCCGAGGCTTCTGCGTACAAGGCAGACTTCATTTCCCACTCTTCGGAAAGAGTGTGAGAACTACGAAACAAACCCGCGTCATTTCAAGCGCAGCGAGACACGAAGTTGAGCGTAAGCTAAATCTCACAGTGACCTTAGGAGCGTTTTCTCGCTGCGCTCGAAATGACGAGAACGCCATGGAGCCAGTTTCGGCTGCGTAAACTTCGGCTTCAGAACATGCTCAATCCCTCTCTCCTCGGGGAGATGGGTTAAGGGTGAGGCGGTTGGCAGACAGGACTGCTTTTTCTTATCTCGAACTCGCGTACATTTTTGGTTCGATTGCCCTAAAACCGCGCAGGCGAATGGGAATATGTGCGCGAAACTTCTTACTTTTGCACCCGATGGAAATAATACTGAAATACTTCCCGCAACTGACGGAAGAACAACAACGCCAATTGGCCGCGCTGCACGGCCTGTACACGGATTGGAACAGCAAAATCAACGTCATCTCGCGCAAGGACATCGGCCACCTGTACGAGCACCACGTGCTGCACTCGCTGGCCATCGCGCAGCTCGTGCAGTTCACGCCCGGCACCCAAGTACTCGACGTGGGCACGGGAGGCGGCTTCCCCGGCATACCGCTGGCCATCCTCTTCCCGGAGGCACGGTTCACGCTGATTGACTCCATCGGCAAGAAAATCAAGGTGGCCACGGAGGTGGCCGGTGCCATCGGGCTGCGCAACGTGACACTGAAACACCTGCGCGTGGAGGAGGAAAAAGGCAAGTACCATTTCGTGGTGAGCCGCGCGGTGATGCCGCTGGACGAACTGGTGAGACTGGTGCGCAAGAACATCGCCACACGGCAGCAGAACGCGCTGCCCAACGGCCTCATCTGCCTAAAGGGGGGCGAACTGCAACGCGAGATAGCCCCCTTCGGCAAGTCCGCCGAACTGACCGACATCAGCGACTTTTTCCAGGAAGAATACTTCAAGACGAAGAAAATCGTGTACCTGCCGATGTGACAGACGCGAAGACGCAAAGGAATTATGAAGAAACTCATCAACCCCTGGCTAGGACTGCCCGGCTACCAATGCTTCGGCTGCTCGCCCGACAACCCGGACGGCCTGCACATGGAATTTTACGAGG
>CASFUX010000196.1 GCA_949297975.1 uncultured Bacteroidales bacterium
AATTTTTTGGGGATTGTTACCTCGTCAGTTCGTAGATGGCTTGCAGCACGTCGCCGCGCGTCTTGTCGATGGGGTGGTCGATGCGCAGGCCGCTCAGTTCCGACCAGCGGGCGGCGGTGGCCGGGTCGAGGGGCTGGTCGAGGCGGGCTTCCCATTCGGGCAGGTAGCCGCGCAGGCCCATGTGCTGCACCACGGCAAAGTCGGGGTGGGTGGGGGGCACGTCCTTGTAGTACACGAGGGTGGCCCCGTCGTCCACCAGCTTGCGTTGCAGCTCGTCCACCGGCACTTCGGGCACGGTCTTGCCTCCGTCGATGGCCAGCGAGGCGGCTGTCCCGGCGGCCTGCCCCAGGGCCATCCAGCACGGCTCCATGCGCAGGGTGGAGAAGCCCACGTGCGTGGCCGAGGCGGGCACGGGTATGAGCAGGTTGTCCACCCCTTGCGGCACGATGACCCCGTAGGGCACGGTATAGACGGCCGAGGGGTAGCTGAAGAAGCCGTCGAGGGCTATCTTGCCCGGCTCGCGCTTGCGCACGGCGTGCGAGTCGAGGGCGTAGTGGCTGGCGGTGACGCTGTTGGCATAGACGGGCGGACGCTGCCCTTCGGCCACGGGCAGCGCGTCGTTGGCGGTGAAGCGGTGCAGGCCGTGCAGGCGGCGGCCTTCGCGCACGTACACCTGGCGGGGGAAGTGGCCGTTGTCGGCGTATTCGTCTTTCGCCAAGCCCCATTCGCGGGCGGCCTGGCGGAAGGCGGCGGGCAGGGCCTCGTCGTTCTGGGCAAACCACAGCAGCCCGAGCGTGTAGTCGCGCAGGCGTTGGGCGAAGCGGTCGCGCCACCGCCAGTCGGCTTCGGGCCACCGCCAGTTTTCCTCGGGCAGGTCGGTGGAGATGAGGGCCAGGTGCTGGTTGTTGGCATCGGTCTTGTGGTTGGGCAGGTCCACCATGTTGGTTATCTTGGCGATGCCCCAGGGGTCGCCAGGTATCTGCGTGGCGCCCCCGGCCTCGATGTGGCGGCGGTTTTCGGCCTGCATCGCGGGGGTGACTTCGAGCATCCCCACCCCGGCGTAGGTGCCGCTGTACACGTCGTCCACGAGCGACAGGTATTCGCGGCGGTCGTAGCGGCGGGGTCGTTCGGGCAGCAGGCGGTTGGCGGGGTCGTTGGTCAGGCACAGGCGGTAGTTGTACGACTGCACGGCGCGGTCGCCCTCGTGGGTGGTGCCTTCCAGCTCGGGGCCTTCCCACAGCTTGAACAGGCGGCCCGCGCCTATCTCGCCGTATTCGCTTTGCCCTTCGCGGCCGATGGAGTAGGGCACGCCCGCTGCCGCGCCGAGGTCGCCCTCGTAGGTGGCATCGATGAACACTTGGGCGGCGTAGCGTTCGTGCCGCCGCGTGTCGAGGTTGGTCACGGCGATGGCGCGGATGGTGTCGCCCTGCATTTCCACGTTTTTAGGCAACGCGTCGAACTGGCGGCGGGTGAGCACCGTCACCCGTTCGCGCTCGGGCTGCAACATGCGGTCGAGCACGATGGCGGCCACGTGCGGCTCGAAGTGGTAGCCGTCGCTGCACACGCGGGCCTGCTCGGACTGCGGGCCGTAGGTGTCCGCGTAGTACCGGTGCACGTGGTTCACGAATTCGAGGAACAGCCCCGTGGTGGCTCCGCGCGTGGCGATGTCGGTGGCCCCGAGGCCGTTGACGGGCAGGCCGCCGATGTGCGCGGTGCGTTCGAGCACGAGGGCGGTCTTCCCTTCGCGCGATGCGGCGATGGCGGCCATGATGCCACCGGGCGTGCCGCCCACGATGACTACGTCGTACTGGTTGGCTTGTGCCAGCAACCCGGCGGGGAGGCACAGCAGGAGGAGGTGGAGGATGGTTTTCTTCATGTTTTGGTGTCTTTTATAATATGAATGGGATGAAAACGTCCGGTTGCCGTTCGGAGATGGGCGACAACCGGGTGTAAAGGTACGGCAAAATGGCGGACGAGCCAAATGTTTGCGCGGGCAAAAATAAAACACAATAGGCACAATAGAAAGCCTGCCCACCCACGCAGGATAAGCCGTGCCGTCCCTCATATAAATCTATTGCGCCTATCGTGTTTTGTTCCATTTGCCTCTATGTGGGTATTGGATGGTGTTTGGCGCGGTTTTCTGGGGCGTTGGCGGAACGTTTCGTTTTTTTCTTCCCCGAATGTTTGCCAGTCGGGATAAAAGCATTATCTTTGCACGCTCAAAACAATCAATAATATATCAATCATGTATTTAAATCCTGAAATCAAGAAGGAAATCTTCGGTAAGTACGGGAAGTCCAACACTGATACTGGGTCGCCTGAATCCCAGATAGCATTGTTTTCCTACCGTATCAACCATTTGACTGAACATTTGAAGTCAAATAAGAAAGATTATAGTACGGAACGCGCTTTGGTGATGTTGGTTGGCAAACGCCGCCGCCTGCTCGATTATTTGAAGCGGCGCGACATCGAACGCTACAGAAAACTCATCGCCGAGCTGGGCATCAGAAAGTAACCGCTTTCTCGCATGTCAAGGTCATTGGAAAAGGCGTCCCGGGCTGCGGCTTGGGAGGCCTTTTTTGATTGCGGAACCGGGGGGCCGGGACGCTTCGCCGGTTTCCTTGGCATGGAATGTTTTTTTTCTGGAGGATGAGGATAGTTTTCACCATCAAGTCAATCAACCTGGGCGGCGGTTCCGAG
>CASFUX010000197.1 GCA_949297975.1 uncultured Bacteroidales bacterium
CCAGGCAGCCCACCTCACCTGTGGAGGACATGTCCACGCCCAGCACGGGGTCTGCCTTGTGCAGGCGGCTGAAGGAGAACTGGCTGGCCTTGACGCCGATCCAGTCGATGTCGTAGGCCGACTTCTCCGGCAGGCTGTAGGGGGCATCCAGCATGATGCGGGTGGCCGTCTCGATGAAGTTGCGCTTCAGCACCTTGCTGACGAAGGGGAAGGAACGCGAGGCGCGCAGGTTGCACTCGATGACCTTCACCTCGTTGTTGCGTGCCAGGTATTGGATGTTGAACGGTCCGGAGATGTTCAGCTCCTTGGCGATGCGGCGGCTGATTTGCTTGATGCGGCGTGCCGTGGCGAAGTAGATCTTCTGGGCGGGGAACACCAGCGTGGCGTCACCGGAGTGTACGCCGGCAAACTCAATGTGTTCGGAGATGGCATACTCCACAATCTCGCCGTTCTGTGCCACGGCGTCGAACTCGATTTCCTTCGTGTTCTGCAGGAACTGGGACACCACCACGGGGTATTCCTTGCTGACCTTGGCGGCCATGTTCAGGAACTCTTCCAGCTCGTCCTCGTCGTAGCAGACGTTCATGGCAGCGCCAGACAGGACGTAGCTGGGACGCACCAGCACGGGATAGCCCACCTTCTGGATGAAGGCCTTGACATCCTCCAGGCTGGTCAACTCCTGCCAGGCGGGCTGGTCGATGCCCAGCAGGTCCAGCATGTGGCTGAACTTGTTGCGGTTCTCGGCGCGGTCGATGCTGACGGGCGACGTGCCCAGCACGGGCACGGACTGGCGATAGAGCTTCATGGCCAGGTTGTTCGGTATCTGTCCGCCCACGGAGACGATGACGCCGCGGGGCTGCTCCAGGTCGATGACGTCGAGGACGCGCTCGAAGGACAACTCGTCGAAGTAGAGGCGGTCGCACATGTCATAGTCGGTGGACACGGTCTCCGGGTTGTAGTTGATCATGATGGACTTGTAGCCCAGCTTGCGGGCCGTCTGGATGGCGTTCACCGAGCACCAGTCGAACTCCACGGAGGAGCCGATGCGGTAAGCACCCGAGCCGAGGACGACGACGGACTTCTCGTGCTTGTAGTAGTTGACGTCATAGCCCTCTGCCCCGTAGGTCATGTAGAGGTAGTTGGTCAGTTCGGGATGCTCGCTGGCCACGGTGTTGATGCGCTTCACGGCAGGCACGATGCCCAGCTCCTTGCGGCGGGCGCGGACCTGCAGGTTCTCCTTTTCCATGTTGCCTTCGGGGTGCAGGACAAAGCGGGCAATCTGGAAGTCCGAGAAGCCCAGGCGCTTGGCCTCGCGCAGCACGTCGGCGGGGATGTCCTCTATCTTGGTATATTCGGAAAGCTTGTGCTTGTAGTCCACGATGTTCTTCAGGCGGGAGATGAACCAGGCGTCTATCTTGGTGAGGTCCACGATGCGCTCGATGCTGTAGCCCTCTTCCAACGCCTGTGCGATGGCGAAGATGCGCAGGTCGGTGGGGTGGGACAGTTCATGGTCGAGGTCGTCGAAGGTCAGGCCCTCGTTGCCCACGAAGCCGTGCATGCCTTGGCCAATCATGCGCAGGCCCTTTTGGATGATTTCCTCGAAGGAGCGGCCGATGGACATGATTTCGCCCACGGACTTCATCGAAGAGCCGATTTCGCGGCTGACGCCCACGAACTTCGTCAGGTCCCAGCGGGGAATCTTGCAGATGAGGTAGTCCAACGCGGGAGCCACGTAGGCGGAGTTGGGCGTGCCCATCTCGCCGATTTGGTCGAGGGTGTAGCCCAAGGCAATCTTGGCGGCCACGAAAGCCAGGGGATAACCCGTGGCCTTGGATGCCAGTGCGGACGAACGGCTCAATCTTGCGTTCACCTCGATGACGCGGTAGTCATTGGTCTCGGCGTTGAAGGCGTACTGGATGTTGCACTCGCCCACGATGCCCAAGTGGCGCACACATTGGCGGCTGAGAGCCTGCAACTGCTCCACCTGCTCCTGCGTGAGCGAACAAGTGGGAGCCACCACGATGCTCTCGCCCGTGTGGATGCCCAGCGGGTCGAAGTTCTCCATCGAGGCCACGGTGAAGCAATGGTCGTTGGCGTCGCGGATGACCTCGAACTCAATTTCCTTCCAGCCCTTCAGGCTCTCCTCCACCAGGATTTGCTTGGAGAAGGTGAAGGCGCTCTCGGCCAGCTTCAGGAACGTCTCCTCGTCGGGACAGATGCCGCTGCCCTGTCCGCCCAATGCGTAGGCGCTGCGCACCATGACGGGGAAGCCAATCTCGTTGGCGGCCTTCAGCGCGTCGCTCATCGTCTCCACGGCGTGGCTCTTGGGGGTCTTCATGGGGATTTCGTCCAGCTTCTTGACGAAGAGGTCGCGGTCCTCGGTGTTCATGATGGCCTCCACGGAGGTGCCCAGCACCTGGACGCCGTACTTCTGCAGGATGCCCTTCTGATACAGCTCCGTACCACAGTTCAAGGCCGTCTGTCCGCCGAAGGCCAGCAGGATGCCGTCGGGACGCTCCTTTTCGATGATGCGCTCCACGAAGTAAGGAGTGACGGGGAGGAAATACACCTGGTCGGCAATGCCTTCCGAGGTCTGAATCGTTGCGATGTTGGGGTTGACCAGCACGGAGCTGATGCCCTCTTCGCGCAGGGCCTTCAGCGCCTGCGAGCCGGAGTAGTCGAACTCACCGGCCTGACCGATTTTCAATGCGCCCGAGCCCAGCACGAGCACTTTCCGTAATTTTTGTTCCATAACGCTCTTATTGATGTGGTTTTACGTTCTAATCTTCGTCCAGCCACCCGTCTGCAAACAAAAAAAAAACGTCACCCCCTCACGAGAGTAACGTTATCCAGAAATGAGTATAGTTCTATATGTTGCATAGGACGGTTGCTAAATTTGTGCAAAGTAACGGCTTTTTTTTATCTCTTGCAAATCTGCGGGGCTTTATCTTGCGGAAAAATTAATCCTTTCTTATTTCGTTTAATATCCATTCGATTCGAAGAACAGATTACTTTACTCTTTGAGTTACTTAATAAGCAATGAATTCAGGTGATATATGCACAGTCTTAGTTTTGGTCATCCCTGTATTAATGCAACTGAATGTTACATCCACATATCCATTAATTCCCATACGAACCTTTGTTTCAAATCTCACCAAACCAGCTTTTAACTTAGGCAGATTATATAATGTGATTTTCAGTATTGATTTATTTCTATCCGCCTCTTCACTATTACCTAACACAATCTCACAACAAACAGATTCTTGATTATCTATCATAGTAGATGTTTCTTTTACGCTTGCAAAGGGCAAAACTTGCCCTTGCTCTATAATATGTAGTGTCATGTCATTCACATTACCGATACGACATCTCATACCTAAATTATTTTTTAATCTTGGCTTTGAATGCTCCTCTTGAGATTTTATGGTTGCAAGTTGAGTTATTTTTGCATTCTTCTTTATATCCTTTATTAATTCTAATTCATCAGATTCAATGATATTATAATTGTTCATACTTTGAAATTCCTCATAAATATTATCGTATTCTTGTAAAAGATCATCAAGTTTAGCTTCTGATAAACTCATATGAGAATAATCAGCTACAGCATCAAGATGACTCCACATATTAATAAAATGACTTTTAAAGTCATTGCAGACAACAGAATCATCTGTAATTATCACATTCTCTGCATTTCTAATTTCAGCGGAATACGTCCAATTATACGACCCTGTTATTAAACTACTGTTATCAAACAAACAATATTTATTGTGCATTAGGAGCACTTTTTTATCAACAAAACTTAATTTCCCGCCTTTCTGTAGGAAGATGGAGAAATTTAGCCCCTGTGTATTGCGATTGATGATGTCATTTATAAGAATAATTGAAACTTTCACCCCTCTATCTAATGCCTTTATAATAGCTGCAAATAAATCTCTTTGCGTAAACCATGCAACTGCTATTAAAATTTCATCGTTCGCTGCATCTATCTTTTTAAGAATTTCAGCTTTAATATTATTAAAATAAGCTTGAATCATAACTAGTTAGAATTGATCTACAATTATAGCGTGAGGTAATAAATAATTAAACAGCATATGAGAATCTGCCTGTTTTTATGAAATATAACATTCACACTTCTGCCTCCCTCCTGACATACACCTTGTGCGTCCCCCGCCCCGAACTGCCGATGCCGGACGACTTGTCCTCCGCCCAGTTGTTCAGCTCTTTGCGCGCTGTGTCCCGGAGTAATCCTGTCAGCGCGGCATAGTTGGCCACGGTCAGGTAGGGCTTCGTCTTCAGGTATTCCTTCGCCAGCCTCAGCCGCTCCTCGGGGGTGTAGCGTGTGGACGACTTGCAGAACTTCCTGACTGACCGCTCCAGCCTGCAATGGCTTGCGGTTTCCTGCAGCAGTTCCTTGTCCGCGCGGAAGTGGATGCGGCTGACGCAGATGCTCGTGGCGTTGCGCCGCCTTTCCCCCTCCTTGCCCGTCTCGCGCTCGAAGCCCTCGCGCAATCCCAAGGCGGGCGTGAAGACGCCGATGCCGTCAATCTTGACCGACCTTCCTTCGGCCATCCCGCGGGCTATCTCCTCCGACAATGCTTGCACCAGCCCCTTCACGTCGCCCGGCGTGAACGTGCTGGCGCGACAAATGTTCTTCGTGATTTCGTCCAAATCCATCTGTCCCCACAACCTCATGCGGGGAAACAACACCCGTTCGCCGTCCTTGCCGGGCAGGTTCGATTCTTGCATTTCATACGTTGCCATGGTCTGATTCCTCCTGTCTGTTAAGGGAAAACTCTCAGCCTTCCTTGGATAAAAACTCCCCCTATGAGGCTGAAAAAGTTCCCGATGCCTATAATAAACTATATTTCCAGTTTGAAGTTTTATAACTTTATCCTAAAGCTATAAGACTTCAAACTAAAGTCAAGTAACTTCGGCATAAAGTCAGGGCTGACGCATTACTTTATTTCATCATTTTGCCATGGTGCATCTAAAAGCTCTGCAAGAAACTCATCGCTCCATCCCGCCATTTTCCTTTTCCCCTTAAGGCTTGCTTTTCTCTTGTTGTTTTTTAGTTGTGTCATGG
>CASFUX010000198.1 GCA_949297975.1 uncultured Bacteroidales bacterium
ATTGCTGTTGCTCAGCGCGGCATCCAGGTAGTAGCTTATCCGTTTTACCGGACAATCCAAGGCTTGTTCCAGCCAAGTGGGTAGCGGGTCATTGTCTTCAATGTTGATTGTGCCTAACTTCAGTTGCTTTTTGTAGCCCAGCAAGTAAGCAGCATGTCCATATTGTTTCACCCGGGCAATGAAGGGCACTCGCTGGAAGCCGAACAGTTTGGTTGATGTTGGCAATAAATCTTTTGCCATGAAGAAAAAGCCGGTGCTGGACACTACAGAGCCGACGTATTGCCTGGCATTTAGATAAGGCTTGATTTCATGAAGTTTGTGGGCGATGGCATATCCCGGCAGGCATAGCAGGATGAGGTCGCTTGCCGGGATGGCTTCGGAAGCCTTGTCGGTTACTAATTGCAACTGGCCGTGGAAAGTCTTGCCGTGGATATCGCATAGTTCTATGGTGCCATCCCATTTTTGTGGGGAGGAGGTTAGCAAGACCACGTTCATATATCTATTGGAGGCAATAACCCCGGCTATGGTGTGTCCCAAAGCCCCGCCTCCACAAATGCATATTGTTGGTTTCATGATGTGCTACAAGTTTTTCAACGCTTTTATCAAGACTTCGTTGTCATGACGGTTGCGCACGGCGATGCGGACGTACTGCCCGCCTTCAAACCCTTTTTTCCGGCTGCAATCCTTTATCAGGATGTTGTGCTCCAACAGCAGCCGAGCCAGTGCGGTGGCCGTGAACCGTTCGCGCACTTCGCACAAGAAGTAGTTGGCTTGCGAGGGGATGACGCGCAGCCACCCGATGTCGGCCAGTTCGTGGTGGAACCGCTCCCTCTCCTGCCTGAACAGCAGGCATGCCTGGCGGTAGGCGTTTTCGTATTTGCCGTATATCTGCATGAAGAATTCGGCGAATGAATTGATGTTCCAAATGGCCACATCGCGCTTGACAGCTTGTATCAGGCTTGTATCCGCCGAGGCCAGCACGCCCAGCCGCAGCCCGGGCACACCGTATGACTTGGAGATGGACTTGACGACGACGAGTTGGGGAAATTGTTCCAGCAGGGTGTCGTCTATCAAGGTGTTGGGCATGTCGTCTTGGGCAAAGTCGGCGAACGATTCATCGACTACCAGTGTGATGCCTTTCCGCTTCGACCATTCGCACAAGGAGAGCAGCCCCTGTCGGTCTATGTAGTTGCCGGATGGGTTGTCCGGGTTGACTATCAGCAGGGCGGACAGGTCCGTCGGGTCGAAGAAGTCGATGAGGTTCTGTGCAGTGTAGTGGAAATCGTCCCCGTTGGGGTGGAACGGCACGATACGTTCGGCGGGAAGCCGGTTGGGGTATTCCTCGAACGTGGGGTAGGTGATGCCTACTTTGCCGGGCAGCATCGTGTCCAGGCTTTTAATCAGCTCGGCAGCCCCGTTGCCGATGGCGATGTGTTCCTGCCGTACCCGGAAGTTCTTGGCGGCCAGCAGGCTGTTGACGGCCATCCCCGAAGGGTATTCGCTGATCAGTCGTTCGAAGTTCGATTTGATTTCAGCCAGCAGTTTCGAATTGGGAAAGAAGGGGTTGACCAAATAGCAGAAGTCAAGCAGCGACGGGTAACGCCAATAGCCTCCGTAGCGTTGCTCTATTTTTTTTAGTTTGTTGTCGTTCGGGGCGAAGATGGATTCTGCGATGTCCAGGTCTTGTATGTCGTCTATCTCGTACCAGAAATCGTCCTTGTCCAGGCGCAGCACTTTCAGCTCTTTCTCGTCCAGCAGGGTGATGACCCGCAGCACTTGCTCGTAATATGCATTGTTGCCCAGTGCCGTGCTGTAAGCCACGAGGAACGGCACGTAATACTTGGCGGAAAACTCCTTGCTGAATTTGTAGATGTTGACGGTCTTGTAATAATGGGGAATGTCCTCGAACGAGAAATTTTCCGGTGCGATGAAGTGCTTGATGTGGTCGTCCTCATCGATGGTCAGCACCGTGCCGTCCATCCAGCTTTCGAACTTGGCCACAAGTGCCAGGTTGGGGTAGGAATAGCGGATGAGTTTTTCCAATACGATGTCGTCAAATATCAGGTCCGATTCGAACAAGATGGTTTCCTGCTCCACCAAATAGTCCTTGGCCAGGAATAAGGAATAGATGTTGTTGGTTTGGTCGTATATCGGGTTGTTGACGTAGATGATGGGGGTATTGATGGAAAGCCGGGCGATGTATTGTTGCAACTTGGCACCCTGGTAGCCGATTACGATGATGATGCGCTCGAAGCCTTGCCGGTCTATTTGCCCGAGCATTCTTTCTATCAGGCTCACGCCGTTCACCTTGACCATGGCTTTTGTGTTGTCCTTGGTCAAGTCGCCAAGGCGTTTGCCCATCCCCGCAGCTAATATGATTGCTTGCATGTGTGCTTGTTGTTTTTCCGCTTCAAAGGTACGAAATTTCGCTTGAATGAAACGGCGGGAGGAATGGTCAAAACGCTAGTTTTCCGAAAATCCCACAAATCTTGGAGCATAAAAAAGGCGGGACGGCTTCTTTCGAAACTGTCCCGCCCGTATCGCGTTGTTTATTGGCAACTGTCAATTATTAATTGTCAATTGAATATCCCCACTTCAGGTACACGGCTCCCCAAGTGAAACCGGCACCGAAGGCGGTGAGGATGATGTTGTCGCCTTTCTTGAATTTCTTTTCGTTTTCCCAAATGCTCAGCGGGATGCTGGCGGCCGAGGTGTTGCCCACGTGGTCGATGTTGATTATCACCTTGTCGTGATCCACGCCTGTGCGACGTTGCACGGCATCGATGATGCGCAGGTTGGCTTGGTGGGGGATGAGCCACGCCACGTCTTCGCCTTTCAGGCCGTTGCGTTCCATGATTTGGGCAGATGCGTCCGACATGTCCGACACGGCATGTTTGAACACCGCTTGCCCTTCCTGGTAGATGTAGTGCAAGCGTTTGTCCACCGTCTCGTGCGAGGCGGGCATGGCCGAGCCGCCCGCTTTCATGTGCAGGTGCTTCACGCCCACAGGGTCGGAGTGCAGGATGGAGTCCATCACGCCCACTTCTTCCGTGGTCGGTTCGAGCAGCACGGCTCCTGCCCCGTCGCCGAAGATGGGAGCCGTGGAGCGGTCTTGGTAGTCTACCATGAACGACATCTTTTCCGCCCCGAGCACGATGGCTTTCTTGAAGCGTCCTGTTTCCACCAATGCGGCTGCCGTGGTAAGTCCCACGATGAATCCCGAGCAGGCGGCCTGTATGTCGTAGGCAAGCGCCCCTTTGATACCGACCCGCTCGCAGATTACGGCGGCGGTGGCGGGGAACTGGTGGTCGGAGGTGGATGTGGCGCAAATAATCAAGTCTATATCTTTCACATCGGTGCCGCTCTTGGCCAGCAGTTCTTCCACAGCCTTTGCTCCCAGGTAGGAGGTGCCGGCGTGTTCATCTTTCAGGATGTGGCGCGTCTTGATGCCGATGCGGGTCATGATCCATTCATCACTTGTATCCATCATGGTGCTCAACTCCTGATTGGTCAGTATGTAATCAGGCAGGTAGCCACCTACGGCGGTTATGACAGCATGAACTTTCTCAGACATAAATCTTTCTTTTCAGTTTGCAGGTTAGGATATACAAACAAAGCCCGGAAATGGTGTATTCAGGGCTTTTTTATAAAATCTTGCACTCAAGGCCATGGCCTGTGGCGTGGCTGCGTGCGCGGCATCACGCCATGGCCGGTTTTTCGATAGCCAATTTGCCTCTGTAGTAACCGCATTCACCGCATACCGTGTGGTAGATGTGCATGGCGCCGCAGTTGGGGCATACTGCCAATGTGGGGGCTACTGCCTTGTAATGGGTTCTTCTCTTGGCAGAGCGCGATTTCGATTGTCTTCTCTTAGGATGTGCCATTTTCTATTCTTTTTTTGTGGCTTCCCGTTTGTTCCTCCCGGAACGGACAAGCCAGGTTCGTTATGTGATTTGTTTTAATTGTCTAAATTTTCCAATTCTTGTTCTCCTGTCTCCAGGTCGAGCAAGGCGTTATCGCTGTCATCCTCTTCATCGGTGCGGGCTATGTGCTTTTTCAGCTTGCTTATCATGGCCTTGTTGCACATGCCCGGAGCGTGTACGTGCTTCAGCGGGATGTTGAGTATGATGAATTCATACAAAAACCACGCCACGTTGATGGCTCCTTCCGATTCGGGGATGATGACGGTTTCCCCTTCTTCCGAGAACTTGTCACCCATTTTGACCAGGAGGTTTTCCTGGTAACTGATGGGTAGTTCCATGTCGTCCAAGCAGCGGTCGCACGGCACGAGGATGAACCCGTTCAGCTGGAATGCCAGTTCGAACACATCGCCCCGTTTGCGTACTCCGACAACGGCTTTCACATTGCCCCGCTGCACTTCCGGACTGTCTATCTTTTGGAAAAACACGTCGTCGAGCGTATATTCCACGGTGTGGGGCGTGTCGGCTGTAAGGTTTTTGAGTACGATGTTGTAGGATTCAAATTTCGACATGCTTCGTGAGCTGCTTTAAAAACCGTGCAAAGGTAAGCAATTTCGTCTTAATACGAAAAGGGTTTGAATAAATTTCAAGTCAACTCCATCAAAAAAGCATCCCGGAGAACTTCCAAACACAAAGGCGACCGGATACTCCCGATCGCCTTTGGCTATAATATTATATATGTATAAGGGCTGCCTCATTCTACTTCGAAGCTCATGAAGAAGTCTTCCCATTCTTTGATGACCCATTGGAAGCCTTCGCCGAAGTAAGCTTCGGCCAGCACTTCCTCGTTGTCGTTGAATACGAGGAAGGGGGCTGCTTTGTGGCGCGTGCGGATGATCTCCGTGTGGTTGCCGTTGTTGTCGTATTCCCACCATGTGTCTTCCCACGAGTTGATGTCCCATTTGAGGGTGGCGATTTTCGCGTTATCTTCCAAAGACACCAGCGTGGCTTTCATGTGGTTGTTGCAGGCGGCGGCCAGCCTTTCGGTTTTGGCGCGTTCTTCCCGTTCCGACCAATTGTCGCCATCATTGTCTTTGTAGCGTTCTTGGATGTCATCGGTTTCTTCCATGAGTGCCTTGATCTCGATGAAACCCTCGGCTACCAGGTTGTTGCCGATGCGCAGCTCGGCAAGAGTGGCGCTCTCGGGGATGGGATATACACTGTAGTCCCATTCGTGGCATACGTAATGACCGTTTTCGTCGAGCGAAGAGTATGTGCAGTATTCGCCCTGGTAGCTCCAGTCCATGTTGCCGCCCACGGTGGCCGCGATGATTACTTCCGAACTTTTGGTAAAGCTGAAGTTGCTGCTCACGTTGTTGCCATCGACGGTGGCGTTAGTGGTGATGACGTAGTCGTCTACCTGCACGTTTATTGTCACGCCGTTGGCTATGTCGCCCCAATCCACGTCTTCCGGGTCGAGGTGGTTCACATCGCCGTAGTTCCAATGGATGCCTTGAGCTTGCGTGTTGATGTAGGCCACTTGCACGTTGTCCACTTGCATGCTCACAGATATTTGGTCTGGTATTTCATAGCGGCATCTGTCCACTTCGTACCATTGTCCCGAGCCGTGTCCTGTTATCTTGATAAGCCCGTTGTTTAAGGTGCTGTACGGACGTGCGGGCAGTACTATCAGCAATTGGTCGGTGGGAGCCTCTTCAAATATGAATTTTCCCGCTACGGCATCCCAAGTGAAGGTGCCGTACACATCGCTTACTGCCACCATGTCCTTGTCGTAGAAAGCTGTACGCATCTGTGCCGTGGCAAGGTGGAGGGTGGAAGCCCATGGCTTGGGTTCGCTCATGTTGCTGTATGATGGTTCGTTTTGACTGTTGTGTGCTTTCATGCACAGGAAAAAGGATTGCATCAAGTTTGTAGCTTGTGCGGTTTGCAACCCTCTCACCTTGTTCAAGATGTCGTAGGCTTCGTTAGCCAGTCTTTCTTTCTGTTCTTCCGGTGTGAGAGCCGAATAAGGGAGATCATCGTACTTGCTGCCGGGCATATCGCTTGGTATGTCATCGCAGGCTGTGAGTAACAGACCGGCAATCAATGTCGGGATGAGAAATGTCTTTTTCATAAATCAATATACATTAATTTGATAGGCAGGGCAAAAATATAATAAATGTTTGAGAGTTACAAGTTGTTACGTTTTGATAAGAAGTCAAAGATAAAATAATGTCGTGATGTATCTTTGCCAGTATGCTTCTATATGGAAAAAGGTTGTAAACAAAGCAGGCGGACAGCATTTGTCCGCCTGCTTTGTTTGTTCGTAGCCCGTAGTTTACCGTCCGTTTCGTTTCTGCACGTTGTAGTATATCTTCATCTGGTTGCCGAGTATCTTGGTGAAGCCTTTCACGTCGTCGGCGGTCCAGGCACGGTTCACTTCGCCGTATTCGCCGAAGTCGGTCTTCATCAAGTCGAACGGGCTGTCCACTCCCACGAGCGTGAAGCTCAGCGGGCGCAGGCGCACGATGACCGTGCCGTTCACGTTGCGTTGCGAGCTGGTGAGGAATTGCTCGATGTCGCGCATCACGGGTTCCAGGTATTGCGCCTCGTGCAGGAACATGCCGTACCATGTGCCGAGTTGGTCTTTCCAGTACTGCTGCCACTTGGTGAGGGTATGCTTTTCCAGCATCTTGTGCGCGTTGATGATGACCATGGGGGCGGCCGCTTCGAAGCCCACGCGTCCCTTGATGCCGATGATGGTGTCGCCGATATGCATGTCACGCCCGATGCCGTAGGCCGATGCGATGGCTTCCAAGTCGCGTATCAGCTGTACCTTGTCGGTGTAGGCTTGGCCGTTGAGCGAGCAAATTTCGCCTTGCTCGAAGCCGATGGTGATGGTTTCCTCGCCTTGCTTCTGCACTTGGCTGGGATAAGCCTCGTCGGGCAGGGTCTGTTCGGAGTGCAGCGTTTCCTTGCCGCCGATGCTCGTGCCCCACAGCCCTTTGTTGATGGAGTATTCCAGCTTCGTGAAGTCGGCTTCGTAACCATGCTGCTTCAAGTAGTTGATTTCGTACTCGCGGGTGAGCACCATGTCGCGGGTGGGGGTCAGTATCTTGATGTCCGGTGCGAGTACGTCAAAGGTGAGGTCGAAGCGCACTTGGTCGTTGCCTGCGCCGGTGCTGCCGTGCGCCACGTAGTCGGCCCCGATTTCCTTGGCGTAGTTGATGATGGCCATGGCCTGGAAGATGCGTTCGGAGCTGACCGAGATGGGGTAGGTGCCGTTGCGCAGCACGTTGCCGAACACCATGTACTTGATGCTCTTTTCATAATACTCCTGCGTGATGTCGAGCGTGACGTGCTTCACTGCGCCGAGGCGGTAGGCGCGTTCCTCGATGCTTTTCAGTTCTTCCGGCCCGAAGCCGCCTGTGTTGGCCACGGCAGTGTACACATCGTACCCCTTTTCTTCACTCAGGTATTTCACGCAAAACGAGGTGTCCAACCCCCCGCTGAATGCTAAGACTACTTTTTGTTTCATGTTGTTTTTATGTTTTGGACCCTTCCAACCTCCCCCAAAGGAGGCTTTAAAAGCGGCCATGTTTTTTGTGATGAGATATTACTTTTCCGTATGGGCAGGCTCCCCTTCTGGGGGAGTTGAGGGGGCTTCCGCCTTCGGGTCGTACAGCATCCCGGTGCAGAGGCACATCTTGCGGCCGGTGCGTTGCAGGATATCGTAGTTCACACATGTCTGGCAGCCTTTCCAGAAGGCATCCTCGTCCGTCAGTTCCGAGAAGGGGACGGGGCGGTACCCCAGTTCCGAGTTGATTTTCATTACGGCCAGCCCGGTGGTGAGGCCGAACAGCTTGGCTTCGGGGTAGCGTTTGCGCGACAGTTCGAAGGCCGTGCGCTTGATACGCTTGGCCAGCCCGTGCCCGCGGAACTTGTCCACCACGATAAGTCCCGAATTGGCCACGAAGTGCTTGTCGCTCCAGGCCTCTATGTAGCAGAAGCCTGCAAATTCTTCCCCGTGCAGTGCGATGATGGCCTTGCCCTCTTCCATTTTCTTGGCCACGTAGGCCGGATTGCGGCGGGCGATGCCCGTGCCCCTCACCTTGGCAGCCGCCTCGATGGTGGCCAGTATGGTGTCCACGTATTTCAAATGGCTCGTGTCGGCCACTTGCACCGTAATCTCGTCGACGACATTTTCTGTTTGCATTTGTTTTTAATTGAAAATTGAAGGTTGAATATATCGTGTAGTCGCGTAATCGTTGAACTGGTTAATCGTTAATTACTAATCACTAATCGTTGATCATCATTGTTCTTCGGCTTTTCGAACATCTCGCGGATGGTGTTGCGGGGCACGCCTTCGCGCATCACGAGCAGGATGGTGTCATCGCCTGCCAAGGTGCCCAGCACGTTGTGGTTGGCTTCGTTGTCGATGTCCCAGGCAATGGCGCTGGCATATCCCGGCTTCGTCTTGATGACGGCCAGTTGCCCGGAAAAGTCGATGCTGAGCACTGCCCCGTTGGCGAAGTTGTTGGCCGTGCCAGCTTCGGGGAAAGGCGGCTGGTTCACCGGAGGCAGGACGTATTTGTACGTGCCGTTAGGCAGGGGCGTCTTGGCCACTTTCAACTGCTTCAAGTCGCGTGACAAGGTGGCTTGCGTCACTTCGCAGTCGTGCCGCGCCAGCAAGTTCTGCAACTCTTCCTGGCTGCTTACGACGTGCGCCTTCAGTATCTCCGCAATGACTTGCAATCTTTTCCGCTTGTTCTTCATAAATTGTATATTTATTTTGAATGCGGGTGCAAAGGTAGGGATTTTTGTATAATTATAGCAGAAAGAAAGAAGAAATATTGAAAAAAGTTGAAGTGGGCATTTCGAATGGCTTTCTCGCAGATTATGCGGATGCCATATTTTTCATCACCTTTTTTCCTGTATTTTGTGTACTTTTGTCCCGCAGATTTCGCTGATAAGCGCGGATGGAGTTCTTGCCTCTAACTCCTTGTCTCTTGCTTCTGTCCGTAGGGCGTTGCCCTACGCTGAATGCCCCAAGGCCGTTGGCCTTGGATGAACACAAAAGGGCGAAAGATTTTTCGCCCCTACACGCCCGCACTTGTAGCTTGTAGCTTGTA
>CASFUX010000199.1 GCA_949297975.1 uncultured Bacteroidales bacterium
GCATGTATTTTCTTATTTATGCGGGAATATTTTCCAACTTCCCAGCATAAGTTTTACTGCCCACAGTTATGGGTTGTATAACCCACAACTGTGAGTTATATAACCCATAACTGTGGGTCGTACAACCCATAACTGTGGGCAGTAAAACATCTCCGCATAAGTTGGAAAACTTTCCCTGATAAACCGGAAAACATCCCCGCATAGGCAGGAAAATACTCCTCCTTTTCACGCACAAAAAAAAGGAGGGCAGCCCCTTGCTGTCGGGGTTGCCCTCCTGGTTTTGATAAAGCAAACTAAAACAAAAATTACTTGATTTCAATCATCCGTTTGTCTTTCGGTTTGGCTTCTTCCTTCTTCGGGATGGTGATGTCGAGGATGCCGTTCTTGTATTCGGCATTGATTTTTTCGGCATCAGCCGAGTCGGGCAGCACGAACGAACGCTTGAACGACGAGTAGCAGTATTCGCGGCGCGTGTACTGTTCGCCTTCCTTCGTTTCGCTTTCGGCCTGCTTTTCCGAAGATATCGTCAGCACGTCGTGGTTCAGTTCCAGTTTGAAATCGTTCTTGTCGAAGCCAGGAGCAGCCACTTTCACTTCAAAGCCTTCTTTCGTTTCCTTGATGTTGACCGAAGGCAACGTGGTGTTGACATCGTTTGACCAATCCATCAAATCGCCATCGAAGAATCTATCGAATACCGACGGCATCTGTTTCGTAAATCTTACCAGTGACATAATTTTGTCCTCCTATTGTTAAGTTATACATTCTGTTACCTTGTCCCGGTTCTTTCGAACCGTTCGCCCTCTATCCTGCAAATGCAATGCCAAGGGTGGAATGCAGCCAATTTGTCCGCAATGCGTTTGCATTTAATAACTTAACGAAATTTAAAGGGCGGAACAACTCCATGTGCGCCAACGGACTTGATGCTTGGGACGGAAGGAACGGCCTGCTGACAAAATGACATCAAGACGGCTGTGCTGCTGACAAAAAGAAGCCTCTCAGGCCAGGCAGCGGATGAGCGGCGGGGCGGTGGCCAGGCGCAGTTCGTCCATGAGCCGCCCCGTTACCTCCTTCACCGTGCTGATTTTGTCGGCCAGGTAGGCATTGCCCCCGGCGAAGGCGAAGCCCTTCTGCAAGTTGCCCCGGGCGGCCTGGTACAGGGCCTTCATGATGCAATAGGGGCTGCGGTGCCAGTCGCAGGTCTTGATGCAGTGGTAGGGGCAGGCTTGCGGACGCTCCAGCCCGGCATCCACGCGGTGCAGGAACTCGCTGTCGAACGCCCGCCCGGGCATGCCCACGGGGCTTTGGATGATGCGCAGGTCGTCGCGCCGCGAACGCACGTACACTTGCTTGAACGCCTCGGAGGCATCGCATTCCGCCGTGGTCACGAAGGCCGAGCCGAGTTGTACCGCCGAAGCCCCGAGTTGCAGCAGGCGTGCCATGTCTTCCCCGGTGCGGATGCCGCCCGCCGCCACCACGGGGATGGGCTTGCAGTAGCAACGCGCCACGGCCACCACTTCGGGCAGGATGCGTTCCAGGGCGTAACGCGGGTCGGCTATCTGGGCGGGTTTGAAGCCGAGGTGTCCGCCCGCCAGCGGCCCCTCGACGACCAAGGCATCGGGCAGGTAGCGGTACGTGGCCAGCCATTTCTCGCAGATGATTTGGGCGGCACGTCCCGACGACACGATGGGCACGAGCCGCGTGGTGCAACCCGGCGTGAGGAACGAGGGCAGGCTGAGCGGCAGCCCCGCGCCGGAAAAGATGATGTCCACCCGTTCCTCGATGGCCGTGCGCACCATGTCGGCATAGTTGGTGAGCGCCACCATGATGTTGACCCCGATGATGCCCCGGGTCTTGGCACGCGCCCGGCGTATCTCGGTGCGCAGGCCTTCGATGCTGCGTTGTTCGTAATTGCTTCCTGCTTCGGGGTGGAGCAGGGCGATGCCCGCCGATGAGATGACCCCGATGCCCCCTTCGTTGGCCACGGCCGATGCCAGGCCGTTGAGCGATATGCCCACGCCCATGCCGCCTTGGACGATGGGCAGGGCGGATTCGTATCCGCCGATGACAAGTGGTTTCATAATCAGTCCTTTCTTTTTTGATTGTTTTGACAGATGCAAAGTTCCGTTTTTGCAACTGCTTTTCGTTGTCCGATAAGGGGTCTGTTTTGTTCAGAAAGGAGCTGAAAAGGGGCTAATCGGCCTGTCGTGGTTTGCCGTATTGTTTGAAATGGTATATTTGCAGATGAAAAGGTTGAAAGTAAAAAGGTGAAAGGAAAAAGGTTGAAAGGAGAAAGTAAAAAGTAAAAAAGGGAAAGTAGAAAGGTGAAAGTTGTAATCTGCGTAAATCCGCGAAATCAGCGGGAAACAATCTGAAATCTGGAATTTGAAATCTGAAATCTGGAATTTGGAATTTGAAATTTGAAATCTGAAATCTGAAATCTGAAATCTGAAATAAAAAAATCTTATGAATGCTTCCACCCATTTCGATGCTTTGAACTTGCCGATGCTGCCGGATGGGCAGGTGTGCCAATTGGATGGCGAGTTCCTGCTGTCCGACAACCTGGGCATCACGCAGCCGCCCATGGACTTGTCGGTTGACCCGTACACGTATCCGTTTGTGCGCACCCCGTACCCGTTTCGCATCCAGTTTGTCATGCTGATGGCCTGCACGGGCGGGTTCATGCGCTTCCGGCTGCATCTGAAAGAATATGTGCTGCGGGAAAACGGCCTGCTGATTGTGCAAAAAGGGGCTATCGGCGAATGCCTGGAGATATCGCCCGACTGCCGGTTGGCGCTCATCGCGTTTTCCAACGATTACTACGCCCCGGAAATCAGCACGCAAGGGTCGTCCGTCATCCGGCGTTACGTGGGGCGGGAGGCCTTGTTGCCGCTTTCCGCCGGGGAGATGGTGGAGTATTTGGCTGTGTACCGGGCTATTTATCAAAAAATGGTGGACACCGGATTTTTGTACAAGCGCGAGATTGTGATGAGTTACATGCAGGTGCTGTTTTGCAACCTCAGCCAGAACATGACCCTTCGGGCAACGGAGTTGGAGAGCCGGAAAGGAAACCGCAAACAGCAGTTGTTCGACCGCTTCATGCAACTGGTGGGGGAGCATTGCACGTCCGAGCGGGGGCTGGAGTTTTATGCAAGCAAGCTGTGTGTGACGCCTAAGTACCTGTCGAGGTGCGTGTACGCCACGAGCGGACACCACGCCGGGGAATGGATTCGCAATTACGTCATCCTGGAGGCCAAGGTGCTGCTCAAGAGCGGGCAATACACGGTGCAGCAGGTGGCGGAACGGCTCAATTTCCCCAACCAGTCGTTCTTCGGCACGTATTTCAAGAAGGAGACGGGTTATTCGCCGAGGGCATACCAGCGGGCGGAGTAGGGCGTTCAGTCCGTTATTTGGTCGCCTTTCATCCGCACGTTGGTCGTCGTGAAGCCGCCGTCGGTGAGAATGTCCGTGCCGGTGATATAGGCGGCTGCCGGGCTGCACAGGAAGGCTACCAGAGCACCCATTTCGCGGGGTTCGCCCCAGCGTCCCAAGGGGTTGGCGGCTTTCATGCGGGCGGCTATCTCGGGCTTGGCAGCAGCCACGTCTTGCATCATCGGGGTGTTGTAATGCCCGGGCGAAATGCTTATGATGCGCGTGCCACGGCGGGCGTAGCGCAGGGTGTTGGCTTCGGTGAACCAAGTGGTGAACGCTTTGGAGACGGTATAGGCCAAGTCCCTTTCCTTATTGCTTTCAGGCACGAGCGTGAGCATGGCATCGACAAACATCGGCGTGTCCCATTGCCGGAACACGGGGGTGAAGTCCGCATCGTCCAGCCCGAAGAGCGGTGCCATGAAGCGTCCCATGGACGAGATGTTGATGTGCACGCCTCCTTCGGCCAGGAGGGGGTGGAACGCACGCACGGCGTTGACTGTGCCCAGCGCATTGACCTCGATGATGCTGCGGCGGGTGGCGTGGGGCGAGTCGCCGCTGATGCCCGCGCAGTTCACCACCCGCATGATGTCGCCCTTGCTTGCGGCAAAGTCCGCGAATGCCCGCACGGAGGCCAAGTCGGCACTGTCGCACAGGAAGCCGTCGTGCTCGATGCCCATTGCCTCCAACTGCCCGCAAGCTCGCTGCATGGCGGGTTCGTATTTCTCACTGATGACTACCGGTCCCAGTTTGCCAAGTTCCGCTGCTATGGCCTGACCAAGTCCGGATGCGCCGCCCGTTATGACGGATACCGATTTCTTTTCCATATCGTCCGTGTTTTTTCGTATAAACGGTGCGGGGACTATATTATTGCTTCCAGACTGGGGAATGTTGGAGGTTTAACACGGATTTAACGAGGTTCGGTAAAAAATGGACGGATTTGCACGGCATCTCGTCAAGATGGCGTGCAAATCCGTCCATTCCGTGTATATCCGTGTGCCGGGGGCATCACCAGTCCATGCCGCCTTCATCGCCCATGCCGCCGGGGTTGCCGCCTTCGGGCATACGGTCGTTGCGCCGCTTGTCGCCGGACATGTTGCCGAAGTTGTACGTCACGGTGAGGCCGATGGTGCGCCCGCTCCAGTACGACTCGGAGTGTTCCCAGAAGCCGTTGCCCCAGGTGTCCGAGTTGCGGCGGCGCGAGTTGAGCAGGTCGCGCACGTTGGCACTGATGTTGAGCGTGCGTTTGAAGAAAGACTTGCGCAGCCCCAGGTCGATGGAGTAGTTGCCGTTGCTGGTACCTTGCGCTACCACGCGGGGCGAACGGTAGCGGGCCGAGATTTGCCCGGTAAAGGTGGGCGAGAACATGAAGTTGCCCATGATGCGGGCATCCCACGAGAAGCTGCTGCTCTCGCGGATGGTTTCGGTGATGCCGCTTTGCGGGTTGGTGTAAGTGCCTGCCCCCATCTGCCGGTAGTAGAGGTTGACCGAGGTGGTGAGGTTCAGTATCTTGAACAGGCGGTTCTTGGCGATGAGTTCCAGCCCGGCATTGTTGGACTGCGAGATGTTCATGAAGGTGGACTCCATGTTGCCTGCATCGATGTTGCGGTAGCTCACGCGCTGTATCACGTCGTCGGTGAAGCGGTAGTAGAGCGAGGCCGACAGCGAGTGGTTGTCCCAGTTGTGCAGGTAGTTCAGTTCGAAGGCCGAGGCAAATTCCGGGTTCAGGGCCGGGTTGCCGAAGGAGATGTTCGTGGAGTCCGAGTAGTCTTTGAAGGAGTTGATTTGCCAGCCACGCGGGCGGTTCACACGGCGGGTGTAGTTCAGTTGGAACTCGTCGCGTTCCGTCAGCGTGTAGCCGAGGTACACGCTGGGGAAGAGTTGGAAGTACGACCGCTTGTAATCGCCCAAGTTGACGGGCGCGTCTTCATAGCCGTAGGAGGCCATGCTGCGCACCATGTATTCGCCACGCAATCCTATTTGTGCCGAAAACTTGTCCCAGAAGCGGTTGCCGTAAGTGACGTAAAGGGCGTGTATCTGTTCCTTATAATTAAAGGTGTTGAAGTAGGGTTCGAGGGGAGCTTCTGTAGTCCCGTCATATCCGTCGGCCCAACTGTCGCGCCAGGAGAGATCGGTTTGCCAGCCCGCTTCCAGGCGGCTCGTTTCGGTGAACTTGTTCGTGTAGTCGGCTTTCAGTTCCACGTTTTTGTCCAGCCCGCCATCGGTTTGCAGGGTTGTCATGGCCGACGGGGCGGGGTAGATGTCTTCTTGCAGGTAGGTTTTGTCGTTGTTGCGTCCGAAGCGTGAGAAGGAGGCACTCACCAGCAGGTCGTGCCCCTTGCGCCATTCGTGCTTGTAGTCCAGGTTCACGTTGAAGCCGCTGTGGCGGGAGTCGTTCGTGTTGTCGCGGCCGTAGTTGCGGATGGTGTCCTCGGGGTGCGCGTCCAGGTTCATGTAGCGTTGCAGGTAGTCGATACTCGACTCCGATCCGCCCCCGCCCACCATGCCGAAGCCCGAAAAGCCGATGGAGTTCTTATCATTGATATAATAGTCCGCTCCGGCGCGGAAGAACAGGCCGTTGTGATTGTCGTTGTTCGTGTTGTTTTGACGTAATAAAGTGCGGTTGGGGTCGTCGTAGCGGTTGGTGTAGTCGTAGAGATTGCCGTCGAAGTTTTCCAAATCGGAGTACGAACCGCCTTGCCGCCCCATGTTGCGGTAGCCGATGTTGGCGTAGGCATCCACTTTCGAGCTGCTGTAGTTGATGTTTGCCCCCACGTTGCCGCCCAGCCGCGCCCCGTCCGGGTACATCAGCCCGGCGTTCACGCTGCCATAGTAACCGGCCTTGCGGTCTTTTTTCAGCACCAGGTTGATGATGCCCGCCGTGCCTTCGGGGTTGAACTTGGCCGATGGGTTGGTGATGACTTCAATGCTTTCGATGCTTTCGGCTGGCATTTGCTGGAGTATCTGCGCCCGGTTGTCGGAGGTCAGTCCAGAGGGTTTGCCGTTGATCCACACCTCCACGCTTTCACTGCTGCGCAGGGAGATGTTGCCTTCCTGGTCCACTTCCACCGAAGGGATGTTTTCCAGCACTTCGGTGGCCGAGCCGCCTGCCGAGGCGATGTTCTGGTCCACGCTGAACACCTTGCGGTCTATCTCGAAGCGCATTTGCGAGCCTTGCCCCACCACCTCTATTTCGTTCAGCATGTTGTTTTCCACTTCCAATCGTATCTCGCCGAAGTTCACGTCCTTGCCGCTCACCGTGAAGTTGCGGCTGTACGTGTTGTAGCCGATGAAGCTAACCTGTATCGTGTATTTCCCGTTGCTCACCGAGGGGATGACGAATGTGCCGGTCTCGTCGGTCACCACGCCGTTGATGGGTGCCGGGTCGTCCATTTTATAAAGGGCCACGTTCACGAAGTCGAGCGGGTCGGAAGTCTGTCCGTCCAGGATTTTCCCGGTGAGGTCGTATGCAAAGGAAAGGGGAATGGACAAGATGAGCCACGCAAGGGAAACTGCAAACTTTTTCATGCTGGGTGTTGAAGCGTTGAATCGTGTAATCGTTGAACTGTGCAATCGTGAAACCGCCGAATCGTTGAAACGACATTACGATTGCACGATTCGGCGGTTCCACGACTACACGATTTTTGACTTGCAAAGTAACGGAAAGTTTAACAATCGCTCCGTGAAGAAAAAGTTAATTGTTTCAAAAATAGTATAAGTAAGCGGGTGGGAAGTTGCAAAAAGCGCGAAGGACGTAAAGCGAAATAAAAACTTTACGTCCTCCGTGCTCTTGGCGGTTTTGGGAAAAACAATCAGAAGTGACCGCGCAGGTAAATGCCGAGGTCCAGCTGGTTGATGCGGATGGTGTTCCACCGGTTGGTTTCTACGCGGTTGGTTTCGCCGCCTATGGTGCGAAGCTGCTTGTCGCCCAAGAAACCGCTCAGGACATCTATCCGGCAACCAACCGAGAAGTTCCGCACCAGTTGCCAGTCGAGGGCCAAGCCAGCGTTCACTCCCAGCATGTGCGATACGACTTTTACCTCCGTGTTGTCCATGAGCCCGTTATTCTTGTAGTTCAAGTAACCCGTGCCCACGGTGAGCAGGAAGTTGGCGCGGCGTGTCACGGGTTGCAGGAAGCCGTATTGCGGTGCCACGTACTGGTACTGGATGTTTTCGGCCATGCGTTGCCCGGAGGCAAGGTCGTAGTTGCCCATGGTGCTGTAGCCCGCATAACGGATACCTAGCATGTCCCGGCTGCGAAACACGTAGTTCAGTTGCACATAGGCACTGGTTACCGGGTTGTATTGGTCGCGGTAATGCACGCCTTGTGGCGAAAGCATTTGCCCGAAGTTGGGCAACAGGTTGGCACCGATGCCCACTTCCGCCGAGAAGGAGGGAGTGACCGCCTCGCGGGTGTCGGTTGCTTGGTTTTGGGCTTGCATGTGCAGACTACCCATGCACAGAGCCGTCAGCAGGATGACTGCTTTCAATAAAGTTTTCATGACACAATCGCTTATCTACATGATATGCCTTCAACTCTCACTTCCCCACCGTTTGCGCCACGATGAATTGATGGTGGCCGTCGTTGAGGCCGAGGGCTTCGAGCAGGGCGGCTTCCTTGGCACCGGCGCGTACCACGGCCTTCAGTCCGTGGGCGGCGCAATACAGGTAAACGTTCTGCGTGCAGTGCCCGGCATCGAGGGCGGCCAGGTAAAGATGACGTTCGGCAGGCACGGGGCGGTCGCCTTCGTAGCGGCGGTAGTCGGCCACGAACACCAAGTTGAGCGGTGCCGTGTACACGAAATCCTGCAAGCCCGTCAACGTGCGGTGGTCGCCAGCCAACACCGGTTGCAGCTCGTGGGCGGCGGGGTCATAGCGGTAGATGCCGTTCTCCATCACGGCGTAGGCGGTCAGCGGATACAAGGCCAAGGCCGAGGGCACGGTGCGCTTCCCGTCGGGACGGTTCACGCCGTTGGCCATCCACAGGATGTCCGACAATTGTTGCAGCGACAGGTTCGGTCCCGTCATGTCGCGGTGGGTTTGGCGATGTAAGGCCGCTTGCATGAGCGGTGCGGTGCAGGCCGTGTCCGGCGGCAGCAGCTTGATGGTAGTGAAGTCGTTCAGTTCCATAGGTTCGTTGTTGGGGTTGTTCGTGTCTTGTTTCGGCGACGGGGTACATGCCGCCAGCGTCCCGGCGAGGAGGACGCATACCCAGTACGTAGCTTTCATACAGTTAAGTTATATAGATGGTTGTACTTGCAACGTGATTGCTAATCCTCTTCGGCAGGGCTTTCGGCTGAGGGTTCCTTGCGCACCACCAGCACCTTGTCGATGCGGGCACCGTCCATGTCGGCCACCTCGAAGGTGAAAGGTCCCCATTCTGTCCGTTCGCCGGTGGCGGGCACGTGCTCGAACAGTTCGAACAGCAGGCCGCTGATGGTGTTGTAGTCGTTGTCGCCGTAGTGGTCTTCCAGCTCGAAGTATTCGAGGAAGTCGTAGAAGGGGCAGCGGCCGTCCACGTACCAGCTGTGCGTGTCGCGTTCCACAATCATCGGTTCTTCCTCCACATCGGGGATTTTGCCCACCAAGGCTTCCAGGATGTCCATGAAAGTGATGATGCCCTGCATGTTGCCGAATTCGTCCACGATGAACGCCTGCTTCACGTGCTTTTCCTTCATCTGCTCGAAGGCGCGGTAAGCGTCCATGCTTTCCGGGAAGTTGAGGGCCGGCACGGTCAGTTTGCGCAGGTCGAAGTCCGGGTTGTCTATCTGGCAGAACAGGTCTTGCAGGCTCACGATGCCCAGCACCTCATCCAGGCTTTGGTCGGCCACGGGGTACGACTCGAACATGTTCGCGCCTATCAGCTCGCGTATTTCGGGCAGGGTCATGTCCACGTCTATCCATACCACATCGTTGCGGTGGGTCATGATGGACTCCACTTTGCGGTCGCCCAGGGTGAACACGCGTTCCACGATGTCCTGTTCTATTTCCTGCACTTCGCCGCCTTCCGCGCCTTCCTGGATGATGGATTTGATTTCTTCTTCAGTCACCTTGTTCTCGCTCGATTTGATGCCGAGCATCTTCACGACCAATGCCGTGCTTTGGGCCAGCAGCCATACGAGCGGGTAGGTCAGCTTCGAAAGCAGGTTCATTACCGGGGCAACGGCCTTGGCGATGCTTTCGGAGGCACTCATGCCGAGGCGTTTCGGTACCAATTCACCGACGACCAGCGTGAGGTAGGTGACGATGATGACGATGGCCGCTTTGGCTACCGTGTGGGCGGCGGCGGGCAACATGCCCCAGCGCACCAAGGTGGGAGCTACCTGCCCGGCCAGCACGTCGCCGGAGTACATACCGGTGAGGATGCCGATGAGCGTGATGCCGATTTGCACGGTGGAGAGGAAGCGGTCGGGTTCTTCGGCCAGCTTCAAGGCGGTCTTGGCCGACTTGTTGCCTTGTTGGATATCGACTCTTAATTTTGACTTGCGGACGGAAACGACGGCTATCTCCGACATGGAGAATACGCCATTCAATAATATAAGAAGGAATACGATTAGAAAATCCATTGTTTGTATGATTCGTTAAACATGCCGCTTTTGCTTGTGTCATCCTGCACACAAGAGAACCGAAATGGGGATGGCGACAAACTGCCAGCCCTTACGGAGCGGATAAAAAGAGGCGCGGAGGCCGGGATGAAAGGGAGTGTGGAATGGGGTGGGGACGTGCCCTCTGGTGGTTCCATGTCTAACGAATGAGTGGTGTTGTATTGTGAATTATCCTTTTTTCTTTTTCGGATTGGCTGGAAACCATCCCTTCTGCACCCGCTTGGCTTGCTCGAACACTTCGAGGATGCCCCAAAAGGAGGAGAAAGCGAACACGCCCGCCACGATGGACAGCAGCGGATGCTGCGCACACACCGAAACGGCGACCCCCGCAACCCCCATCAACAGGAACAGCACCCAAGCCCGCGTGCCGATGTAATACTCCGCCTTGATGACCAAGGGATGGAACAGGCCGATGACCAGAAACGTCAACGCACCGATGAGCAGCCCCTGCAAGTTGTGGGAGGTGATGGCTTCCATTTATTCATGAATTTGGGTGCAAAGATACGCAAACTCGCCCACATACGGATAGATTTCGGAGGAATAATGCAAGCTGTTGGAAATGAAAGGTGATGTGCGGTTGTATTCCATATCCGTCATTGGGGCATATCTGCCATTTTTTGAGGAGTTAAGAAAATAAA
>CASFUX010000200.1 GCA_949297975.1 uncultured Bacteroidales bacterium
TGGGTGCCGACCGGCGGCTGATTAAGCGCATTTTCCTGTTCGAAGGCTGGCTGATTTCCCTTGTGGGGGCGGTGGCGGGTATGGTGCTGGGCACGGTGCTTTGCCTGTTGCAACAGCATTTCGGCTTCCTGCGCATGGGGAACAACTACATCACGGAGGCTTATCCCGTGGTGGTGCATCCAGGCGATGTGTTGCTTGTGCTGGTCACGGTGGCGGTCATGGGCTTTGCGGCCGCCTATTGGCCGGTGCGGTACATCAGGAGTGAACAGTTGAAAGTTGAAAATTGAAAGTTGGCTGTGCATTATCACATCGGCATATTATCACATTTATCACATCAGCATATTAGCATGAAGCGATTTGTCCTCTCCTTGCTTGTCGTGGCGGCGGTTTCCTGCAAACAGGAGCCTGTGCCTCCTTATCTGTACGAGATGGATCCGCATTATACCTATATGGGGATGTCCTATTACGGGCAGTATTATGCGGGCAATGACAACCATGTGTTTTCGTTGACGTTTTATTCCGAAGGGATGGTGAACGAGGACAGCACGGCTGTGGAGCCGCCGGGACAGGAACTGTACATCGAGGATTTGTTTGTGCCGGAGGAGAATTTCGGCAACTTGCACCTGACCGAGGAGGATACGGTACTGACCGAAGCGCATGTGCTGGCGTTGCTGCGGGGCACGTACACGGCTTCGGGCGTGGCGGCATCGGACACGTTTGGCCTGGCGTATAGCTTTGCGCCGGGCGAGTATGTGCCGGTGGATAGCGTCACTTACATATTGGGAGCGCGTATTACGTATTACGAGGAGGAAGATGCTTATTCCAAACGGGTGTTGCTTACCGGCGGCAGCTTTACGGTGGACGACACGGGCATCCGCTTTGCCTTCCTGACCGAGGAAGGCGACACGTTGGGCGGCACGTACCGGGCGGCAACGGCCAAGCGCGTACCGGTCAAGGTGCACCCCGAGCGGGCACGGGAGGCGGTGTCTTGGATGGATAGGTGAGCCGCTCAGCAGCCCAGCATGGCAGCGGGCTGTATGCCCAATATCCGGCAAATGGAACCGGCTGTTTTCAGTCCCGGTTCCGAACGCCCGGCGACAAAGTCGTTGATGCGGGAAGGGCTTACGCCGACTTCTCGGGCAAGTTGCTTTTGCGTCATGCCCTTTTCTTCCAAAGAGCTTTTTATCAATTCGGCCACCGTGGGCTTGCCGATGGGGAAATGTTCGTTCTCATAGTCGATGATTATTTCCGACAGCAAGGTCAGTTCCACGGCATTTTTGTCGTTTGTAGCCGTGTCGTCATTGACCAATGGCAGGAGTTCTTCCACCCGGGCCAGGGCAAATTCGTATTGTTTTTTCGTCACAGTCCCCATTGCTTTTTATATTGAGTATTTTATATGTTGGCGCAATCTATTTTGTCGTATTCGCTGTGTGTGCCAACCCAGCGTATGTAGATGTACCCGATGGTGAATTTCACGACAACCACCAATCGGTAGTTGTTGCCTTTGATGTTGAACACATAATGCTGATTGCCCACGTAGTCGGCAGAGGGAAAGTCGGATTTCATGTCGGCCAGGTTTCTCCAAATGGCTCGGTTCGTTATGTCATACCAGCGTTCAAGCGGCGTGCGGGCATCAGCGTGTCCGGTTTGTTCGTAAAATTCCTTAAGTTTCCGATGTGATACAATCCTCATGTCGTGTTCTGTTTGGGCAAAAGTAAATAAAAGTTCTGTAATGAGGAATGAAATCCGAGAATAATTTTGAAAAACGATAGTGAGCGTTCATGTACATGTAGAAACAAACGGGCAGGCACGCGGTTTCACATCCGCATTGCCTGCCCGTCTTGTTATCTATCTGTTTACTTGTCTCCTCGTCTCCTCGTAACTCGTCTCCTCGTCACCATCACATGATGTATTGGGCGCTGATGGACTTGTGGTCCTGTACGCGGGCGATGGTGTCGGCAAACATGTCGGCGATGGAGAGCACCTTCACTTTCGGGCAGCGCGAGGTGTCGAAGGGGATGGAATCGGTGAAGATAAGTTCGCACAGGGCGGAGTTCATCACGTTTTCCACCGCGTGACCGGACATCATGCCGTGCGACACGATGGCGCGCACGCTGTTGGCTCCCTGCCCCATCATCACATCGGCAGCCTTGCACAATGTGCCCGCCGTGTCCACCATGTCGTCCACGATAATCACGTCCTTGCCTTGCACGTCGCCTATCACGCGGATTTCGGCTACCACATTGGCCTTTTCGCGTGTCTTGTGGCACAGCACCATGGGCACGCCCAAGTGCTTGGAGTACGAACCGGCACGCTTCGAGCCACCCACGTCGGGCGAGGCGATGACCAAGTTCTTCAGGTTAAGCGACTTGATGTAGGGCGCGAAGATGGTGGAGCCGTACAGGTGGTCCACCGGCACGTTGAAGAAGCCCTGGATTTGGTCGGCGTGCAGGTCCATGGTGATGACGCGATCCACGCCCGCCGCGCTCAGCATGTCGGCTATCAGTTTGGCTCCGATGGACACGCGGGGCTTGTCCTTGCGGTCCTGCCGCGCCCAGCCGAAGTAGGGGATGACAGCGTTGATTTTGTAGGCGGAGGCCCGTTTGGCGGCATCGATCATCAGCAGCAACTCCATCAGGTTGTCCGAGTTGGGGAAGGTGGACTGCACTAAGTAGATGATTTGCCCCCGGATGGATTCTTCGTAGGACACGGCAAACTCCCCGTCGGAGAAGTGCTCGATGTTCATGTTGCCCAGCGGGCAGCCGAGGCTTTCACAAATCTTTTCGGCGAGGTAGCGGCTTTTGGTGCCGGAGAATACTTTGAAGGGTTTGTTTGAAACTGACAACATGGTTGTGGATTTTGTTGTTTGAATTTTTTTTGCAAAAGTAAGAAATAATAACTTGATATGCTAATGCGCGGGGACGTAAAAGTGTGCGGCGGGTCGGGGTGCCCGCATTCGCGCATTATTTCGTACTTTTGCGGTCGCGGATGCCGGATGTGGGACTTCCGATTTGTACCTATAATATTATAATGTATATGATGCCGAAAATTTCCTTGGTGGCGGCGGTGGCCGACAATTATGCGATAGGGCGGCACAACCGCCTGCTGTGGCACTTGCCCGCCGACATGAAGTATTTCAAACAGCTCACCCTGGGGCACGTGGTGGTGATGGGCAGGCGCACGTTCGAGAGCCTGCCGGGCGGCCCCTTGCCCGGGCGGCGTAACATCGTGTTGCGCACCGTGCCGTCCGATGGCGATACGGAGGGCTACGCCGAGGCCGCTTCGCTGGACGAGGCCTTGGCCTTGGCCGACGGCGAGACCGAAGTGTTCGTCATAGGCGGCGGCACGGTGTACCGCGAATGCCTCGACCGTGCCGATGCGCTGTACATCACGTGGGTGCACGCCGACTTCGAGGCGGATACCTTTTTTCCCCGGCTTGATTTTGAAAAATGGGAAGAAGTGTCGCGTACCGACTGCAAGGCCGACGAGCGCAATCCCTATGATTACTCGTTCGTGGTGTACCACAGGCGGTAGGACGTTTAGCGTGGCTCTGTGTTTTTTGCGTTAGTACGGAATTTTTGCTGCGTGCTGACGGAAATTTGGTCGCGTTATAGTGGAAATTTGGCTGCGCAGGCACGGAATTTTCAGGTACATATGCCTCGGCAGCTACTTCGCTCTGCGTGGTTCGCTTTTTTCTCTTATCTTGTTGCGGATTGTGTCATTTTGCCTATATTTGCATCCGATTATCGGAACAAAGGGTAAAAATAAGGAGGTGATATGAGCAATCTGATTAAACCGACCGGCTACAGGCCGCTGATAGACATGCAGCAGACGGAGTTGGCCATCGCGCGGCTGAAGGGCTTTTTCCAGGCCAACCTGTCAGCGGAGTTGCGCTTGCGACGCGTCACTGCCCCGCTGTTTGTGCTGCAAGGCACGGGCTTGAACGACGACCTGAACGGCGTGGAACGGGCCGTGAGCTTCCCCATCCGCGACATGGCCGACGCACGGGCGGAGGTGGTGCATTCGCTGGCCAAGTGGAAGCGGGTGACGCTGGCCGACTATGGCATCGAGCCGGGCTACGGCATCTATACGGACATGAACGCCATCCGCGCGGACGAGGAACTGGATAACATCCACTCGCTCTACGTGGACCAATGGGACTGGGAACGGGTGATGACCTCCGGGGAGCGCAACATCGGCTTCCTCAAGGAGGTGGTGAGGCGCATCTACGGCGTGCTGCTGCGCACGGAATACCTCGTGTGGGAAAGTTTTCCGGAAATACGCCCCAGCCTGCCTCCCGATATCACGTTTATCCATGCCGAGGAGCTGCGCAGGCTTTACCCGCATCTCGACCCCAAGGAGCGCGAGGCGGAGATAACGAAGCGGCACGGGGCGGTGTTCATCATCGGCATCGGGGCGGCACTGGGCGACGGCAAGCCGCACGACGGCCGCGCCCCCGACTACGACGACTGGACCACGCCGGGCGAACAGGGGTTGCCGGGTCTCAATGGCGATATCCTGCTGTGGCACCCGGTGCTCGGCATCCCGCTGGAAGTGTCGTCCATGGGCATCCGCGTGGACAAGGCCGCCCTGCTGCGGCAGCTGGAGCTGACCGGGCAGCAAGACCGTCTCGGGCTGTATTTCCACCGGAGGTTGCTTGAAGGCACGCTCCCGCTTTCCATCGGTGGGGGTATCGGGCAGTCGCGCCTGTGCATGTTCTTCCTGCGCAAGGCGCATATCGGCGAGGTGCAAGCCAGCATCTGGCCCGACGACATGCGCCGGGCGTGCGCCGAAGCAGGTATGTCGCTGATATAAATACGGACGGGTGGGGAATGGGCTCTCCTATGAAAAGAAAAATCCTTGCAACGGCTGCCGGAGGCGGCTTGTTGCAAGGATTGCGGGGAGGTTCCTGGCGGACTCGAACCGCCGTAAACGGTTTTGCAGACCGGTACCTAGCCACTCGGTCAAGGAACCTTGAGGTTTACGGGCGCAAAGGTAATACAATTTTGCTTCTACGCAAAGGGTTTGTGGAAAAATAGCGGAAAAAATAACGGACTTGCACCCTCGCGTGAATTTCTCTTTTGTCAATCAAATAAAATTCATACCTTTGCACCCACAAAATAAAAACCAACCATTTTATTAATCAAAAAAGGTAAAGACAGGTATGTTAAACCATTATGAAACCGTTTTCATTTTGACTCCCGTTTTATCTGACGTTCAGATGAAGGAAGCGGTAGAAAAGTTCAAGGCCGTCCTCACCGAGAATGGCGGAACTATCACAAATGAAGAGAATTGGGGGTTGCGCAAGTTGGCTTACCCCATTCAGAAGAAGTCGACCGGCTTTTACGCCCTGCTCCAGTTCGATGTGGAACCGGCCGTAATCAAACTGCTGGAAACCCAGTTTCGGCGCGACGAACGTGTGCTTCGTTTCTTGACTTTCCGTTTGGACAAGTACGCTTACGAATACGCAGAAAAAAGAAAAGGACTCAAATCAAAAGAACAAAAGGAGGATTAAGACATGGCTAACAACAATGGTGAAATCAGATATTTGACCCCTCCGACCGTGGATGTCAAAAGGAAAAAATACTGCCGTTTCAAAAGAAGCGGGATTAAATACGTGGATTACAAAGACCCGGAATTCCTGAAGAAATTCTTGAACGAACAAGGGAAAATCCTTCCGCGCCGTCTTACCGGTACCTCGTTGAAGTTCCAACGCCGTGTGGCCCAAGCCGTGAAAAGGGCGCGCCATTTGGCCTTGCTTCCTTATGTGACCGACATGATGAAATAAACTTAAGAAGGAGGAGACAACATGGAAATTATATTGCTGGAAGACGTAACCAACCTGGGTTACAAAGGTGACATATTAAAAGTGAAAGACGGCTACGGGCGCAACTACCTGCTGCCCCAACGGAAAGCCGTGTTGGCCACCGAGTCGGCCAAGAAGCGTCTGGCCGAGGACTTGAAGCAACGTGCCCACAAGCTGGAACGCATCAAGAACGAATGCATGGAATTGGCCGAAAAACTGAAAGATGTGAAGCTGACCGTAGGCGCGAAGACCAGCTCGACGGGCAAAATCTTCGGTGCCGTGGGTCCTATCCAGCTGGCCGATGCTTTCGAAAAAGCCGGTTACACGGTAGACCGCAAGGTAATCGTGCTGAAAGAGCCGGTGAAGGAAGTCGGCTCGTACGTGGCCACGCTGAAGCTGCACAAGGAAGTGACGGTGGATGTCGCTTTCGATGTGGTCAGCGAATAAAAGACCGGATTTATCAAGGAACAGGCGGTTCGCATTTTTGGCGGACCGCCTTTTTTATGGGTCATTTCGTTGTGCTTGAATCCGGCAAAGACGGCCTTGGGCGGGAAAGTGGACGGAAAAAGGATACCAAAGAGCACCATCTATCCTAAAAAATGTAAAAAAAAGAGTGAAATCCCATATTTTCTTATGAAAGGCACTTCGGGATTGGAGTTTATCCGCTATATTTGCAGTGCTAAGTAAAACATCATTTTTAATTATTAACTAAAACAAAAATTGAGATGAAAGATCTAGTAGCTAAACTTCAGGCGGATGTTGATGCTTTCTTCAAGGATGCGGAAGCTCAAATCGAAAAAGGTAACAAGGCGGCAGGGACTCGTGCCCGCAAGGTTTCTTTGGGAATTGAAAAGGCATTGAAGGAATTCCGCAAGAAATCGTTGGAAGCATCGAAATAAGGTGTGTCCATTCTGACTTATAAAGAGAAGGCGTTTCGTATCGGAAACGTCTTCTTTTTGTATGGTCGGGTACATGCCTTGTGGCGCGTGCAAGACCTCTTGGGGCGGGCATCCATTTCTTTGGCAAAATCGTTCTTTTTCCGCTTTTTTCGTACCTTTGCACACTGAAAGAATAGGTATAGAAAAGAATGAACAACAAGACGACACCGGCCGAACTCGGCACGGAGAATATTGGCAAGTTGCTGAGACAGTATGCCTTGCCTGCCATTATAGCCATGACGGCTTCTTCCCTCTACAACATTACGGACAGCATCTTCATCGGCCACGGGGTGGGGGCGTTGGCCCTGTCGGGGCTGGCCATCTGTTTCCCGCTCATGAACCTGGCTGCGGCCTTCGGCTCGTTGGTGGGGGCGGGGGGCTCTACGCTGCTGTCCATCCGCTTGGGGCAGCAGGATTATGAGACGGGCAACGTCATACTGGGCAACGTCATCGGGCTGAACCTGATTATTGGGATTGCCTTTTCGGTGATTACGTTGATATTCCTCGACCCTATCTTGTACTTCTTCGGGGCGAGCGAGGAGACCTTGTCGTATGCGCGGCAGTACATGCGGGTGTTGCTTCTCGGCAATGTGTTCACGCACATGTACATGGGACTGAATAACTTGCTTCGCTCGGCAGGCGAGCCGAAGAAGTCGATGTACGCCACCATCTTCACCGTGCTGATCAACGCGGGGCTGAATGCGCTGTTCGTGTTCGGCTTCAAGTGGGGCATCAAGGGTTCGGCCTGCGCCACGGTCATCGCCCAGGTCATCATGCTGGTGTGGCAGTTTAAGTTCTTTTCCAACAAAAATTATTTCCTGCACATCAAGCGCAGTGCCTTGCGTCTGCGGCGGAAGCTGGTAGTGGACATGTTGTCCATCGGGTCGGCACCGTTCTTCATGAATGCCGCCGCCTGCCTCATCGTGATTGTCATCAACCAGGCTTTGCTGCGCACGGGCGGCGACTTGGCGGTGGGGGCGTATGGCATTGTCAACCGCATTGCCTTTCTATTCATCATGATTGTGATGGGCATCAACCAGGGTATGCAGCCCATTGCCGGGTATAATTTCGGGGCAAGGCTGTACCCGCGCGTCACGGAGGTGCTGAAGAAGTCCATCCTCTTCGCCACCATCGTCATGGTTGCGGGCTTCGTGTTCGTGCAGTTGTTCCCGCACGCGGTGGTCGCCATCTTCACGACTGATGCCGACTTGGTCGATTTGTCGGTCGTGGGGTTGCGCCTCACGTTTGTCATGTATCCCATTGTGGGCTTCCAGATGGTCACTTCCAACTTTTTCCAGAGCATCGGCATGGCGGGCAAGGCGATATTCCTTTCGCTGAGCCGTCAGCTGATTATCCTGTTGCCTTGCCTGCTGATATTGCCTTCCTTCTGGGGGGTGAACGGCGTGTGGATGAGTTTCCCCATATCCGACTTCTGCGCGGCGGTCATCGCCGGGGTGTTGCTGTGGAAGCAATTCCGCTTGTTCAAGGGGGAAGCCGTTAATCACTAATCGTTAATCACTAATCGTTAATCGTTAAACGTTAATCAATGGAACATTGCATCATCAACATAGGCCGCCAGTATGGCAGCGGTGGGCGGCAGATAGGCGAGAAAATCGCAGAACGCCTGCACTTCGCTTATTACGACAAGGAGCTTATCAACCTGGCTTCCAAAGAAAGCGGCTTGGGAAAGGAGTTTTTCGAGGCAGCTGACGAGAAGAAGACGTACAGCCTCACCGGCGGTTGGCTGGGGCTAAGGAATAATTTCATATCAAGCAACTTCCTGGAAAATTACCTGAGCAACGAGACGTTGTTCAAGATACAGAGCGACATTATCCGCGAGCTGGCGGACAAGCAGCATTGCGTGTTTGTGGGGCGTTGCGCCGATTACATTTTGCGCAATTACCCGCATGTGCTGAACGTGTTCATCACGGCCGACCTCGCCGACCGCAAGACCCGGATATTGGAACGCATGAAAGACCTCGCGGAAGACAAGGCCGAGGACATGCTGGAGAAGACGGACAAGCGGCGTGCGGGATATTACAATTATTATACGGGGAAAACGTGGGGAGCCGCCGCCTCGTACCATTTGTGCGTCAATTCGTCCGTGCTGGGCATCGACGGCACGGTGGATTACATCTGCGACTTGTTTGAAAAGAGCGGCATGGTGGAGGGGATGAGGTGAGAGTTGAAAATTGAAAATTAAAAGTGGCCTTGCGACGTATGAGAACGATATTCTTGACAGACAAAAGCGAGATAGACCGGGTGATCGCCCAATGCGACATTTGCTTCGTGGGCATGAACGGGGCGGACGGCGTGCCTTACGTCATCCCCATGAATTTCGGTTACGACGGGCGGGAGTTCATTTTGCATTCCGCTCCCCATGGCAAGCATGTGGACTTGCTGGCGCATGACAACCGCGTGTCGCTGACGTTCTGCACGGCGCGTACCTTGCGCTGCCAGCATCCGGACATGGCGTGCAGCTACAGCATGGAGTCGGCCAGCGTACTTGGCACCGGCACCGTGTCGTTTGTGGACGATGAGAACTTGGAGGAGAAGGAGCGGTGCCTGAACGTGCTCATGCGGCATTATGTGACCCGCGACTTCGCTTATTCCGCACCGGCCTTGCGCAATGTGAAAGTGTGGAAAGTCGTGATAGAGACCATGACGGGCAAGGCGTTCGGGCAGAATTTCAAGAACCTGCAAGCCCCCGAGGGCATGGTGCAAAGGTAACGTGCCGAGCAGGTGCAAGAGAAACATACGCAAGCCATCGGGGCTTGCCAGCAGCTTGACATTATGAGCAAATCGTTAGATAAAATCTTTTTGGAGGAAATGGAAGGCCATGCGGAAGTATATCCCATCATTTCGCTGGACGAGCGGCCTTCCGATGGTGAGTTCAAGTTGGATGCGGGCGAGGCATTGCCCGTTCTTCCATTGCGCAACATGGTGATATTCCCGGGCGTGTTGTCGCCTGTGGCGGTGGCGCGTCCCAAGTCGCTTAAGTTGGTGCGCGAAGCTCAGGAAAACAACGCCTTGATAGGCGTGTGCACGCAGATAGACGCCCATACGGAAGACCCCGGCGGGGCTGAGCTGTACGCCGTGGGCACGGTGGCGCAGATTGTGCGGGTGCTGGAAATGCCCGACAACTCGACCACGGTCATCCTGGAGGGGAAAAAGCGTTTCCGCCTGGGTGAAATCGTGCAGGAGAAGCCCTACCTCCGGGCGCATGTGGCGTTGTGCGATGACGTGGTGGGCGATACGCAGGACGAGGTGTTCCAGGCCTTGGTGTCGTCCGTCAAAGACCTCGCCACGAGCATCATCGCCAAATCGGGCACCATCCCTCCGGAAACGATATTTGCCATTCGCAATATCGAAAACCCCGTATTCCTGATTAATTATATATGTTCCAACATGCCCTTCGACGTGAAGGACAAGCAGGCTTTGCTCGAACAGGACGACCTGATGCAGCGCGGTTACCAGTTGCTCGAACTGCTTAACAAGGAGCAGCAGCTCATCGACCTCAAGCTGAGCATACAGAACAAAGCCAAGGAGGGCATCGACCAGCAGCAGCGCGAGTACTTCCTGCAACAGCAGATGAAGACCATCCAGCATGAGTTGGGCGATGCGGCGGAGTTGGACTTGAACGAGTTGAAGGAAAAGGCGAAGACCAAGAAATGGAGCGAGGCCGTGGCCCGGACCTTCGACAAGGAATTGAAGCGGCTGGAACGCATGCACCCGCATTCGCCCGACTATCCCACGCAGTTGAATTACATCGAGACGATGCTTGATCTGCCATGGAACGAGTACACGAAGGACAATTTCAACCTGAAGAATGCCAAGAAGGTGCTCGATGCCGACCACTTCGGCATGGACACGGTGAAGGAGCGCATCCTGGAGCATCTCGCCGTGCTGAAGCTGCGGGGCGATATGAAGTCGCCCATCATCTGCCTGTACGGTCCTCCGGGCGTGGGCAAGACATCGCTGGGCCGTTCCATCGCCACGGCCTTGAAGCGCAAATACGTGCGGGTGTCGCTGGGCGGCTTGCACGATGAGGCCGAGATACGCGGGCATCGCCGCACCTACATCGGGGCGTTGCCGGGACGCATCATCCAGAACATACAGAAAGCCGAGTCGGCCAATCCCGTGTTCGTGCTCGATGAGATAGACAAAATCAATGCCGACTATAAGGGCGACCCTTCATCGGCCTTACTCGAAGTGCTTGACCCGGAACAGAACACGACCTTCCACGACAATTACCTGGATGTGGACTTCGACCTTTCCAAGGTGCTGTTCATTGCCACGGCCAACAACCTGAACACCATCCCGCGCCCCTTGCTTGACCGCATGGAGCTGATAGAGGTGAGCGGCTACACGCAGGAGGAGAAGGTGGAAATAGCCGCCCGCCACTTGGTGCGCAAGGAACTGGAGAACCACGGCCTCACCGCCGAGCAGTTTGTGCTGACCAAGCCCATGCTGCAATTCCTCATCGACAAGTACACCCGCGAGTCGGGCGTGCGTGGCCTTGACCGGCAGATAGCCTCCCTCATGCGCAAGGTGGCCAAGCGGGTGGCCTCGGGCGAAGCATACAATGTGGAGCTCACGCAGGAGGACATCGAGGAATACCTCGGCAAGCCCCGCTACAACTCGGACAAGTATGAGGGCAACGAGTATCCCGGCGTGGTTACCGGGCTGGCGTGGACGCAGGTGGGCGGCGAGATACTGTTTATCGAGTCGAGCATCAGCAAGAGCAAGTCGCCCAAGCTCACCCTTACCGGCAATCTGGGCGATGTGATGAAGGAGTCGGCCGTCCTGGCACTCGAATACATTAAGTCGCATGCAGACAAACTGGGCATCCAGCCCGACATTTTCGACGAGGTGAGCGTGCATATCCACGTGCCCGAGGGGGCGATACCCAAGGACGGGCCTTCGGCGGGCATCACCATGGTCACGGCTTTGGTGTCGGCTTTCACGAAGCGCAAGGTGCGCCGCAACGTGGCCATGACCGGCGAAATCACCCTGCGCGGCAAGGTGCTCCCCGTGGGCGGCATCAAGGAAAAGATACTCGCCGCCAAGCGAGCCGGCATTACCGACATCGTGCTGTGCGCCGAGAACCGCAAGGACATCGAGGAAATCAAGAAGCAGTACCTCAAAGGGCTGAAATTCCACTACGTCACCGACATCATGGAAGTGATAGACTACGCCGTGCTGAAGAAGTGAGGTGGTTGCATGGCGGTTGATAGAGGGCAGCATAGATAACATGACAGCCCTTTCATGTTTTCTATGTTTCTCCCCAGTCAATAATCCCTAATCATTAGACAATATGCAGAATAAAATGATAAACCACGGAGACATAGAGATACCAAGATGAGCAGTGGCATTTTCGCAGATAACAGAGGACACTTAGTGAAATGCCGCAAGCGGCATTTCTCCGTGAGCTTTTGGGGCGCATAATGGGAGCAGATAGATATATCTCTCCGTGCCTCTGTGGTTTAAAATTTAATTCGATATAAACTCTATTAGACATTCATCATTATTTATGAAGTTCCCTTTGCTCCCCTTCCTGCTTTCCCTCTCCGTGGCGGTGGTGGCTCAAACGCCTTCGACCCTGGAGCAAGCCGACAGCATCCGTCTGCGCGACATCGAGGAAATCGACGTGCTCAGCACCGCCCGCCCCTCGCGGGTGAACCTGTTGGCGTTGCCGTCGCTCTCCATCGATGCGGGCGAATTGTCCGCTCCCTCGCTGTTTACCCCGGCGGATGCCTTGCGGCGCGAGGCGGGCATTGCCCTTACGCGGGACGGCATTTGGGCTACATCGGTCAGCATCCGGGGCTTGTCCAAGGAGCGCATTCTCATCCTGTCCGACGGCGAGCGGGTGCAGACGGCCACGGACATCGCGGCGGCTCTCTCCACCGTGGATCTCAACAGCCTGGAGCGTATCGAGGTCATCAAGGGGGCAGGCTCGGTGCTGTACGGCACGGGGGCGATGGGCGGCGTGGTCAACTTCGTCTCGGCACGCCCCGCCTACACCGAGCACATGATGACGAGCGGGCGCGTCGGGGGCGGTTTTGCCTCGGTCAACCGCCTGTGGACGGCCAACGCCGGGGTGCAGGTGACCGACCGCAATTGGTACGTGGGGGTGAACGGCAGCTACCGCCAGGCGCAGGACACGCGCACGCCTGCCGGGGTGATTGACAACAGCCAGTTTGAGGACTGGTCGGTGGGCGTGCAGGCGGGTCTGACCTATGCTGACTCGCAGGAGCTGCTGCTCGACTACCAGCACTATGAGGCCCATGACGTGGGGCTGCCCGGCGGAGCGAGCTTCCCGGCAGCGGCGCGGGTGAGCTACCGCAACGTGCAGCGCAACTTGCTGAGCGGCGAATATGTGTTCCACGAACCGGGCGTGTATTTGCGCGAGTTGCGGGTGAAGGCTTATACGCAGAATTTCATCCGCGATGTGGAGAACCGCGTGGGGCCGAAGAAGACCATCCTGCCTTCGAGTACGAACATTATTTCGGGGGCGCGGGTGCTCACTGACTGGGCGTTGCCTTCCGACCGTCACCGGCTGAAGGCGGGCGTGGAGGGCTGGCTGCGCGATGCCAAGACCGTGCGCTACAACCGACAGGAAGTGGACGAGCGCGAGGTGCTGGTGCGCCGCGAGCAGCCCGTACCCGATGCCACTATGTTGGACTTCGGGGCTTTTGCCCAATACAGCTGGGACATCCTGCCCGAGCGGCTCACGCTTGATGCGGGCTTGCGCCTGGACTACATCCGCACGAAGAACGACTCGGCCTTTGACCCCGTGGTGCAGTTCATGGAAATCAACGGCAAGCCCGCAGACGAGCCGATGGACGTGGAGCGCAGCCTGCTCTATGCCGCCGGGCTGTCGCACGAGTTTTCCTACGCCGCCCATGTGGATTTGGCCTACCGCCCTGCGTGGCGGCATCGGGTGGTGCTGTCGTTGTCCAACGCCTACCGTGCCGCTTCGTTGGAGGAACGCTTCAAGTACATCGACCAGTCGGGCATGCTCAGCGTGGGCAATCCGCATTTGAAGCCCGAGCAAGGCGCGTTTGCCAACCTCTTCTACCGGTTCGCGGGCGACCGTCTGCGGGTGCAGGCTGACGTGTATGCCAACTACCTCTTCAACCTCATCACCCCCACGCTCGACCCTGCTTATACCACCGTGGGCGGCGAGGTCACGGAGGCTTGGGTCAACACCAACGTGGATCGCGCCCTCTTCCTTGGTGCGGAGGTGGAGGCCGAGTACCATTTCCTGCCCGGCCTGTGGGTGGCTGCCAACGCCGGTTATGTCCGTGGCCGCGACGTGCGTGCCCACTCCTTCCTGCCCCAGCTGCCCCCGCTCAAAGGCTTGGCCGAGGTGAACTACCGCCTGCGCGACTGGTTCACCGCCACCCTCTTTGTGGATTGGGCGGCGCGTCAGGCGGCGGTGACCGAGGGCGAAAGCATCACCGACGGATACGCCACGCTCAACTTCGCCCTGCAATCGGGACGCATCCCCCTGCGCCGCCTCTACCTGCAAGGACAGCTCGGGGTGGACAACCTGCTGAATGCCGAATATTACAACCACCTCAACACCGCCCGTGGCATCGTGCGTGCCGAGCCAGGACGCAATTTTTATGTAAAAGTGCAAGTAGAATGGTGAGCTTTCCCTCGTAGTCCTCGTGTGGAGATGCCGTTTTGTGGCATCTCTTTTTTTTGCTCCCTTGCAACCTGGGCCTTTTATGGGATGATGGGGGCGGCTTGAGGAATGCACATATATTATGCATATATTAGGTCGATACGCTTGTACCCTCAGGTCGATACGCTTGTACCATTAGGATGGTACGCTTGTACCATTAGGTCGGTACGTTTGTACCATCAGGGTGGTACGAGAACTTTCTTGGCCTGAATGCACGGAACGGGCAGGGGTGATTATCTTATCTCTGCTGACGTATGTCCTTGACTGTGCCGAAAGACGGTGCGGTTCGAGGACATTTTTGCAAAAAAGTGCTATAATTTGACCTAAAATTACCCCTTTGTCCGTCCGTTTTTCCCCAACTTTGACACCGCTTTGCGCGGGGGATTGGACAGCGGGATGGGGACACAGAGCGCACAGAGCTTTTATCCCCCGTCCGGCCTTGGGGGAAGCGCACATAGTTTTGCCCGTGCAGACTTATGCGGAAATGCCCGCCTTGTCCGGCAAGCCGGGAAACCGAGCGGAGCGGGCGCGGGAAGCCTTGCTGTCCGAAGCCGGAGCGTGAGCGAAGGCAAGTTCAAGGCTTCCAGCCCGCGCAGCGACGTGTTTCCCGAGCGAGGCGGGCACAGCGGCGGCGTTCTTTGCCTACTTTCTTTCGCTGGAGAAAGAAAGTAGGTCCGGGGGGGAGGGGGCGGACAGCCCCCGGACAGCGGCCACGATAGGCTCTGTGTCCCGCCACGCATTCCCTTATGTTTGTTAATAAAACGCGGGGGAACGCGCCTTTTCACGCGGGAAGTGTTACATTTGTCCTCGCCTCGTGCGGGGGCATGGAAAGCGACCAATCAACAATCATTTATAAATTCATTCAAAAAACACATTGCCATGACAGTGCAAGAATTACAAAAGCTGTTCGTAGAAGCCTACGGACACCAGGAAGACGCGGTGTACTTCTCACCGGGACGTGTTAACTTGATAGGCGAGCACACCGACTACAACGGCGGCTTCGTGTTCCCCTGCGCGTTGAGCTTCGGCACCTACCTGCTGCTGCGCCGCAACGGCACGAAGGACGTGCATTTCCGCTCCGTCAACGAACCCGAAGTGCTCACCGTGCCCCTGGCCGACGTGACCACCCCCCTGGCCAAAGGCACCTGGGCCAACTACCTGATGGGCGTGATGACCCAGTTCATCAAGCGCGGCATCGAGTTTGCCGAAGGCTACGACTTCCTCATCTGGGGCAACGTGCCCCTGGGAGCGGGCCTCTCCTCGTCCGCCGCCCTCGAAGTGGTGACCGCCTACGCCCTCAACGACCAGCTGGGCACAGGCTACGACCGCACCGAGCTGGCCAAGATAGGGCAGATGGCCGAACACGAGTTCGCCTTCGTCAACTGCGGCATCATGGACCAGTTCGCCTCCGCCCAAGGCAAAAAGGACCATGCCATCTTCCTCAACTGCGACACGCTCGAGTTCGACCTCGTGCCCGTCGTGCTGCACGGCATCAAGGTAGTCATCAGCAACACGCACAGCCCCCACAAGCTGGGCGACGAGTACAACGACCGCGTGCGCGAATGCCACCTGGCCCTCGACCAGCTGCGCACCGTGCGCCCCGAACTGAAGAACCTGGCCGAACTGACGCAGGCCGAGTTCGACAAAATCAAGGACGCCATCACCGACCCCATCGCGCTCAAACGCGCCCGCCACGTGGTGAGCGAGGTGCAACGCACCGTGGACGCGGTGGACTGCCTGCGGGCGGGCAACATCGAAGCCTTCGGCAAGCTGATGAACGCCTCGCACGTCTCCCTGCGCGACGACTATGAAGTGACCGGCCTCTACCTCGACACGCTGGCCGAGGAAGCCTGGAAGATAGACGGCGTCATCGGCTCGCGCATGACGGGCGGCGGCTTCGGCGGCTGCACCGTGTCGCTGGTCAAGGACGAAGCCATCGACGAGTTCAAGGAAAAAGTGGGCAAGGCCTACACCGAAAAGACCGGCCTCAAAGCCGACTTCTACATCGCCGAAATAGGCGACGGGGCGAAGAAAATATAAATAGCTGCAAGCTACGGGCTACAAGCTACGAGTGAGTTACAAGTGACGGGTGTACGAGTTACAAGTCGTATGCCCGGAAGCCTCCGGCATTAAGCCGCATGGCACTTGTAGCTCGTAGCTTGTAGCTCGTAACTTAAAAAACTGTTTCATCATGGACAAGACGAAATTCGACAAGGAACTGGACGGCAAGCGCATCGCCCTGTACGAGCTGTCCAACGCGCACGGCATGACCGTGTACATCACCAATTACGGGGCGAAAATCGTGTCCGTCAACGTGCCCGACCGCCAAGGCCACATGGCCGACGTGGTGCTGGGCTTCGACACGATAGACGATTACCTGGCGAAGGAACCCTTCTTCGGCGCGATATGCGGACGCTTTGCCAACCGCATCAAGAACGGCACGTTCACCTTGGACGGCACCACCTACCAGCTGGCCGTGAACAACGGGCCGAACCACCTGCACGGCGGCATCCGGGGCTTCAACGTGCAAGTGTGGGACGTGCTGGAAAGCACCCCCGCCCGCCTCGCCCTGCACTACCTCTCGGCCGACGGCGAGGAACACTACCCCGGCAACCTGGACGTGACGGTGACCTACACGCTCACCGACGACAACGAGCTGAAAATCCACTACGAGGCCACCACCGACAAGCCCACCGTGCTGGGCATGTGCAACCACTCGTACTTCAACCTGAAAGGGGCGGGCGAGGGCACCATCCGCGACCACTACTTGCAGATTGAGGCCGACTTCCACACGGTGCTGGACGACAGCGCGGCTCCCACAGGCGAGATACGCCCCGTGGACGGCACGGCCTTCGACTTCCGCCAATCGACCCTCATTGCCGACCGCATCGACGATCCCGCCTTCGCCCCCGGACGCGGGCTGGACAACAACTGGACCGTCCGCAAGCATTATCCGCACGAACTGGCCTTGGCCGCCACGCTCTACGAACCCGCCAGCGGGCGCAAGCTGCAAGCCTTCACCACGCAACCGGGCGTGCAAATCTATTCGGGCAACTGGGTGGAACAGCACGTGGGCAAAGGCGGCAAACGCTACGACGAGCAATACGCCATCTGCCTCGAGGCGCAGGGATTCCCCAATTCGCCCAACGTGGCGCACTTCCCCTCGGCGGTGCTGCGCCCCAGCGAACGCTACGACGAATGGTGCGTGTACCGCTTCTCGGCGGAATAGGGCAAAGGGGAGCGGAAACGCGGAAGCGTGGAAGCGCGGAATAGGAAACCGCAAAATCGCAGAACCGAGAGCCGCAAGGGCAGGAGTGCATCCCGCCTTTGCGGCTCCCGCGTTTTATTGTCCGTGGCCAAATGGGAACCTGAAATCCGAAATTTGAAATCTGAAACCTGGAATTTGAAATCCGAATAAATTTTTTCCTTAGCTTTGCACGGCATGAACTCCCGCATCCGCATATGGCTTTTGTTCCTCGGCCTGCTCGCCGGCTGGTGCGCCCCCGCTTGGGCGCAGGACGGCGACACGTTGAGGCTGCGCGTGCAGGTGGAGGACGGCGATACCGTGCTGCTGGCCCGCCTGCGCGAAGTCAACGTGTTTGCACCCCTGCATTTCAAGAACAAGCGGCAGGAGCGGTTCTACTGGCGCACCGTGCGCGACGTGAAGCGCACCCTGCCCTACGCCAAGCGGGTGGCCGCCGAGGTGATGGCCGCCAACCGCGCCCTGCTCGCCCTGCCCGACGACGAGGCGCGCAAGGAGTACATGAACCGCTTCGAGAAAGAGCTGTTCCGCAAGTACGAGGCCGACCTGCGCCGTATGACCTTCAGCCAGGGCAAGATGCTCATCAAGCTCATCGACCGCGAATGCGACGCCACGTCCTACGACCTCATCCGCGTGTACCGGGGCAAGTTTTCCGCCTTCTTCTGGCAAGGCTTCGCCAAAATCTTCGGTGCCGACCTCAAGGCCGAGTACGACACGTCCGACTACGAGACGCAGGTCATCGAGCGCATCATCACCTTGGTCGAAGCGGGGATGCTGTGAGCGGGGGCGGCGGACACGGAGCGCACATGGCCGTTTCCCCCTTGGCGGGCATAAAATAAGAGCACGCATAGCCCCTCCCGATGCCCTATGGCGGAGCTTAATTTCCATTGGTACGGAAATAAAATTCCGTTAGTACGAAAATAAAATTCCGCACTGACATATTTTAAAGCACAATAGAAACCATAGGATGGAACCGCCGAGTGCGCCGTGAGGTAGAGACAAGGCATGCCTTGTCTTTGTGGAGCGCACATGCCGTCCCCTCCCATGAGCAATAAAAATCCTTCGCGTCTTTGTGTCTTTGCGTGCCAATCTCCTGCCTTGCAAATAAAGCCGTTTTCTTCTTTGTGATATGGGAAAATATCTTTACATTTGCGCCCGAATTGTAAAGTCCACTTTGCAAAATGAGCGAGGTCATAGAACATACCGGGAGAATACAGCGCATCGACGGCAACCGGGTGCAGGTGCTCATCACCCAGCACTCCGCTTGTAGCGGCTGCCACGCCAAGGCGGCTTGCACGGCGGCCGACGCGGCGGAAAAAATCATCGAGGCCGAGACGGACGATGCCTCCCTGCAAGTGGGCGACACGGTGACGGTGTGCGCCCAACGCTCGGCGGGCATGTTGGCTGTGCTGCTGGCATTCGTCATCCCCTTCCTGCTCATCCTGCTGGTGCTTGTCGTGCTGCGCACGTGGATAGACAACGAGCCGCTCACCGGCACCATCGCCCTTGCCTCGCTTGTTCCTTATTATATAATATTGTCCCTCTTCAAAGGCAAGCTGAAATCAACATTCCGATTCTACATAAAGAAACTATCGTGACAAGATTATGAACGTGATTGTAATATCTCTGATTACCTTGGGGGTGATAGGCGCGTTGGCGGCCGTCATCCTGTATTTCGTGGCCAAGAAGTTTTATGTATATGAAGACCCGCGCGTGGACGAGGTCGAAGCGGTGCTCCCGGGCGCGAACTGCGGCGGCTGCGGTTATCCCGGCTGCCACGGCTTTGCCGACGCGTGTGTGAAGGCCGACGACCTGGGCAAGATGTTGTGCCCGGTGGGCGGCGCACCGACCATGGAAAAGGTGGGAGCCATCCTCGGCAAGACGGTAGCCGCTGCCGAACCCACGGTGGCCGTGGTGCGCTGCAACGGCACGTGCGAACACCGCCCCCGCACCAACGAGTACGACGGGGTGAAGAGTTGCGCCATCGCCCACAGCCTGTACGGCGGCGAGACGGGCTGCGCCTTCGGTTGCCTGGGGCTGGGTGACTGCGAGGCGGCCTGCCAGTTCGATGCCCTGCACATCAACCCGGAGACGGGCATCCCCGAGATAGACGAAGAGAAATGCACCTCGTGCGGTGCGTGCGTCAAGGCCTGCCCGCGCCAGCTCATCGAGTTGCGCAAGAAAGGGCCGAAGTCGCGCCGCATCTACGTGGCCTGCCGCAACAAGGACAAGGGCGCGGTGGCCCGCAAGGCATGCGAAGTGGCCTGCATCGGCTGCTCGAAGTGCGTCAAGGTGTGCGCCTTCGAAGCCATCACTGTGACTGACAACTTGGCCTACATCGACCCGCAGAAGTGCCGCCTGTGCCGCAAGTGCGTGGCCGAATGCCCTACGGGAGCCATCACGGAGGTAAACTTCCCGCCCAGGAAAGAGGCGGTGGAAGCCGCCTCGGCAGAGTAAACAAGTAAACATCAGCAAACAAACATATGAAGACATTTAAAATAGGCGGCGTGCACCCGGCGGAGAACAAGTTCTCGGCAGGCAAGCGCATCATCGACACGCCGCTTCCCAAGCAAGTGATTATCCCCCTGGCCGCCTACATCGGTGCGCCGAGCGTGCCGGTGGTGGCCAAGGGTGACCAGGTCAAGGTGGGGCAGCTGGTGGGCAAGGCGGGCGGCTACGTGTCGTCCAACGTGCACTCCTCCGTGTCGGGCAAGGTGGCCAAGATTGAACCCGCCTTGGACGCGTCGGGCTATAAGCGCATGTCCATGTTCATCGACGTGGAAGGCGACGAGTGGCTGGACACCATCGACCGCACGCCCGACGTGGTGCGCGAATGCAAGCTCACACCCGAAGAAATCGTGAAGAAGATAGCCGATGCGGGCATCGTGGGCTTGGGCGGTGCCACCTTTCCCGCCCACGTGAAGCTCACGCCTCCGCCTGGCAAGAAGGCCGAGGTGCTCATCATCAACGCCGTGGAGTGCGAGCCTTACCTCACGTGCGACCACCAGCTGATGCTGGAGCACAGCGAGGAAATACTGGTGGGCGTCACCATCCTGATGAAGGCCTTGCAGGTGAACCGCGCCGTGATTGGGATTGAAAACAACAAGTCCGATGCGATAGAGCTGATGCAGCGGCAGATACGGGTGCTGTCGTTCCAAGGCATCGAAGTGCAGCCCTTGAAGGTGAAATACCCGCAGGGGGGCGAAAAGCAGCTGATAGATGCCATCACGGGACGGCAAGTGCCGAGCGGGGCGTTGCCCATCGAGGTGGGAGCCGTGGTGCAGAACGTGGCCACCACGTTTGCCATCTACGAAGCGGTGCAGAAGAACAAGCCGCTCATCGACCGCATCGTCACCATCACGGGCAAGTCCATGCTGAACCCCGGCAACTACCGGGTGCGCCTGGGTACGCCGCTGAAGAACGTGGTGGAACAGGCCGGGGGCATACCCGCCGACACGGGCAAGATAGTGGCGGGCGGTCCCATGATGGGACGCGCCGTGGCCTCCCTCGACATCCCCACGGCCAAGGGGAGCGCGGGCGTGCTCTTCCTCAACGAGAAGGAAGCCCGCCGCCATGCGCCGTCCAACTGCATCCGCTGCGCCAAGTGCGTGTCTGCCTGCCCCATGGGGCTGGAGCCGTTCCTGCTGGCACGGCTGGCCGACCGCCACATGTGGGACGAGCTGGAAGCCAACCGCGTGTACGACTGCATAGAATGCGGCAGTTGCAGTTACACCTGTCCCGCCTACCGTCCGCTGCTGGATAACATCCGCTACGGCAAGGCCACGGTGATGGGCATCATGCGGGCACGCAACGCCAAGAAGTAACGACCGACCCGCAGGAAATAACAAACCGAATTCAGAAAATAGATTATATGGAAAATAAACTGCTTGTGTCACCGTCGCCCCATGTACACGGGGGCGACTCCGTGTCGAAGAACATGTACGGTGTCATCATCGCGCTGATACCGGCTTACCTCACGGCTCTTTACTTTTTCGGCGTGGGGGCTTTCGTGGTGAGCGTCACCTCGGTGCTCTCGTGCGTGTTGTTCGAATACCTCATCCAACGCTTCCTGCTGAAAACGACTCCGACCATCGGCGACGGGTCGGCCGTGCTCACGGGCTTGCTGTTGTCGTTCAACCTGCCCAGCAACCTGCCGGTGTGGATTGTCGTCATCGGGGCGTTGGTGGCCATCGGCATCGGCAAGATGAGTTTCGGCGGACTGGGCAACAACCCGTTCAACCCGGCCTTGGTGGGGCGTGTGTTCCTGCTCATCTCCTTCCCGGTGCAGATGACTACGTGGCCGCGTCCGCTGGCTTTCAACACGCACTACCTCGATGCCGAGACGGGAGCTACGCCGCTGTCGTTCCTCAAGGGAGGCGCGTTCGAGCAATTGCCCGCCCAGATGGATTTGCTGTTGGGCAACATAGGCGGGTCGTTGGGCGAGGTGTCCGCCATCGCCCTGCTGATAGGCCTGGTCTATCTGCTGGCGCGTAAAATCATTACCTGGCACATACCGGTGAGCATCCTGGCCACGGTGTTCGTGTTCACGGCCATCCTGCACGCAGCCAATCCCGAAGTGTATGCCTCTCCGCTGGTTCACCTGCTCACGGGCGGTCTGCTGCTGGGAGCCATCTTCATGGCTACGGACTACGTGACCTCGCCCATGAGCCACTTGGGCATGATTGTTTATGGTATCGGCATCGGCATTATCACGGTGGTAATACGCGTGTTCGGTGCATATCCCGAAGGCGTGTCGTTCGCCATCCTCATCATGAATGCCTTTACGCCGCTCATCAATACGTACATCAAGCCGAAGCGGTTCGGGGAAAAGAAAAAAGCAAACTGAATGGGCGGATGCGTTCCTGTGCGAATGTGCAGATGAGCCAATGTGCCGCTATCATTACACGGGCATATCGCCGCACCGGCACATGGACATATTGGCATGTTAGCGCATGGGCATATTGTCGCATCAGCACATCAGCATATTACCACATCAGCATATTAGGATATTAATATTATGGTAAAATTAGAATCGAGTTTCAAGAATATGGCGTTGGTGCTTACGGGCATCTCGCTTTTCGCCGGGGGATTGCTGGCATCGGTTTACACCGTGACCAAGGAGCCGATAGAAGCGGCCAAGGTGGCCAAGCAGCAAAACGCCATCAAGGAAGTGCTTCCCGCCTTCGACACTCTGGCGGAGGCCGACACGGTGTCGTTGGACGGCATCGGCGACTTCGTGCTTTATCGGGCGTACACGGGCAGCGACCAGTTCGTGGGGGCGGCTGTCGAGTCGTTTTCCAACAGCGCGTTCGGCGGCAGCATCAAGATTATGGTAGGCTTCGATGCCCAAGGCAACATCGTGGACTATTCCGTGCTGGAACAAAAGGAAACGCCTGGTCTCGGCACGAAGATGGTCGATTGGTTCAAGACCGACAAGGGCGCACAGAACATCAAAGGCAAAAATCCGGCCGTGAACAATCTGACCGTGACGAAGGACGGCGGCGAAGTGGATGCCATCACGGCGGCCACCATCAGCTCGCGGGCCTTCCTCGAAGCGGTGCGCAACGCCTACGCCGCCTATGCGGACGATGCCGCTGCCATTGACTCGCAAAGCGGCGCAACCGCCGTGGCTAACGACTGAAGCGATGTATAACGAAAAAAGAAATACGTATGAGCAATAATTCAAACCTGAAAGTATTCATCAACGGATTGATTACGGAAAATCCGACTTTCGTCCTCCTGCTGGGCATGTGTCCTACGTTGGGCACCACGTCCTCGGCTGCCAACGGCATGGGGATGGGCTTGGCCACGGCTTTTGTGCTGGTGTGCTCCAACATGGCTATCTCGCTGCTGAAAAACGTCATCCCGGACAAGGTGCGTATCCCCGGCTTCATCGTGGTGATAGCCACGTTCGTCACGGTGGTCGATATGCTGATGCAGGCTTATGTGCCGTCGCTTTACGCCAGCCTGGGCTTGTTCATCCCGCTGATTGTGGTGAACTGCATCGTGCTGGGGCGTGCCGAGGCCTTTGCCGCCAAGAACAACGTGGTGCGCTCCATGTTCGACGGGTTGGGCATCGGGCTGGGCTTCACGTTTGCCCTCACCCTGCTCGGTGCGGTGCGCGAGTTGCTCGGCACAGGCAAGGTGTTCAGCCTGTCGATGTTCCCCGAAAGTTACGGCATGTTGGTATTCGTGCTGGCACCGGGGGCGTTCATTACGCTGGGCTATCTCATTGCCTTGATTAACAAATTGAGGAAAGCATGATTGTGTAACCCGATAATATTTTCCAAGTTATGACATACATTCTTATATTCATCAGCGCGGTATTTGTCAACAACATCGTGTTGGCGCAGTTCTTGGGCATCTGCCCGTTCCTCGGCGTGTCGAAGAAGATCGATACCGCCCTCGGCATGAGCGGGGCAGTTGCTTTCGTGATGACCATCGCGACCATATTTACTTACATCATTCAGAAAACCGTCCTGGACCCGTTCCAAATCGGTTTTCTGCAAACAATCGTCTTCATCCTCATCATTGCCGCCTTGGTGCAGTTGGTGGAGATTATACTGAAAAAGATTTCACCCGCGCTTTATCAGGCCTTGGGTGTATTCCTGCCGCTCATCACGACCAACTGCACCATCTTGGGGGTGGCCATCCTGGTCATCCAGAAGGATTATAACCTGCTTGAGAGCGTGGTGTTTGCCTTGTCCACGGCCATCGGTTTCGGGTTGGCGCTGGTGCTGTTTGCCGGCATCCGCGAGCAAATGAGCTTGGTAAAGTTGCCCAAAGGCATGGAAGGTACGCCCATTGCTTTGCTCACGGCCGGGTTGCTGGCCATGGCGTTCATGGGCTTCTCCGGCATCGTATAACGATGCCGGGCAGAAAAAGCGCAAGAAAAGCGGGGCTGTATGCTTCAAATACGAAAAAAACAATTACCTTTGCACCGTCATTGGTAATTGACCATGCGGAAATAGCTCAGTTGGTAGAGCATCAGCTTCCCAAGCTGAGGGTCGCGGGTTCGAGTCCCGTTTTCCGCTCAAAGAAAAAGGCCTGATGGTTGAGTGAAACCGTCAGGCCTTTTTTGTGTCCGATGTTGGGGTGGTGGCTGGCTGCGGGTCAGTGCTCCTTGGGCGTGGGCGTTTCATGCAAAAAGAAAAAACCAACCGTCCTTTGATGAACGATTGGCTTTTCTTTCCGTCGGGATGACAGGATTTGAACCTGCGACCACACGCCCCCCAGACGCGTACTCTACCGGGCTGAGCTACATCCCGCTCTTGCGAGTGCAAAAGTACACCTTTTTTTTATCCCTGCAAAATTATTGACTGATTTTTTCAATCAATTCCATGCCCGTCCTCAACGCCTGTTCGTTTTGGGGCAGCAGGTGGTGGTGGCGTTCCGGCAGCGACTTCTTCAAACCTAGCAGCACGTTGTCGATGGTGGTTACGGGGCGCACCTTCAGCAGCCCGCCCAGCACAATCATGTTCAACGTTTTCGAGGCGTTGTGTGCTGTGGCGTATTCCGTCGCGGCGATGCGGTAGATGTGGATGTCCTGGCGTGTGGGGTGCACGTGTATGGTGCTGCTGTCGTATATGAGCGTGCCGCCCGGCTTCACTTTCGGTTCGAACCTTTCGAGCGAGGGCTGGTTCAATACTACGACCGTGTCATAGGCGTTCAACACCGGCGAACTGATGCGCTCGTCGCTCAGGATAACCGTTACGTTGGCAGTGCCGCCCCGTTGTTCCGGGCCGTAAGAGGGCATCCAACTCACTTCCTGTCCTTGCAGCAGGCCGGCGTAGGCCAGTATCTTCCCCATGGAAAGCACGCCTTGCCCGCCAAAACCCGATATGATGATTTCTTCTTTCATAATTTTCGATGTTCTTGAGTTTTTATACGTTTTTCAAATCGCCCAACGGATAGGCTTTGAACATGTGCTCGGCCATCCATTCGTTGGAAGCACCCGGGGAAAGTTTCCAGCCGGAGTTGCAGGTGGACACGAATTCGATGACGGACGTGCCTTTGCGTGCGGCCGAATTTTCAAATCCTTTTTGAATGGCTTTCTTGGCCTTGCGTACGGCGGCTACGTTGTGCACGCTCTGGCGCGTCACGTAGCAAGTGCCGTCCAGTTCGGCCAGCAGCTTGGTGATGTTCAGCGGATGCCCGTTCAGTTCCACGTTGCGGCCGTAGGGCGTGGTGGAGGTCTTCATGCCTTCCAGCGTGGTGGGGGCCATTTGTCCGCCCGTCATGCCGTAGATGGCGTTGTTGATGAAGATAATCATGATGTTCTCGCCCCGGTTGCAGGCGTGGATGGTTTCGGCCGTGCCGATGGCCGCCAGGTCGCCGTCGCCTTGGTAGGTGAACACATATTTGTCCGGCATCAGCCGCTTGATGGCCGTGGCCAGCGCGGGTGCGCGTCCGTGGGCAGCTTGTTGCCAGTCGATGTCGATGTAGTTGTAGGCAAACACGGCGCAGCCTACTGGCGCAATGCCTATCGCTTTTTCCTGGATGCCCATTTCCTCGATAACTTCGGCGAGCAGCTTGTGCACTACGCCGTGGCTGCACCCCGGGCAGTAGTGCATGGGGGTGTCGGTCAGCACCGGGGTCTTCCGGTACACCAAGTTGGCGGGATTTATGATTTCGTTTGTCGTCATAGCTCTGTTACTTTACGATTTTTTCTTTTAATGCGTTCAACACTTCATCCGGCGTGGGTACGATGCCTCCCAGACGGCCGTAGTATTCCACCGGCACGCGGCCGTTCACGGCCAGGCGCACGTCGTCTATCATTTGTCCGGCGTTCATTTCCACCGTGAGCATGCCTTTCACGCGTGCGGCGTATTGCTTGATGGCTTCGGTGGGGAAGGGGAAGAGCGTGATGGGACGCAGCAGTCCCACCTTGATGCCTTCCTCGCGTGCCATTTCCACCGCCTTCTGGCAGATGCGGGCGCACGTGCCGAAGGCCACGATGAGGTATTCGGCATCTTCGGTGTCGAACTCCTCGAAGCGCACCTCGTTGCGTTCTATCTCCCGGTATTTCGCTTGCAGGTGCAGGTTGATGCGCTCCATTTCTTCCGACTGGAGGCACAGGGAGGTGATGATGTTGCGCGGACGGCTGGCGGGCTTGCCGAGGGTAGCCCAAGGGCATTCCTGTCGGATTTCCTCCTCGGTGCGGCGTTCACGGAAAGGTGGCAATATCACTTTTTCCATCATTTGCCCGGTAATGCCGTCGGCCAGTATCATGGCCGGGTTGCGGTATTTGAAGGCGAGGTCGAACGCCAGCACCGTGAAGTCGGCCATCTCCTGCACGGAGGCGGGAGCCAGCACGATGAGGCGGTAGTCGCCGTGGCCGCCACCCTTCACGGCCTGGTAGTAGTCGGCCTGACTGGGTTGTATGGTGCCGAGGCCCGGCCCGCCGCGCATCACGTTGACGATGACACAGGGCAGCTCGGCCGAGGCGATGTAGGAGATGCCCTCCTGCTTGAGGCTTACGCCGGGGCTGGACGAACTGGTCATCGCCCTTTTGCCGCATCCGGCCGCGCCGTATACCATGTTGATGGCCGCCACTTCGCTTTCCGCTTGTAGTACCACCATGCCAGTCGTTTCCCATGGCTTGAGTGCCATGAGCGTTTCCATTATTTCTGATTGCGGGGTTATCGGGTAGCCGAAATAGCCGTCGCAGCCGCAGCGTACCGCCGCATGGGCAATGGCTTCGTTCCCCTTCATGAGCCTTATTTCTTCCATATACATATAATATTATATGATGTCGTTTGTTTGATTACAATTTGATGGGTGGCTTAGAGCTTCACCTTGTACACCGTGATGCAGGCATCGGGGCATACGTAGGCGCACGCGGCGCACCCCACGCAGTCGTCGGGATGGGCCATGTATGAATAATTGTAGCCTTTCGAGTTCAAATCGGTTGCCAAGGCCAGTACTTTCGAGGGGCATGCGATGACGCACAGGTCGCACCCTTTGCATCGTTCCGTGTCTACCACCACGGCACCTTTTATTTTTGCCATCTTTGTCTGTTTGTGATTAAATGTTAGTACTCAATATGTTCTGTTCCTTTGCTTGGCCGATTTTGGCTCTTCCCCAACATCGTAATCAAGGAAACCGATAAAAGAACAACGCTGGCTCCCGTTTTGTTCACGGAGATACTATCAAATTGAAACTTTTTTTTGTTTTTTTGAGTTTGCGCCCTGTGTGCGGTGTGTGGAGAATTGCTTTAGCTGCGGTCGACAGTCTGTGGTTTTAGGTTTAATAGCAAAGAATTTTTATTCTTTAACCGCAAAGAGCGCAAAGATAATTGTGGCGATGGTCTGTGGCAAGTCGTGTTGTATGAATATCTTTGCGCCCTTTGCGTTCTTTGCGGTTAATCTGAAATCCTCCATCTCTCCTCATTCTTCGAACTCGATTTCCAGCTGCACGCCGTCGCCTTTCCAGCCCATTTGGTCGGGCTTCTTCACGCTGATGCCGAGCAGGCGCACTTTGGGCGACACGTCCACGCCGTGCAGCAGTTCCACGCCGGTGCGGTACAGGGTGTCGGCATCGGCGATGGGGGCGGGCAGGGTCTTGCTGCGGCTCACGATGCGGAAGTCTGCGTATTTCACCTTCAGCGTCACGGTGCGTCCTTCGAGGAAGGCGTGCCGTTTGAGGCGGGCGATGACTTCTTCGCACGTTTCCCGTAGCACGCGGTCCAGTTCCTCGTAGGTATCCATGTCGGACTCGAAGGTGTTTTCCGCGCCCATCGATTTGCGGATGCGGTTAGGTTCCACGGGGCGGTTGTCTATCCCGCGCACGTTCTGGTAGTAGTAGTGGCCCGCTTTGCCGAACGCCCGTACCAAGTCGGCCTCGCTGCGCAGCTTGAGGTCGTGGCCGGTACGGATGCCCATGCGGTGCATTTTGTCGGCGGTGACGTGTCCCACGCCGAAGAACCGTTCCACGGGCAGGCGTTCGAGGAAGGCTTCGGCCCGGCTCGGTTCGATGACGAAGAGACCGTCGGGCTTGTTCTGGTCGGAGGCAATTTTGGCAAGGAACTTGTTGTACGATACGCCTGCGGAAGCCGTGAGGCCGGTGGTCTGGAAGATGCGTTGCTTGATTTCGCGGGCGATGAGGGTGGCAGAGCGCATGTGCTTGTGGTTGACCGTCACGTCGAGGAAGGCCTCGTCGAGCGAGAGGGGTTCGACCAGGTCGGTGTAGTCGAGGAAGATGCCGCGTATCTGGGCGGATACTTCCTTGTACACTTGGTGCCGCCCGGGCACGAAGATGAGGTGGGGGCATTTGCGCATGGCGGTGACGGAGGGCATGGCGGAGTGGATGCCGTAGCGGCGGGCTTCGTAGCTGGCGGTGGCTACCACGCCCCGTGCGCCCGGATGTCCCACGGCGAGCGGCTTGCCACGGTATTGGGGGAAGTCGCGCTGCTCGATGGAGGCGTAAAAGGCATCCATGTCCACGTGTATGATTTTCCGTATGTCCATGGGGATTGGTTGGCGGGGTGGGGGCTCTGTTGCTCTCCTTGGGAGGTGTGTCAAAATAAGAGAGAACACGGATGAGACAGATAAGACGGATTTATACGGATTTAAATACCATTGATTGTCAAGGATTGTTGAAATAAGAAATCTGTGATAATCTGTATAATCCGTGTTATCCGTGTGCTAAA
>CASFUX010000201.1 GCA_949297975.1 uncultured Bacteroidales bacterium
GTTCTGTTCGTCCACCAGCTTTCCGCTGAGGGTTTGCGCCAGCATCCTTATCGGGAGAAGGCAGCAGAGAAGGAAGAATAACTTTGGTAGGTTCATATCACTTGTTACTTTGTTTTCTGCCGCAAAGGTAGGGAGACGGGGCGGGGCGTGCACTACCCGATGGGGTAGTTGTGAGAAAACGTCCTCATAAGCTAGCACGTATAAAAATAATCCCTATCTTTGCACTATCCTAACCCCTTAAATGACAAGCGTATGAATGCAACCGTATCTTTAGAGAGCATTTGGAACCTGATACAGTCACTCAGCAAAGATAACCAAAAGTGGCTGGCCGACAAGGTGTATGAAGAAATCGGCCAAAAGAAGGCCGATAAGAAATTGGTGTTTCCGCATATTCCGGCAAACAGGGAACTATCTCCGGAGGTAAGAAATATGGTGGAAGACCGCCTGCCCGTAGATATTGATATTGAGCGTGAAACGGAAAAGATGTGGGAGGAGTGGGCCAAATGAAAGTATTCCTTGACACCAATGTGCTGGTGGATTATCTGAATAAACGTGAACCATTCTTTGCCGATGCAGCACAAGTAATTGACATCTGCGGTAAGAATGACATCTGCGGCATCGTATCTTCACTTTCTGTAATCAATGCCGCTTATATTATGCGCAAGGCTTATACGAAAGATTCTTTGCTGCTAAAAATTAGTTGGCTGACTAAAAGATTCGAAGTCTCTCCCATCAATAGGGAAAGCATCCAAGATGCCATCGCCTCCCGCCCGTCCGATTTTGAGGATGCCGTGCAATACTTCTCCGCCATACAGGCAGGAGCCGACCTCATCATCACCCGGGATGCCAACGGGTTCAAAGAGTTCGACTTGCCTGTAATGACTCCGGCGGAGTTCTTGGCCCGCTGTGAAAGGTAAAATAGGGAGATGCTCACTCCCCCGCAATCATCCCCAACACATACGCCAGTTGCGTATCCTTGTCCCGCATAAAATCCCCCACCGTCTGATGCACCACGTGATGCGGGGGAATATTCACGCCTTCCATCGGGAAACCTTGCGGGGACTTCTGTGGCTCACGGGTGGGAATACGGAACCAGACCTCGTGCGACGTGGCGAAGTTCCGCGGACGGTTGCCCGTATCGCCTGCCGTAGGTTCGCCCACCACACAGACATTGCCGCTCTCCTTCATATCCAACGTGAAACTTTCTGCCGCAGAGAACGTGGCCGGGCCTGTCAGCAGATACAGCTTGCCTTGATAGGCATCCGCCGTGGGCTCCATCGTCCCATCCGGCGTCACGCAATGGGGCTGTGCGTGGCGGATGAAGTGCTCGCAGATAGCCCGCCCGTTTCCGCTGTTGCCACCGCCGTTGGCACGCACGTCTATAATCAGATAAGGCAAGTGGCGCACCTTCGGATACTGCGCCTCAAACTCTTCCAACACGGGCGACATCATCGTGTTTATGGCCATATAGCCGATGCTGTCCCGCAACACCTTCACCTCGACGGCCTTGTCCTGGCGTTTCGGGAAATAACCAAAGCGGCGCAAGGGCAAGTCGAACAGCAACGTGTCCCCGTCACGCCACATCGTATAATGCCGCAAGCTGTCCGTGCGACTGTCAAACGCGCTTCGCAATGCCCTGAAACGCCTGTCCGATGCGGTGGAGGCAGAGATGAACTTCTCCTGTCCTTCAGCCCACTGCGACAGGGGCAGGCCATCAATGGCCACAATCAAGTCCTTGTCCCGGAAACCATATTGGCGCAAATAATCACTTGGTCTGCTCACAAACAGGGAATCGTGGATAACCACAGGCTCGTCGGGCACCATATACGCGGCAAAAGGCGTGCTGGCGTGCCCGGCCTGCAAGGCGGCTATGTACTCCATCACCAGCTTGCCATAGTCCGTGGTGGTCTGTGCCTGCGCCACCCGCCCGGCATAGACGCGATGCAGGGAATCCATATCCATGCCTTTCTGCCGATAGAGGGAATAATACTCCACCACCGTGCGGTGTATCTCCTCGAAGTCATCGGCAAACTGCTCCCGCGTCAGGGGCAGTTCACTCAGGTAATAACTCCGGGCCATCGGCTCCTTATAGAACCAATAGGCGTAAGCCACCAGTCCGGCAAAGGCCAATACAAGGACGGACAGCCCGATGCCCGCCACCCGCAACACCCGTTTCCACAAAGGAAGTTTCTTCTTGGTTGATTTCATTCTACACATAAGTTTAGCCATTCGTTCATTAGACGGGAAACAAAGCCGCCCGGTTGCAGCGGGCATCTTGTTTTCCGCCGCAAAGGTAGGGAGACGGGGCGGGACGTGCACTACCCGATGGGGTAGTTGTGCAGGCAGATTTCCCTATCCAATGCAAGGTTATTCCAAAGTTTTTTCGTACGTTTGCCCCGAAACTTAAACAGGCAGCCATGCGAAACCTCATTCTATACTTCCTTTTCCTACTTTTTGGCACTTGGGGCATCGGACTTCCGACATCGGTCCGGGCCTCTGAATTGTTGCCGGATTATACGTTGTTTCACCGCGTGGGACTGGGTGCGCAGGCCGCAGTGGTCACCTGCCTGGTGCAAGACACGGAAGGGTTGCTTTGGGCCGGGTCGGACCGGGGACTGTTCTGCTACGATGGCTACACGGCCCAGCAATGCTTCGAATATGGCACCCGGCAAAACACCCGCATCTATTGCGGCGTGGTAGCGGACAGCACGCACCTGTACCTCGGTGCGGACAATGGCCTGCTGGTCTACAATTACCGCAAGGATGAATATGTGGAGACGAAGGCGGATTTTCCCAAAGACATCCGCACCTTGGCACACTTCGGCGGGCGTTGGTGGCTGGGAACCCTGCACGGGCTTTATGCCTACGACCCCGCTTCGGGGCAACTGGCCGATGTCAGCGAGGGATTACCCCATCAAGCTGTATATGCCCTGCTGGCCGCTTCGGACGGATGCCTCTACGTGGGCACCTACGATGGTTGCTGCCGACTGCGGACAGACGGCGGAACGGCCTACGAGCCTGTTCCCCTGCCGATGTGGGAGGGCAAGAGCAATCGCTTTGTCAATGCCCTGCTGGAAGACCCGGAACGCGGTTGCCTATGGATAGGGATGGAAGGAGGCCTGTTGCGGTATGATCATCGGACGGGCGGGAAAGCCGTGGTCGTCGAAGGCTACGGAGGCAATTCGGTAAAATCACTCGCCTTGGATGATGACGGACATCTGCTGGCAGGGACGGACAACGGGCTGTACGTCCATGACGATGGAAACGAACGCCCGAAACACA
>CASFUX010000202.1 GCA_949297975.1 uncultured Bacteroidales bacterium
CCAAAGGGATACAACCCTTTTGCTCAAAGGGGTACGACCCTTTTGCCCAAAGGGATACAACCCTTTTGCTCAAAGGGGTACGACCCTTTTGCCTAAAGGGGTATGACCCTTTTGCCTAAAGGAACACTGGCCTTTGTGTGGTTGTAAGCCTTTGTTTAGCAATATAGTTTTGGCTGGTTGGATAAAAAACTCCCTGCTGCTCCATCACGAGCAGCAGGGAGTATCGCTATGAGTCTCCAGTATCGCGTGCAGCCATGCTTTCCCGGAGGTGTGTCCGGGCATCCGATGCCTCACTGCAACGTGTGTCCCCACAAGTCGTGGTGAAATCATTCGGACAACTGCAACCGCACGGCAAATGTAGGAAGAATAGTTGGGATGGGCAAGAGCTTTTTTGTCGTCAAGTCAATTTAGAATTGATTTCCCCTTTCACGGCAGCAGCAGCGAGCTGTCGCCGTAGCTCAAGAAGCGGAAATCGTGTGCCAAGGCGTAGTCGTAGATGGTACGCCAGTCGCCATGCACGAAGGCTGACACGAGCAACAGCAGGGTGCTCTTCGGCTGGTGGAAGTTGGTGATGATGGCGTTTACCACGCGGAAACGGTATCCCGGCTTGATCATGATGCGGGTGGAGGCGTGGATGCGGTCTATGCCCCGCTGCTCCATGTGGCGCACGATGGCTTGCAGGGCTTCGGTGGCGGGGGTGTCGCTTGGCATCTCGTAGGGGTCCCATTGCCCGATGCGGAAATCGGTCTCGCCCGGTTGGCGCAGCAGGTGCAGGCCGATGTAATACAGGCTTTCGAGGGTGCGCACGGAGGTAGTGCCTACGGCCACGACGTGTCCCGCCCGGCGGATGAGGTGCTCGATGGCGGCGCGGCTCACCTCGATGACCTCGGCGTGCATGGGGTGTTCCTCGGCGGTGGCCGACTTCACGGGTTGGAACGTGCCTGCCCCCACGTGCAAGGTGAGTTCCTCGGTCTCGATGCCTTTGGCCCGCAGGCTGTCGAACACCTCGGCAGTGAAGTGCAGCCCGGCGGTGGGGGCGGCCACCGAGCCTTCGATGTGCGAATAGACCGTCTGGTACGTCACCTTGTCGCTCTCCTCCGTGGCGCGGTGCAGGTAGGGGGGGATGGGTAGTTCACCCGCGCATTCCAGCACTTGGGCGAAGTGCACGCCGGGGTTGTCCCACGCGAAACGCACCTCGTGGGTGTTGCCTTCGCTGCTTAGGAGCGTGGCCTCCAGCCGACAAGGCCCGGCAGGCGTGTCGAGGTCTTGGACCAGTGCGCCCGCTTTCCATTTCTTCAGGTTGCCCACCATACATTTCCACGTGCACGAGCCGGTGCTGCCCAGCGACAGGGCGTAGTCGGCGGGCGAGGCCGGTTCGAGGCAGAACACCTCGATGCGCGCCCCGGTCGCCTTGTGGAACACCAGCCGGGCTTGTATCACCCGCGTGTTGTTATACACCAGCAGGCAATCCGCCGGAAGGAAGTCGGCCAGGTGGCAGAAGCGGCTTTCGGTAATCTGCCCTTGGCGATAGACCAGCAGCTTGGACGCGTCGCGCCGGGGCAAGGGGAACTTGGCTATCCGCTCGTCGGGCAGTGGGTAGTCGAAATCGCTGATGAGGATGGGAGGGGTGGGGATGTTCACAACCAGTATGTTATTATTGTTTTTGGTTTATTTCAGACGGTCAAGTCCAACGGCAAGTCGCTGATGTCTTTCAGCCTTTTCCCTTGGATGAGTATGTTTAACAGTTCGATGGAGTCTTCTGCTCCGGCGTGTTGCACGGACGTTACCAATTCGTAGAGTGCAAAGTGATACACGCAGTCGATGTCGCCGGTGCCCAAGGCCAGCGAGGCCAGGCGGGCTGGCATGGGTTCGCCCGTTACGACCACGATGTGCGGCAAACGTCCTTTCCTGTTCCGGATGAGGCCCAGGGCTTCCGTGCGGCTGTTTTGGGCGCGGTCGCTTCGCATGGTCCATTTGGCGGAGACGGACGCATGGAGTATGGGCAGGCCACCGTTACTTTTGCGTATGTCGGTTAGCTGGCACACAGTGTCGTCCACCATGACGGACAGGGCATTAATCGTGTTGTCGTCTTCCGGTTCGCGGTAGATGACGACATCGGGGGCTACCATGTAGTCGTTGCCCATGCTGGCGGCGAGGCGGGCATCACTTTTCGTCAGCAGGTTCAAATACTCCAAATGCTCGTACTGGGAAAAGCTGCTGGTCTTGATGGCGTTCCGGTTGCCCAGCTTCGCGATGTGCCATTTGCCGGGGCGGAGGGTTTGCAGATGGGGGAACGTGCCGGCCAGGAAGTCCATGTTGATTTGCTCGAACTTGGCACCTGAAGTCTGTCCCACCGTTTTCTCATGCACTTCGGCCATCAGTTGGTCGGCTATGCCACGTGCTATGTGGATGGACAGCTTGGACGAACTGTCGGCATTGCTGGCCACTCCTTTTCTATCCAATGTCAATACCCCGTTAGACAGCAAGGCTTGGTGATAATCCTTCCTGGCTTTTGCTATGAATGCGTTCATGTTCCAATACCTTTCTTATTTGTAATCCCACCTGGCAGGCCACGGGCGGCGGGAAGGCGTTGCCTATCATCCGGCAGGCGGTGGTCTTCTTCTGCCCGAAGTCCCAGCTGTCGGGGAAGCCTTGCAGCCGGGCGAGCATCCGGGGCGTGAGCCGGGGCATCCCCACGAAGTCTTTTGCGGGTGCTTCGTTGGCCACGCCTTTCCCGTCAACGCCCATTTCCGCCCACGCCTTTCGGGCTCTTGTTGGCCCCAGGTCGGGGCCGCCGTGCTTTTTGCTCCCTCCCACGAGCGTGGGGGCTATCCGGTTGGCTTGCGATTTCCATTCCTCTGCTTGCGTCCAGCCGTTGGCAGCCATCAGGTCGTACAAGGTCTCTCCGACCGACTTCGTGCGCTCCTGCATTTTTACGGGGAAATGGAAGGTAGTCGGCGCATCGTCCGGGATGCCTACGATGACCACCCTCGGGCGCAACTGGGGCACACCGTAGTCGGAAGCGTTCAGCAGATTGATGTGCGGGCGGTAGCCCAAGTCTTTCAATGCTTGGAGTATTTGGTCGCGGTAACGGTCGAACTTCGGTGCGAGCAGCCCCCTCACGTTTTCAATCATGACGGCGCGGGGGGCGATTTCCTCCACGAGGCGGAGCATCTGGGGGAACAGGTCGCGCTCATCATCGGCTCCCAACTGCTTGCCTGCCACACTGAACGGCGGGCAGGGCACGCCGCCCGCCAGCAGGTCTATCCGCCCCCGGTAGGGCTTGCCGTCGAAGCTGTGCACGTCCATGCAGCAGACGTTCCACTGCGGGCGGTTGCGCATGAGGCATTCGCAGTAGTCCTTCTCGTATTCCACCAACGCCACATGGGTGAAGCCGGCCATCTCCAGTCCCAATGCCTGGCCGCCTGCCCCTGCGCATATTTCGATGGATTGATACATGTGTGCCGATGCGTTGTGTGCGTGCTTGTGATGCAAAAGTACGACAATATTTCTTTGTGGCAAGGCATCCCCCGAATCGAGAGCGGATGTTTTCCCAATCGTGGGCAGAAGTTTTCCAAAACGTGAGCAGATGTTTTCCCGTTTGTGAGCAGAAGTTTTACTGCCCACAGTTATGGGTTATACGACCCACAGTTGTGGGCAGTAAAACTTGTGAGCACAAAAGGGAAAAGTCATGCTGACGAATGGGAAATATCATGCTGACGGAAAAGAAAAAGGCCGCTTGTTGCCCTGCCCAATCTCAAGCAAGCTTGATTGCTTTGCCCTCGACTTTCACTATCTTTGCACCCGCAAGCAGGCTTCAGGCCTTGAGTTTTGAACTTTTAAACATATGGGAATTATGAAAATAGGTGATACGATACGCTTCCTGAATGCGACGGGAGGCGGCAGAATAAGCCGCATGGACGAAAAGAAGGGACTGGTCTATGTGGAGGATGCGGACGGGTTTGAAATCCCCGCCTTGATGCGCGAGGTCGTGGTGGTTGACAACGTGAGCGAGGCGACCAATGTGCCGAAACGCAGCCTGGGTACTCCGCGTACCGAGGTGCCCGAGGTAAAGCCGGTGCAAGTCGTGCCTTCTCCTGCGCCCGCCCCGGAACCTCTTCCGGTGTTGGAAACGCCCGAAGGCGACGTGCCCAAGGTGCTGCTGGCCTTTTTCCCCACGGACATCAAGCATTTGCAGACCTGTTCCTACGAATGCTACCTGGTGAACGATAGCAATTATTACCTATATTATAATATGGTCAACGGGGCGGACGATGCCCGGCGCAGCGTGGCGCACGGCGAGATTGAGCCGAACATGCAGGAGTTCGTGGCCGAGGTGTCCAAGGACGACTTGAACGACTGGGAGCACCTGCACGTGCAGGCCATCGCTTTCAAACAAGGCAAGGCGTATGCCCAGCAACCGGTGTGGGACGTGCCGGTACGTCTGAATGCGGTGAAATTCTACAAGTTGCATAGCTTCGTGGAAAACGAATATTTCGATGACCCCGCCCTGCTGGTCGACTTGTCGGAGGAACGCGAACGGCAGGAACTGGCCGCCGTGTCGCCGGAAGAAATCAGGACGGCCATCCTCACCAAGGAGCAACGGCCCGAACGCCCTGCGAAGCCCGCGAAACCCGACCGCAAGCATGGGGTGGTGGAAGTGGACCTGCACATCAACGAACTGCTCGACACCACGGCGGGCATGTCCAATGCCGACATGCTGCAATGCCAGCTGGACAAGTTCCATGCCGTGATGGAGGAATACAAGGGCAAAATAGGGCAGAAAATCGTGTTCATCCACGGCAAGGGCGAGGGAGTGCTCCGCAAGGAAATTGAAAAGCAACTGAAGACGAAGTACCGCCATTGCTACTTCCAGGATGCCTCGTTCCGCGAATACGGCTTCGGGGCCACCATGGTCACGATACGGAAACAACACCCGCACCCGTAGCCCGATTGCTATCTCCGTTTGGCAATTGTGAGAAATTGTATAATAAATGTTTAACAACTTTTGCAGGCCCGCACGAATTTTGTACTTTTGCACCGTTTTTAGAAGGAAACTTAATTTTTAAAACATAAAGCAATGATTAAAGTAGGTATTAATGGTTTCGGCCGCATCGGACGTTTCGTGTTCCGTGCAGCTCAAGGTAGAAACGACATCCAAATCGTGGGTATTAACGACTTGTGCCCGGTAGACTACTTGGCATATATGTTGCAGTATGATACGATGCACGGTAAGTTCGAAGGAACTATCGAAGCTGACGTAGAAAACAGCAAGCTGATTGTAAACGGCAACGCCATCCGCGTAACGGCTGAAAAGAACCCCGCCGACCTGAAGTGGAACGAAGTAGGTGCCGAATACGTAGTGGAATCGACCGGCCTCTTCCTGACGAAAGAAAAAGCCCAGGCTCACATCCAAGCCGGTGCCAAGTACGTGGTTATGTCGGCTCCTTCGAAGGACGACACCCCGATGTTCGTATGCGGCGTGAACGAAAAGACCTATGTAAAAGGCACGCAGTTCGTGTCGAACGCCTCTTGCACCACCAACTGCTTGGCTCCCATCGCCAAGGTGTTGAACGACAAATGGGGCATCACCGATGGTTTGATGACCACGGTTCACTCGACCACCGCTACGCAGAAGACTGTTGACGGTCCGTCGATGAAAGACTGGCGTGGTGGCCGCGCTGCTTCGGGCAACATCATCCCGTCTTCTACGGGTGCTGCCAAGGCTGTAGGCAAAGTAATCCCGTCGCTGAACGGCAAACTGACCGGTATGTCGATGCGCGTTCCTACGCTGGACGTTTCGGTTGTCGACCTCACGGTTAACCTGGCCAAGCCTGCCAAATACGAAGAAATTTGCGCCGCGATGAAGGAAGCCGCAGAAGGCGAACTGAAAGGCATCCTCGGCTACACGGAAGATGCTGTTGTATCGTCCGACTTCCTCGGCGACACCCGCACGTCTATCTTCGATGCCAAGGCTGGTATCGCTTTGACCGACACGTTCGTGAAAGTGGTTTCGTGGTATGACAACGAAATCGGCTACTCGAACAAGGTGCTCGACCTCATCGCCCACATGGCTTCTGTAAACTGCTAATCAATAGAGTTGATAGGATAGCAACCGCCCGGAGGAGACTGCTCTTCCGGGCGGTTCTTTTGTGTGGAAATGGGGGGGACACAAAGTGTACATAGCTGTTTTTTACAAGGAGCGCACATAGTTTCAAGGCGGTAACCCAATGTATGCCATTGGGGCGGCTATGTGTGCCCTTTCAAAGAGTGGAGCAGGTAAAAACTCCGTGGTGCTCTGTGTCTCCCCAATTGCTAAAAAAAAACAATAAACCTCCGTATCTCTCCCAAAAAGGCTATATTTGCAAGCCAATAAAGCGATAGAGGAAATTATGCTGAAAGTCATTGTCGTGAGTGCCGTCTTGTTGCTGGTGGCGGTGTTGTTGCTGGGCGTGCGGGTCTTTTTCGTAAAAGGCGGTCAATTTCCCAACATCCACATCGGCGGCAGCAAGGCCATGAAGGAGCGGGGCATCGGTTGCGCCACTTCTCAGGACCGCGAGGCGCACCGGGACGGGCGAAGGCTGAGCAGTGCCGACATCGTGAAGCAAATAATGGAAAATAATTAATTGTATCAGTAGCTAAGGTTTATTGTATGAAAAACGTTTTACTCGTTGTGAATGCCGTTTTGGCGATTGCTGTAATTGTATTGTTCGCGTTGGTGTTGGGCGGGAAATCCCAGGAAAAAGCGGGCGAGTCGGTGTCTGTGAACGATTCGCTGTGCGCGGCTACCTTGCCGATAGCCTACATCAATGTGGATTCGTTGTTATTGAACTACCAGTTTGCCAAGGATGCGAACGAGGTGCTGATCAGGCAGGAAGAAGACTCGCGCCTTACGTTCAACACCAAGGCTCGTCAGTTGCAAGAAGAAGTGGCCGACTTCCAGAAGAAATTGGAGAACAATGCGTTCTTGAGCCGCGAACGGGCGGAACGTGAGCAGACCCGTTTGATGCAGAAACAGCAGGAGTTGCAGGAATTGGAAGCCAAATTGTCGCAGGAACTGTTCACCAAACAGCAGGAAGTAAACATGCAGTTGCGCGACACTATCACCCATTTCCTGAACGAGTTCAACAAAAACCAGAAATACGAACTCATCATCAGCAACACGGCCAACGACAACGTGCTGCACGCCAAGGCAAAGTATGACATCACCCGCGAAGTGATTGATGCATTGAACCAACGTTGCATGAAGAAATAAAGAATAAGGGTCATCCTTTTTTAAATGGTTAAACATGTGGAACGTCCTTCGGCGTGATGCCGGGGGACGTTTTTTTGTCTGGAGGGAGGAAGATGCCTTGCACCCCAGTGGAACAAACAACGGCAGGATAGGTCGTTATCCTATCCTGCCGTTGTTTGTTCTTGTATCGGTCGGCGTGTGCACTTAGGCGTTCGCTTCGCCTTCTTTCTTGGCCTTGCGTGCACGGAGGCGTTTCACCTCTTTCTGCAATTCCTCGATTTCCTTTTCCTGGTTGTTGATGGTCTTGAGCAGGGCGTTCAGTTCTTCGTTCTCGATGCTGGTGGGGTATTGCGCGTCCACCCGTTCGAGGAAGTCGGCCAGCACGTTCATGTAGTTGATGAAAGCTTCGTAGGGCGACTCGTAGTAGCTGCCGAACGCGTCCGTATGGCTCATGTAGCGGAAATGTTCGGTGGATTGCAGCAGCAGCCAGTCGTGCAGCAGGGGCTTGTCGGTCACCATGCTCACACGTTCGGTTACAGCGTACAGTTTGCTCAACGCTTCCTGTTGCAGGTCGTTGCCCGTCCAGCAACTCAGATCCTTGGCCTCGCCCGACCAGCTGATGGGGTGGGTTACCGAGAGGGAATCCACGGCATCCAGCACCTTGGTGGCCTCGGATGGCAGCACGAAGTTCATCTGGCGGTCCATGGCGTGGTAGGGGAAGGCTTTCATAAAGTTGAAAATGCCCGTCTCCTGCTGCTGGAACACACCGAATGCTTCATAACCCATCCAGATGTTGATGATTTTTTCCTCTTCGGGCAGGCTGGCCAGCCAGTTGACGTATTTGTCAGCCGTGAGGGGGAACTCGGACCACGAGGGGTTGGAGAAGCGGAAGGAGATGTCGTCGCTGAATTTCAAGTTGCGCACCAGCAACTTGAGCTTGGGCATGTAGGGGTGCGAATACACATAGTTGGGGCTTTTCCAACCGAGGATATGGCGTGCCTCGTCTATCAGCATGGTTTTGTAGCCCATCTTGTACACGGCTTCGCCTATTTCGTCAGAATAGATGAGTTCGGCGTTGCGCAG
>CASFUX010000203.1 GCA_949297975.1 uncultured Bacteroidales bacterium
AAAGAAACTATAGGACGTTGGTCAGGAAACTATAGGACGATGACCAAGATACTATAGTTTCTTTTCGGGTTTGCAATAGGGCGTTCGATGCTGGGCAAGAATACATTAAGCCTGGAAAATCGCCAAATGTTAACAAAGAAACTATAGGACGATGGGAAAGAAACTATAGGACGATGACCGGGAAACTAGTAGGGGTATTTCAGTTACGAGCTACAAGCTACGAGCTACAAGTGAGGATGTGTAGGGCGAAAAATCTTTCGCCCTTATCTGTGGGGCAAAGGTAAGAAAAAAACAAAGAACCATCTGTGTTCGTTTGTGCAATTTGCGTCCTTTGCGTTCCTCAATCTGTGATAATCTGTTTGCTCCCTGTTATCCGCAGGCAGAAATCTGCGGGTAACAATCCCTTGAAATGTTATTCTTTGTTAAGCATTTTTTTGTACTTTTGCCACCCTGTTTCATGCCTTGTGCAGGAAAACGGTAAAAAAATGCGGAAAAGACGCAATTTTTCGTGTGAACAAACGTTTAATTTTAGAACTATCAATTTGAAACTATGAACCATACTGTCAATGTGGCTTTGCAGGTGCTGCCCACGGCGAAGGACAAGCACCCTTACGACTTGGTGGACGAGGCCATCCGCGTGATTGCCGCCTCGGGGCTGAAATACCGCGTCACGCCTTTCGAGACGGTGATGGAGGGCGACTACGACCGCATCATGCAGGTGGTGCGCCAAGCCCAGGAGGCCTGCTACGCCGCCGGTGCCGACAGCCTGATGACCTACATCAAGATACAAAGCAACGCCACCACGGACGTGACCATCGAGGACAAGACGGGAAAGTATGACCGATAGTCGGCGCGAAATAAAGGATGTGCTCTACCTCGTGGCATTGCAGGGTGTGAACTATGTAATGCCGCTCGTGGTGTTGCCCTACCTCATGGTGGTGCTGGGGTCGGACCGGTTCGGCCTCATCGGCTTCTCCACGGGGTTGGCGCAGCTGTTCATGCTTATTGTGGATTTCGGCTTCAACTTCACGGCCACCAAGGAAGTGGCGTTGTACAAGGACGACCCGGTGCGGCTGCGGCAGGTGTTTTGGGACACGTTATATGCCAAGCTGGGGTTGCTCGTGGTGAGCTTCGTGCTCTATGCGGCGGTGTTGCTGGCCGTGCCGCGCTTTGCCGTGTACCGGCACACGGCGTTCATCTTCTTCCTCATGGTGGTGGCCAACGCCTTCTCGTTCGTGTGGTATTTCCTGGGACTGGGCAAGATACGCTTCATTTCCATCGCCAACGTGGCGGCCAAGCTGCTCATCCTGCCGCTGGTGTTCTGGCTGGTGAAAGGGCCGGACGATCACTTGCTGGCTGCGCTCATCCAGTCGGGTGTGTACGTGTTTTCCTCGCTCATCGTGTGCGGGTTGCTGGTGGCGTGGCGCATGGTGCCGGGGGTGGAGCGACCCGACCGGGGACGCATCCGGGCCTGCACGCGCTCGTCGTTTCCCATTTTCCTGTCGCAAGTGGCATCCAGCTTGTATGTGGCCCTGTTTGCCGTCATCCTGGGCTACTTCGCCTTGCCTGCCGAGGTGGGCAAGTACACGGCGGCGGAGAAAATCATGCGCAGTGCCTGTTACCTGGTGTTCACGCCCGTGGCGCAGGCCTTTTACCCGAAGATGAGCGTGTTGGCACGCACCGACCGCGCGGAAGCGAAGCGTTTGCTCAAGCGCATAGCCGCCGGGGTGGGTGCGGTCATGCTGGGAGTGTTCGGCGTGCTGTTCTTTTTCTCCGACGTGGTGATGCAGTTGTTGGGCAAGGACTATGAAGGGATAGAAACGATATTCCGCATCCTGGCCATCGTGCCGCTGTTTGTGGCGTTGGGCGGCGTATGCGGGCAGCTGGGGTTGCTGGCTTTGGGCGATGAATGCGACAAGCGGCATTACCAGCACGTGTATTTCGTAGCGGCGGCTGTGGCGTTGGTGACCATCCTGGCACTTGTTCCGCAGTACGGGGCAGCCGGGGCGGCTTGGGCATTGCTGGTAACGGAAGTGGTGGTGGCGTGTCTGATGGGTTGGTATGGAAGTAAACTTGTATAGGGCATATGGATTGGCTGACTTTCATATTTGTGGTGCTTCTGCTTTTTTCGCTGACCGACTTTATGTGGCCGGGGCAGCAGAAGTTGCACCGTCAATTATACGAGTTGGCTTTCTTTGTTACCTATTTTTTGTTTACCATTAAATATTATTATGGGGCGGATATAGCCACCTATGTCCCTTCTTATGAAAACATAGAAAATCCCCGAGAGCTATTGACGAGGGGCAGCAAGTATAGCAGTACGTTTGAATTTGGTTATCTGTTTTTTTGTAGTGTGCTGCATCATGCGGGAGTGTCTTTTTGGCTGATGACGGCTATTGTTAGCACGTTTTATTTTTATACCATCCATAAACTCTTCAAACTGATACCCGCTAAAAGGATTTTTGCCCTCTTGATATTGGTTATCCTCGACTACAATCTGATGTTCGCAGCCTACCGTCAATGCATTGCTGTCAGCTTTTTTATTTTGATGGTGCTGGCTTATGCAGATAAGAAATACATACGGGTTGCCATATATTTTGTCATCATTTCCTCTGTGCATAAATCGGGCTTGTTTATCAGTGCAATGACCCTGGCTACGTTGGCTTTCTTTGGCAATACCAAGATAGCAAGAAGCAATTATTGGCTATTGGGTGGCGTACTGGCATTGCTGTGCGTGATTTCGACCCGGGAATTTTTATTGCTCCTTACCGGGTTGTTACCGCTTCCTGGCAACACGGCTACTTCCATTGTGCACCATTTGTCCCAAGGTAAAAGGGTGCAGTTGGTATTTGCCTTGTATTTTGTGGCTATTTGCCTTGTCGCTTTATATTTGCGGTCGGATAGGAGCACTCGGAAAAGGAAAATACAATGGGTCGTGTTTCTCGGCCTTTTCATGATTGTGTGCTTGTACCAATATTATTATTTGCTGAACAGATTACGTTCTTATTTCTTGCCTTTCATCATCGTGTTTATTTTCAATCAAATTTATTCCAAAGAGCCGTTGGTACTTCCCATTAAAAATGTGAGGTTGCTGGGGCAATCGGCAGTCTTGTTGATTTATTTGATATTTTCCTATTATATTGTTTCTTGGAATATGTCGCATAAAAAATTGACCGGGCGAATTTATGAAGCCTCGACCGTGTTCGACAGGCTTAACGATAGCGAAACGACTATTAAGAAAAGACAATTACATAAAGCAGAATTATATTGGACTGTGGATGTGCCAAAGTTGTTGAAACAAAATGATATCAGCCATTAGTGTGAAATGGATTTGTATCATAAATAATGGAATAGACGATGAAATTAGCCATTCTTCTCGGGACATATAATGGCGGACGTTTTCTCTGCGAGCAGTTGGATTCGTTGTTTGCCCAGACAATGAAAGACTTCCAATTATACATACGTGATGACGGCTCCACGGACGACACGATGCAAATTGTGCAGGAATATCGGCAACGGTACTCCAACATAACGCTTGTGGAAGATGGAGAGAAAAACTTGGGTGCAAAAAGAAATTTTGAGCGGTTGTTAGCGTTTGCTGATGCCGATTATTACATGTTCTGCGACCAGGACGATGTGTGGTTGCCCGATAAGATAGAAGTGTCGTTCGCCAAAATGAAGCAGATGGAGCAGCAATACGGGGACATTCCGTTGTTGGTGCATACGGACTTGGAAGTGGTGGACGAGGAATTGAATTTAATAAACCCGTCATGTTGGAACTATGCATACATAAATCCTCAAATAGTGGATAAGAACATTTATTTTTTAGGATTGGCCAATAGCGTTGCCGGATGTACAACGCTTATGAATAGGAAAGGGCGAGATGTTTCTCTTCCGTTTTCTCCACACGCTATCATGCATGATTACTGGGTGGCGTTGTGTGTGATGAAGCGGGGCAAGATAGATTATATACCAGTTCCAACAATCAAATATCGTCAACATGGTTATAATGTGGTAGGGGCAACACCTTATAAGTTCTCTTTTTGGGATAAACTGAACACAATTAAAAAAGTTTACCAGGAAAATAAAGAAAAGTATCTGAATGCCCATCCCTTGGTGTATAAGAATATTCTGCAATACCTGTTTTATAAGGTTCAATTCTCTTTTATCATTCATAGTAAAGACAGAAGGCGTGCTTTATGAAAATAGCTTTCCTCATACAGGATGTTACAACAGGAGGCGGGACGGAGCGAGTTACATGCAGTTTAGCCAACATGTTTGCCAAGCAAGGGCATGTTGTGTCTGTCGTTTCCATATTTAGAAAAAACGAGAACTTGCCATTTGTTGTAGAACCACAGGTTGACGTTAAGTACCTTTCTTTGGACAACTATGATTTAAGCATGAGTATCCTTAAGCGGATAGGTACTATTATAAAGCAGGTGCATCATGTTAAGTCTTGTGGAATAATTCAGGACGCGGATGTTGTTATAAGCCAAAAATTATTGGCCACGTTTACTCTGTGGTTAGCAGGTTTGGCGCACAAGTCTATTGCCTGTGATCATTTCTTATATGAGACATATCCCCCATTTATTCGACGGATAAGAAATTTGGTATATAAATCGTTCTTATCGCTTGTCGTTTTGACAGAAAAGGATAGACAAAAGTACCTTTCTTCGTTGTCTCGTATTGATGTTATACCGAATGTATTGCCGATAATTCCAGTGCCTTATGTAGGAAAAGATTCAAAGAAGATAATTTCGGTTGGACGTTTGGAGGAAGAAAAAGGGTATGACATGTTGTTGCAAGCGTTACCGAAGGTGTTTAAAAAGCACCCGGACTGGAAATTGAACATTTTTGGAGAAGGAAGCCAATATCGCGAATTGGTAAAACGAAGAGATGAATTAAAATTGACGAATTTTGTTTCATTCAAAGGCTATTCAAAAAACATTGAATTGGAATATGCACAATCTGCATTTTGTGTGATACCTTCCAGGTTTGAGTCTTTCTCTTTGACAATATTGGAAGCGGCGGCGTGCGGATTACCTGTTGTGTCGTTCGATTGTCCGGAGGGGCCAAGGGCATTGTTGGCTAATGGGGGCGGCTTGCTGGTGCCGCCCGAAAATGTAGAGGAATTGACGAATGCCATTAATATTATGATTGAAGATGAAGATTTGCGTGGCAAATTGGCTTCTCAAAGTCAGAATGTAGTGCGGCCTTATGCGCCGGAAGGTATTTATCAAAAGTGGTTGAGCCTTTTTCAAGAATATATTCCTAAAGCATCATGCAAGCAGGCTTAGTTTCTATTATCACCCCGCTGTACAACGGGGAAAAGTACGTGGCGCAGACCATCGAGAGCGTGCTGGCGCAGACGTATCCGCATTGGGAAATGATTGTGGTGAACGACGGTTCGCGCGACCGCAGCGAGCAGATAGTGCGGGAGTATACGAAGCGTGACCCGCGCATCAAGTTATTTTCGCAGCCCAACGGCGGGTCGGCCTCGGCACGCAACAACGGCATCCGCCGGGCCGAAGGGCAGTACATCGCCCTGCTGGATGCGGATGACTTGTGGGAACCGTTCTTCCTGGAGTCGCAATTGGCCTTGATGCGCGACAAGGGTGCGTTGCTGGTGTACGGTTCGCACAAGCGCATCGACGAGGCGGGGAACGAATGCCTGCGCCCGTTTATCGTGCCGGAGCAAGTGACGTACCGTGACCTGTTGCGCACGTGTTCCATATCGTGCCTCACGGCCTTGTACGACACGAGCCGTTATGGCAAGATGTACCTGAACGAGGCTTTGCACAGCCTGCGCGACGACCACTTGTTTTGGCTCGACATTTTGAAAAAGGTGGGCGTGGCTTACGGCAACCAGCGCGTCATCGCCTCATACCGCATCCTGGGCAACTCGGTGTCGCGCAACAAGAAGAAAGTTATCATCCCCCAGTTCAACATTTATTACAAGTACGAAAAGTTGGGGCTGGTGCGCAGCCTGTATTACCTGGGTTGCTGGGCGGTGAACGGCTTTTTGAAGTACAGGAAATAGAACAGAGGTGAGGAGTAAGGGGCAAGGAGTAAGAGGTAAGAAGTCGGAAGTTTTTCTATCCTTTGCGCCCTCTGCGTTCTTTGCGGTTTAATTAAAATATTAGACATCTGCGTTTATCCGCGAAATCTGCGGGAAACAGAATATGTTATTATAATGGAGAAATATGACTATTTGATTGTGGGAAGCGGGCTGTTCGGGTCGGTTTTTGCCTACAAGGCCATGCAGGCGGGCAAGTCGTGTCTGGTTATCGACAAGCGGCGGCACATAGGGGGCAACCTCTTCTGCGAGGAGATAGAAGGCATCAACGTGCATACGTACGGGCCACACATCTTCCACACGTCCGACCGCGAAGTGTGGAACTTCGTGAACCACTTCGTGCACTTCAACCGCTATGTCAACACGCCGCTGGCCAACTACAAGGGCGAGTTGTATAACCTGCCGTTCAACATGAACACATTCCACCAGTTGTGGGGGGTCAAAACGCCGGAGGAGGCCAAACTGAAATTGGCCGAACAGCGGGGTGTTTATGCTGACATCGTGCCCCGCAATCTGGAGGAACAGGCGTTGAAACTGGTTGGGAAGGACATTTACGAACGCCTCATCAAGGGCTACACGCAAAAGCAATGGGGCTACCACCCGAAGGACTTGCCCAGCTTCATCATCCGCCGCCTGCCGGTGCGTTTCACCTTTGACAACAACTATTTCAACGACATGTTCCAAGGCATCCCCATGGGCGGGTACAACACGCTCATCCTCCGTATGCTGAAAGGTATAACCGTGTTGCTGAATACCGACTTCTTCAAGGAACGGCGCGAGTTGCAGCAAAAGGCGAAGACGGTGGTGTACACGGGAATGCTCGATGCCTACTTCGATTATTGCTATGGCAGCCTGGAGTACCGCAGCCTGCGCTTCGAGACGGAAGTGCTCGACATGGAGAATTACCAAGGCAACGCCGTGGTGAACTACACGGATGCCGAAGTGCCGTTCACCCGCATCATCGAGCACAAGCATTTTGAGTTCGGCAATCATCCGAAGACGGTGATTACAAGGGAATACCCGCAGGCTTGGGACGTGAAGAAGGAGGCTTACTACCCGGTGAACACCGCGGCGAACGATGCCTTGGCCGAGAAGTACCGCCAGTTGGCCCGGCAGGAGCGCAACGTGATATTCGGTGGTCGGCTGGCCGATTACAAGTATTACGACATGGACAAAGTCATTCGCCTGGCCTTGGACAGCGCGGAGCAGCACTTGAACGGCGGGCGATGAGAGGGGGAGAGTGGAAAGGAAAAATTAGAAGGGAGAAAGTAAAAAGTAGAAAGGGAAAAGGTGAACAGGCAAAATTTAAGGCCAACGGTCTTGTGGCACTCAGCGTAGGGCAACGCCCTACGGAAAAGTGAAAAAATCATTTGCGTTTATTCGTATCTTTCGCGTCATTTGCGTTCCCTCCATCCGCACCCGTTAATCACTAATCACTAATCATTATTCCCCATGTTCAACGCGTCCATTGTCCTATACAAGCATCGCCCGGCGGAGGTGGCCGGGTTGGTGGGCAGCCTGTTGTCTGCTCCAGGCGTGTCGCACGTGTACTTGGTGGACAATTCGCCGGAGCGGGACGAGGCCTGGACCGGGCTGGGGGCGGAGTACCTATATAATAATGGCCGCAACCTCGGCTACGGGGCGGCGCACAACATCGCCCTTCGCCGCAGTCTGGAGCAAGGAGTGCCGTATCACCTGGTGGTGAACCCGGACATCGAGCTTGCCCCGGAGGTCTTGCCCGCATTGGAGCGGTTCATGGACGCGCATCCCGATGTGGGGCATGTGATGCCCCGGGTGGTGTATCCGGATGGTAACCTGCAATACCTTTGCAAGTTGTTGCCCACGCCGGCCGACCTGCTGCTGCGCCGCTTCCTGCCTGCGGGGTGGACGCAGCGGCGCATGGAGCGGTTCGAGATGCGGGCATCGGGCTACGACCACGTGATGGATGTGCCGTACTTGTCGGGCTGCTTCATGTTCCTGCGCACGGATGTGCTGAGGCGGGTGGGGCTGTTCGACGAACGCTTCTTCATGTATCCGGAAGACATCGACCTTACGCGCCGCATCCACGCCGTGTGTCGCACGGTGTTCTTCCCCGGCGTGCAGGTGGTGCATCATCATGCGAAAAGTTCCTACAAAAGCCCGAAGATGCTGGCCGTGCATTTATGGAACATGGCCAAGTATTTCAACAAATGGGGCTGGCTGCACGACCTGGAGCGAAAACAGGTGAATTGGGAATGTGGGAGCATGCGGACAATTTAGCACACAGATGACACGGATTTACACGGATGGGCAACACAAATGGAGCGAATGAACGCAAGTTTGTCTGCGTTGTCTGCGGGAAACAACGGAGTGAAAGGAAAAAGTAGAAAGGCCAATCCGTGTTAATCTGTTCCATTCGTGTATTCCGTGTGCTTCAATTCGAAATCTTAATAAGAACGAAAACACATCCCTGCCGTTTCGCTCTTTTTGAAAAAGAACGTATCTTTGAGGGCTTTTTGTGCTTGCATGGCAAGAAAACTCATTATCACCATCATTCTGGCGGCGTGCGTGTACCTCCTGGCCGGGGCGCAGGCGGGGCGGGGCGTGTATGCTTTCCTGGACCTGCCCACTTCGTCGCGCATGGCGGCGTTGGGGGGCAGCAACGTGTCGGTGTTCGACCACGATGTGAATTTCGTGTTCCAAAATCCCGCCTTGCTCAGCGAACAGACCGACAAGGTCATCGGGTTGAATTACGTCAATTACTTAGCCGACATCAACTACGGGTCGGCGGTGTACGGGATGAATTTCGGAAAGAATTACCTGTCGTTTGGTGTGCAGTACATGGATTACGGGAAATTCCTGGAAAAGACCGAAAACAATACGAACCCCAGCGGAGGCGATGAGGAAACCGTGTTTTCGGCGCAGGACCTGGCCATTTACGCTTCTTATGCCCGCCCGATAGGCAAGGGCTTCACGGTGGGGGCTACGTTCAAACCTATTTTCTCGCATTTCGAGACGTACACCAGTTTCGGTTTCGCTTTCGATGTGGGGGCAAGCTACCTCAGCCCGAGCAAGTTGTTTTCGGCCGGGCTGGTGTTCCGCAACATGGGAACGCAGCTCAAGGGGTATTATTCCGACGAGGAGGGGCAGCACTATGAGCCGCTTGACTTCGATATCCAGCTGGGCGTGAGCCAGAAGTTGCAACATGCGCCTTTGCGCTTCACGCTCACGTTGCACAACCTGAACCGTTGGAACTTGCGTTACCAGTCCACGAACAAGCCTACCCAGTCGGTACTCTCCGGCGACGACAGCAGCACCCGGCGCGACCGCAGCAATCCCGGATTTTTCGACATGGCCTTCCGCCACGCCATCATCGGGGTGGAATTCCTGCCCACGGACAACGTATATGTAACCCTGTCCTACAATCACCGCCGCCACCAGGAGTTGAGCATCGAGGGGGTGCGTAGTCTGGCGGGGTTCGCGTTCGGGGCGGGCATCAAGGTGTACAAGTTTCACGTGGGTTTCGCCATGACGCAGTTCCAAACCGGGCTGAACGCCTACCTGTTTACCTTGTCCACATCGTTGAATGAATTCGGCAGGCTGTAGGTAAGAGGTGAGGAGTGAGAGGTGAGGAGTGAGAGGTGAGGAGTGAGAGGTAAGGAGTGAGAGGTAAGGGGTGAGAGGTAAGGGGTGAGAAAAGCCTCCCCAAGCCCCTCCCGGGGAGGGGATGTTGCAGGAGGAAAAAATCTTTTGTCACCGTCCAAGACCGTTGGCCTTGCATTTCAGCACTCGTTTACTTGTTTACTCTGTCAACTCGTTTACTTATATATGAAAAAGATAATCGTAGCCATTGACGGCTTCTCGTCATCGGGAAAGAGTACCATGGCCAAGGAGTTGGCCCGCGAAGTGGGGTATATATACATAGACACCGGTGCCATGTACCGGGCTGTGGCACTTTACGCCATCCGGAATGGCTGGATGACTGCGGATGCCATCGACGAGGAAGCGTTGCGGCAGCACGTGGGCGAGGCCGTCATCGAATTCCGCCCCAACGCCGACGGGCGCAGCGAGACCTACCTGAACGGCGAGAATGTAGAGCGCGAAATCCGTTCGCTCGAAGTGGCCAACGGGGCCAGCCGGGTGAGCACCCTGGGCTTTGTGCGGCGCGAATTGGTGCGCCGCCAGCAGGAGATGGGGCGCGGCAAGGGCATCGTGATGGACGGGCGCGACATCGGCACGGTGGTATTCCCCCAGGCCGAGTTGAAGTTGTTCGTTACCGCTTCGCCCGAGGTGCGGGCCAGGCGACGGATGCTCGAGTTGCAGGCGAAGGGCGAGGCCGTGAGCTACGACGAGGTGCTGGCCAACGTGGTGGAACGTGACCGGCGCGACACCCAACGCGCCGAAAGCCCCCTGCGCAAAGCCGCCGATGCCGTGGAGATAGACAACTCTCGCCTGTCGCGCGAGGAGCAGATGGAGATTGTCCGAAAACTGTTTAATCAATTGACAGTTGATAATTGACAATTGACAGTGCCCTTATCTCCTTCCTTTAACTATCAATTGTCAATTGTCAATTATCAACTAAATCATGCCCGTTTCCATCGACCCCAATTCCGGTTTCTGCTTCGGCGTGGTAAAGGCCATCCGCAAGGCCGAGGAAAAACTGGCCACCGGCGAACCGCTGTATTGCCTGGGAGACATTGTGCACAACGGGCAGGAGGTGGAGCGGCTGGCCGCCTTGGGGCTGGTCACCATCGACCACGACGAGTTTGCCCGCCTGCACGATGCCAAGGTGCTGCTGCGAGCACACGGCGAGCCGCCCGCCACGTATGAAACCGCCCGCCGCAACCGCATCACGCTGATAGATGCCTCGTGCCCCGTGGTGCTCGCCCTCCAGAAGCGCATCAAGAAGGCCTACGAGAGCCGCCCGGACGACCACGCCCAAATCGTGATTTACGGCAAGAAAGGCCACGCCGAGGTCAACGGCCTGGTAGGGCAGACGGGCGACCGCGCCATCGTCATAGAAAACGAAAACGACCTGGACAAACTGGACTATACGCACGACATCAGCCTGTTTTCGCAGACCACCAAGTCGCTCGACGGCTTCAACCGCATCGTGGAAGCCATATCCTCCCGCATAGCCCCCGGGGCGAAATTCGAGTATTACGACACAATTTGCAGGAACGTAACCAAAAGAATACCGAATATTCTTAAATTTGCACGCGAAAACGACAAGGTCGTGTTCGTGAGCGGGCGCAAAAGTTCGAACGGCAAGGAACTGTACGAGCATTGCCGGCAGGTGAACCCGCACACATATTTCGTCACTTCGCCCGACGACCTCGACGGGCTGGAGCTGGACCTGACCCAACGGATAGGTATTTGCGGCGCGACTTCCACGCCGGGCTGGCTCATGGAGGCCGTGGCCGAAAGGATAAAAGGTATAAATAAAAAAGATTGATTATGCAGTACAAACTTGAATGCATCGGCTTGCTCACCTCGGGGGGTGACGCGCCGGGAATGAACGCCGCCATCCGCGCCGTGACCCGCACGGCCATTTTCAACGGCATACGCGTGAAAGCCATTTACCGGGGATACAAAGGACTTATCTCCGATGAAATCCGCGAGTTCCAGACGCAGGACGTGAGCAACATCATACAGCAGGGCGGCACCATCCTGAAGACGGCACGCTGTCCCGAATTCCGCACGCCCGAAGGACGGAAAATCGCTTACGAAAACTTGCAGAAGCACGGCATCGATGCCCTCGTGGTCATCGGCGGCGACGGCACGTTTACCGGGGCACGCATCTTCGCCCAGGAATACAACATCCCCATCGTGGGGCTGCCCGGCACCATCGACAACGACCTGTACGGCACCGACTCCACCATCGGCTACGACACGGCCCTGAACACCATCGTCGAGGCTGTGGACAAGATACGCGACACCGCCTCGTCGCACGAACGCCTGTTCTTCATCGAGGTCATGGGGCGCGATGCGGGCTTCCTCGCCCTCAACAGCGCCATCGCCTCGGGGGCGGAGGCGGCCATCATTCCCGAACGGGAAACGAAGGAGGACCAGTTGGAAGAACTCGTCAAGCACGGCTTCCGCAAGTCGAAGAACAGCAGCATCGTCATCGTGGCGGAGAGCGAAGTGACCGGCGGTGCCAACGGCCTGGCCGAACGGATGCGCAAGGAGCACCCGGAATACGACGTGCGCGTCACCATCCTAGGGCACATCCAGCGAGGCGGCTCGCCCACGGCCTACGACCGCATCATCGCCAGCCGCATGGGCACGGCAGCCATTGATGCTTTGCTCGACGAGCAGCGCAACATCATGATTGGTATCGTGAACAACGAAATCGTGCACGTGCCCTTCACCAAGGCCATCAAGGACGACAAGCCCGTCAACGAAAGCCTGCTGGGCGTGTTGCAGATATTGTCGATTTAGTTACAAGTTACGAGCTACAAGCTACAAGTAGACGAGTAAACAAGCAGATAAATAGGGACGGAAAATGTTCCGCCCCTGTCTTCTACCCTTGTCGCCCGTTCAAGGCCAACGGCCTTGCAGAGTTCAGCGTAGGGCAACGCCCTACGGTCAAGGTCGGATAAATCTTCTTGCTCTTGCCCGTAGGGTGATGCCCTACGCTAAAAGCCACAAGGCCGTAGGCCTTGGACAGTGACAAAAGATTTTCTCCTTCCCAGCAACATCCCCTCCTCGGGAGGGGCTTGGGGAGGCTTTCTTACCTCTTACTTCTCTTTATGTTTCCTACCCGCATTCTTTTTGTGTGCCTGGGCAACATTTGCCGTTCGCCCATGGCCGAAGCTGTGTTTTCCAAGATAGTGGCCGACCACGGGGCGCAGGATGCCTTCGAGGTGGACTCGGCAGGGTTGTCGAACTACCACCAAGGCGACTTGCCCGATGCCCGTATGCGCTGGCACGCCGAACGGCGGGGCTACACGCTTACCCACCGCTCGCGCCCGGTGAAGCAGGAGGATTTCGACCGTTTCGACCTCATCATCGGGATGGACGGGGAGAACATCCGCCAGCTCAACCGCTTGGCCGCCACCCCGGAACAGCGGGCGAAAATCCGCCGCATGACGGACTTCCGCCAACGTATGCTGCTGGACGAAGTGCCCGACCCCTACTACGGCGGCGATGCGGGCTTCGAGCACGTCATCGACTTGCTGGAAGACAGTTGTGCGGGACTGTACGAGGCGTTGACGGCAGGGCGCGAATGACCTTTACTGCAAACGGATGCCCGCTTACTACCAACGTGCGCCAGGAGCCGACGAGGCTTTGGGCGCACGTTTTTTATGGTTGCGTCCGTATGGAATTTTCACGGCGTTACTATGGAATTTCAGTCGCATTACTACGGAATCTTCTTTGCGTCCGTGCGGAAATTTACCCTTTTTTCCCGTATTTTCTGTGCCGATGCGGTGGGCATTCCAGCTTTTTTAGTAGTTTTGTAGGGGCGAATGGGGAAAAGGCGAAACAACGGCCTTGTGGCATTCAGCGCAGGGCATCGCCCTACGGACAGAGGTAAGAAAGCAAGAGGTAAGGAGTAAGAAATCTGCGTTCCTCTCCATCCTTGACAATCCGCGCTGTCCGTGCGCCCCACAATCTGTAATCTGAAATTTGAAATCTGAAATAGAATGAACACCGACCCGAACATCCGACCGAAACTCTTCCCCGAAGAGTGCCTGTTGCGCGAACTGGCGCAGCAACCCCGCCTTTCCATCGGCATCCCCCGGGAAAATCCCGCCCTCGAAACCCGCGTAGGCCTCACGCCCGAGGATGTGGCCATCGTGGTGGAGGAGGGGCACAGCGTGTATGTGCAACGCGGCGCGGGCGAGAGCATCGCCTACAGCGACTTGCAATACAGCGAGGCGGGCGCGTTCCTGGTGGACGATGCCGCCGATGTGTTCAGTGCCGATATCGTGCTGAAAATCGCGCCACCCACGCCCGAGGAATTGCTGTTGATGAACGATGGTTCCACCATCATGTCGCTGTTGCAGATAAGCAACTTGTCCAAGGACTGCATCAAGTTCATGATTGCCAAGCACCTCAATGCCGTGGCCTACGACCTCATCAAGGACCAGCAGAAGGCTTTCCCGGTGGTCAATTCCCTGTCGGAGATAGAGGGCATCTGCGCCATCTCCGTCATATCCGAGTTGATGACCAGCGAGCACGGCGGCAAGGGGCTGTTGCTGGGAGGCGTGGCAGGCATCCCGCCCACCGAGGTGGTGATACTCGGGGCGGGCATCACCTCGTCGGCCGCCGCGCAGACGGCTCTGGCCATCGGGGCGGAGGTGAAAGTGTTCGACTACGACATCAACAAGTTGCGGCAGGTTAAGCAGCACTTGGGACAACACGTGTTCACGTCGGTCATCCATCCCAACGTGCTGTTCCGTGCGCTGGCCTCGGCGGACGCGGTCATCGGCAACCTGCGCTACATCAATGACTCGGAACGCTTCATGGTGTCCGAGGAACTGGTGAAGACGATGAAGCGCGGGGCTGTCATCGTGGACCTGAGCGTGGACCAGGGCGGGTGCTTCGAGACCTCGCGCTGCATGACCATCCGCCAGCCCGTGTACCAGGCGCACGGCGTGACGCACTACTGTGTGCCCAACCTCTCGGCACGCGTGCCGCGTACCGCCTCCATGGCGTTGAGCAACATCTTCGCCCCCATCCTGCTCAAGATAGGCCGTTCGGGCAGCGTGAAGCAGGCCGTGATGGAGAGCGCGGGTTTCCGCAACGGCGTGTACGTGTACGGGGGCATGATGGTGAACCGCCTCATAGGCCGCTACTACGGCATCAAGTCCCACGATATCGGGCTGCTGCTGGCGGGGTATTAAAGCCTCCCCCAACCCCTCCGAAGGGAGGGGCTTATATTACAGATGAAAGAACAAGAAGCCTCCCAGCCATAACCAAGGCCGCCCCACATCCCCTCCTTTGGAGAGGCTTGGGGAGGTTTTCGGAGGGGCTTGGGGAGGCCACACATTTTACCACGATGCAGAAACAAGAAGACATCCGGTCCGAGGAGGACAAGCAAATCCAGCAAGAGTTCGAAGCATTGGTGCAGGATTACCTGGCCACGAACCACCGCAAGAAGGTGGAGCTTATCACCAAGGCGTTCAACTTCGCCAATGCCGCGCACCGGGGTATCCGCCGCCGGTCGGGCGAACCGTACATCATGCACCCGCTGGCCGTGGCCCGCATCGTGGTCAACGAAATCGGCATGGGCTCCACCTCCATCAGCGCGGCCCTGCTGCACGACGTGGTGGAGGACACCGACTACACCGTGGAGGACATCGAGAACCTCTTCGGCAAGAAAATCGCCCAAATCGTGGACGGGCTGACCAAGATATCGGGAGGCGTGTTCGGCAGCCAGGCCTCCTCGCAGGCCGAGAATTTCCGCAAGCTCATCCTCACCATGAGCGAGGACGTGCGCGTCATCCTCATCAAGATAGCCGACCGCCTGCACAACATGCGCACCCTCGACTCCATGCCCCCCGCCAAGCAGTACAAGATAGCGGGCGAGACGGAGTACATATACGCCCCCCTGGCACACCGCCTCGGCCTGTTCCGCATCAAGACCGAACTGGAAAACCTCAGCTTCAAGTACGAACACCCCGAAACTTTCAAGATGCTGGAGGAAAAGCTGGCCGTGGACGAAGAGAAACGCAACCGCTTTTACCAGGAATTCTCCAAGCCCATCGACGAGAAGCTGCGCGAGATGGGTTACAAGTTCGAACTGAAAGCCCGCATCAAGACTGCCTACTCCATTTGGAACAAGATGTCGAAGCACAACATCCCCTTCGAGGAGGTGTACGACATCCTCGCCATGCGCATCATCTTCGAGCCGAAGCCCGACATGAGCGAGCAATCGCAGTGCTGGATGATATATTCCGCCCTCACCAGCATCTACCGACCGCACCCCGAGCGCATCCGCGACTGGGTGAGCACCCCCAAGGCCAACGGCTACGAAGCCCTGCACGTCACCGTGATGGGACCCGGCGGCCGCTGGGTGGAGGTGCAGATACGTAGCGTGCGCATGGACGACATCGCTGAGCGGGGCGTGGCCGCGCATTGGAAATACAAGACCGGCGAGACCGACGAGAGCGAGCTGGACAAGTGGCTGCGCGAAATCAAGGAGATACTCAAGCACCCCGAGCCGGATGCCATCGACTTCATGGACACCTTCAAGCTCAACCTCTTCGCCTCGGAGATATTCGTGTTCACCCCCAAGGGCGACATCAAGACCATCGCGCAAGGCGCGTCGGCGCTCGACTTCGCTTTCATGCTGCACTCGGACATCGGCTTCCACTGCATCGGGGCGAAGGTGAACCACAAGCTCGTGCCCCTGAGCCACAAGCTGGACAGCGGCGACCAGGTGGAGATACTGACCTCCAAGAAGCAGAAGCCGCAGCCCGAATGGGAAAACTACGTGGTGACCGCCCACGCCAAGGCGCGGCTGGGCGAATGGTTCCGCCGCGAAAACCGCCGCACGGCCGCCCGGGGCAAGCAGAAGATTGCCGAGATACTGGCCGGGCTGAACCTGGAGATGAACAACACGAACATCGTGCGCCTGCTCAACCATTATCACATCGTGGAGCCGCAGGAACTTTACCTCCGCGCCGGGCAGGAGGCACTGAACCTGGACGACATCCCGAAGCTGTTCAAGCCGAAGGGCAAGAACGTCTTCACCCGCTACCTGAAGCTGTTCGGCGGGGGCGGAGGGCAGGACGGCGAAGACGGCAAGCCCCGCGAACCCGAACTGGTGCCTGCCCAGCGCGTGGACCGCAAGAAGACTTTCATCCTGACCGACGACCGCCGGGGCTACGAGCTGCCCGCCTGCTGCCACCCCATCCCGGGCGACGACGTACTGGGCTACGTGAACGACCAGGAAATCGTGGTGGTGCACAAGCAGCAATGCCCCGTGGCGGCCAAGCTCAAGACCAGCCAGGGCAACCGCATCATCTCCGTGAAGTGGGACACGCACAAGCTGCAATCCT
>CASFUX010000204.1 GCA_949297975.1 uncultured Bacteroidales bacterium
GCTGTCGCTGCCGGCTGCCAGGCCGCCATCGAGGCGGAACGATACTTGGGATGAGAGTTCTCATTGTTACATTCGCTTCCTTGACATGCTACGGCAAAGCCCCCGATGGCACATGCCATCGGGGGCTTTGCCGTGCTTGCTTCACATAATACACAACTTTATCACTTGTTCACCTGCTTTTACAATATAAATATCGGGAGCCAGTACAGTATTTAAACCAAAACGCTGTCCTGATATAGAATATACGTCAACCAAAATGTCTGAAGTAGGATTCCTTAATTCGATTTTCCGATCACGTATAACAATTGGAATTTGATCGGCTTCCTTAAATGCTCCAAAACTTGTTGAATTATCCTTTTTTGAGTAAAAGATCATCTCGGCACAACTTGCATATCCTACCCGTGGTCCAGCTCCAGAATGAACCACAAACTGTACACCCCGTATATTCTTCATCTTACCTTTCTGTTCTTCGTTCATATCAATAACAAAAGAACCCGCTCTTCCCTCGAAGTCATATTCACCGATTTTTACGTATTGAGTCTTCCGGTCGGGTAATGCCCAAAGTTCGAATTTTTTAAAATTACCATTCGTATTGCCATCAGTTCGTGTATGATAAACTATGCTTTCAATGTCGGTTGTACCGAAGTTATAGTTAAGAGTTATGGGAAAATAGCCAGGTTGTGCATTCGCCTCATTGCTCCATTTGGAATGATAATAACTGTTAAAATCATCGTCAAATGATTTGTTAATGTGAGTGCCTTCACCATTGAATGAAGATGCCCAACCGTTTTCGACATTGACTATTTCCAAATTCTCGATTTGATAGTCTTCCAAACGGATGGATTTTAGTTTCTGTCGAAATTGTTCAACAATATCGGGGTACTGTGATGCAAGGTTGGTCGTCTCACCGGGGTCGTCTTTCAAATTGTACAGCTGGTGTTCCTTGCTGTTGCCGGTTTCTATGTTCTTCTGGGTGTTCATGCTTCCCGAGCTGCTGGGCACAATGTATTTCCAATCACCCATGAGCAATGACAAGGTATTGTCGGCATTCTGTTCCACCACAAATTCCCTTCCGACCAGGTCATTCCCCAGCCATGCATCCAGTTCGGCACGACTGTCCTTGGCCGCCCCTTCTGGTATTTCGGCACCGACCAAGGCACCGAACGTGGCAAACAGGTCGACTTGCGACATCAACGCCCCGGAAATGAGCGGTTCTCTTACCTTGGCAGGCCAGCTCAACATGCAAGGCACCCTTGTACCCGCCTCGAAAGCACTATACTTACCGCCCCGGTAAATCCATCCCGGCTTGTGGTCGCCCAGCAACTCCACGGCTTGATCCTGGTAGCCGTCATCCACCACCGGCCCGTTGTCACTCGAGATGATAAGTAGCGTGTTTTCATACAGTCCGTTCTCTTTCAGCGTGCGCACGATTTCGCCCACGGTCCAGTCGAAGGCCAAGATAACGTCGCCCCGCGGCCCCATGCCGCTCTTCCCGGCAAAGCGGGGATGGGGGTCTCGTGGCACATGGATGTCGTTTGTGCCCAAGTAGAGAAAGAAGGGTTTCTCCTTATTGCGCTCGATGAACTGAATAGCTTGAGCGGTAATGGTATCGGCAATGTTGGCATCCACCCAGCGGGCGGCATGCCCACCCTTCATGTAACCAATACGCGAAATGCCGTTGACAATAGTGTTGTCGTGCCCGTGGGAATATTTCACCCGCAACAGTTCTGGATTGTCTTTTCCGGTCGGTTCACCGGGGAAGTTCTGGCTGTAGCTCACTTCTATCGGGTCGTTTGGGTCGAGTCCCACCACTTTGCCGTTTTCTATGTAGACGCAAGGCACCCGGTCGGCTGTGGCAGCCATAATGTAAGAGTATTCAAAGCCCAAGTCAGCCGGGTTGGGGGCGACTTCGCCGTTCCAATCCTGCTTCCCGGCCTCATCGCCCAAGCCCAAATGCCATTTGCCGATAGCACCGGTTGCATACCCTGCATCCTTGAACACATCGGCCATCGTGTATTGCTCCGGCTTAATAATCATGGCGGCATCACCGGCCGCTATGCCCGTGCCCGGACGACGCCAGGCATATTCGCCCGTCAGCAAAGAATAGCGCGAAGGCGTACTCGTAGCTGCCGTGGCATGGGCATTGGTGAAACGTACACCGCTCGAAGCCACCGCATCGACATTGGGTGTGTGAATGGTCATGGAACCATTGCAACTGAAATCGCCATACCCGATATCATCACCATATATGATGATGACGTTGGGGGCTTGTTCGGCCCGAATTGTACCGACAGCCAGCGAACCTAAAGCCCAAAGGCCTAAATTATACTTTTTCATAATTGTTATATTATAAGAAAAATACTTCCATCTTGGAAGGGATATCATGCCCTTGTACCATGCAAAAGTAGGACAATGATTTCTTCCTGTCGTCCCAAAAAATAGAATAATTGTCGCAACGCACACACAGGACACACACAGGGTACGCAGATTACTACCGATTTCCTATTTTTTGAAACAACGATATCGTTCCGTCAACAGATATTCCGCTATCTTTGTTGTATTATTGCACACACTAAACATCGGTTTGCTTATGAAAAAAGAATTGGGATTAGGAATTTTGTCCGCCCTGGGCGCATTACCCTTGCTACCCATGCAAGTGCAGGGGCAGACGGCAAAGAGACCGAACGTCATCTACATCCTGGCCGATGACATGGGAATAGGCGACCTAGGATGCTACGGCCAAGAGAAAATCAAGACACCGGCACTCGACAGGCTGGCAGAAACCGGCATACGCTTCACGCAACACTATGCCGGCGCACCGGTGAGTGCCCCCTCGCGCTGCACGTTACTTACCGGGAAACACACCGGACATGCATACATACGAGGAAACAAAGCCGTAAACATATACAATGAAACGACCGAAGAGACCGAACGTTATGACTGGCCGCTGGCTACCAGTGAAGTAACCGTAGCCGCACTGTTCAAGCAAGCGGGATACGCGACTGGTTGCACCGGGAAATGGGGATTGGGAGGCCCCAACACAGAAGGCTTCCCTCAAAACCACGGATTCGATTACTTCTACGGCTACCTAGGGCAGGGAACGGCACACAGCTACTACCCGGAATACCTGCACGAGATACAACACGGTGAGACGCGGCAGCAATTCCTCTACGGCCAGGTGTACTCGCACGACACAATCATGAACAAAGCCCTCGAGTTCATCGACTCGAAAGCCGACCAGCCATTCTTCCTCTACTTGGCACCCACGCTGCCGCACGCCGAACTGATTGTGCCCGAAAACGACGGCGTATTCCTAGACTACCGCCAACAGTTCGGAACCGACGACAATGTCCCCTATGATGGGACCGGCAGCAGCTACTCGTCCCAGCAATACCCACTGGCAACCTATGCCGCCATGGTAACCCGGCTGGACAGCGACATACAGCGCATAATTGATCAACTGGACAAGCACGGTATCCTAGAGAACACCATCATCATGTTCGCATCGGACAACGGCGTGCATAAAGAGGGAGGAAACCGTCCCGACTACTTCGACAGCAACGGAGCATATCGGGGCTACAAACGCGACCTGTACGAAGGCGGCATACGGACACCTTTCATCGTGAGCTGGCCCGCCCGCATCACAGAAGGACACACAACCGACCACCTGTCCGCATTTTGGGACTTCCTGCCCACCATGTGCGACCTGCTGGACGTGGAAACGCCCAAAGGAGTGGACGGCATCTCGTACTTGCCCACCCTGACCGGTGAAGGCAAGCAACAGGAACACGACTATCTGTATTGGGAGTTCCATGAGCAAGGCGGCAAACGAGCCGTGCGCAAAGGCGACTGGAAATTGATACAATTGCAGGTCAACAACTACGCATCAAGTGGCACATACCGACTGCACAACATAGCCCAATCACCCGGGGAGGCCGATGGTACCAACGTGGCCTCCACCAACACGGAAAAACTCAATGAACTGCTGCCCTTGCTAGAGTCCTGCCGCACGACCAACGAGAACTGGGACTTCGCCAACGTGCCCGGCATCGAAGGACAGGACATCTTGGAAGTGAACAGCTCGCAAGCCACCTCCGAGCAAAACGGGGAAAAGGTGCACAAATCGCACGACCAGGACTTCTCGACCCTATACCACTCCGCCTACTCCAACAAAATATCGGCCGATAACCCGGACACCATCACCTACACCTTCGCCCCTGCAGCCGACATTGCAGCCATCATCTACTGCACCCGCACGGACGACAGCCCAAACGGCAACTTCAGGGAATTTGAACTGTGGGTACAGAAAAACGGCATGACCAATTATGAGAAAGTGGGCGACTACGACTTCGAAGGCGCGCCCGGGCAACACCGCATGGACTTCACCGGGGAAAGCGGCCAACCGCTGCCAAACATACGCAACGTGCGCTTCATCGTAAAGTCGGGCACCACCGGCTTCGCCAGCTGCGCGGAAATGCTCTTCTATGGCAAACGGAAAGCCTACGAAATCGTCGAGTTGCCCGGCCTCGAACGCATCACTGTCACCTCGGCCCGAGCTTCGAGCGAGCACAATGGGCGGGAAATAAAATACGCCTACGACGGCAAGTTCGACAAGAACTACCATTCACGCTACGGCAACGACCCGGCAACGGGCAAGCCCTACAACCAAGCCCCCGATTACTTCCCTGTCGTACTAGACTTCTTCTTCGAACCGGCAGACGTGGAAACTATCATGTACTACACCCGAACCAGCGAGCTGAACGGCAACTTCAAGGCATTTGAAGTGTGGGGGCTACCCGCTGGGCAGGGCTCAGAAGACGGCAACTACGTCAAAATAGGGGAATATGACTTCCAAGGCCTGTCGGGCATTTACCAAATCGAATTCACCGACGAGCAGCAGGCACTGGCACGCAACCTGAGCGGCATCCGCTTCCGAGTGCTCTCTGGGCACAACAACTTTGCCAGTTGCTCGGAAATCGTGTTCTACACCCCCGCCGGACAAGCGACCACCGCCACACCGAGTGTGGCAGGCCATACCGCCCCCCGCTTCGTGGTACAAAGCAGGCGCATCACTTACACGGGCAACCCCCAGGCCGCATTTGACGTGTACACCCTCACCGGCGTGAAATGCGACCGCCACGCGCCAATGGCACCGGGCGTGTATGTGGTCAAGTGCGACAACCACACCGAGAAGGTGTTGGTACGCTGACCCAGTCCGTGCCTGCGGGGCATTCCCCGGTCTGCCATGCCCCCTGGACAAGGTGTGTCGAAACAGGAATTTTAACACGCGGGAAACACGGAGCACTTTCCCTGTTTCGACACACTTTCTTTTTTAGGACCCAAAGCCTCCCCAACCCCTCCAAAGGAGGAGCTTTACAGCTTGTCTAAAGAGCCACAACCTTTTTTCCAAAGGGGTAGAAATCTTTTAATACAAAGTTTCCCGATGGTGTCTGGAGGGGAGGTATTCAGAGGTAGTGGATGTCGGTTCACGCAACGAAGCATGTTTCGTGTGATAGCTGTAGGCAAAAGTAACTTCACTCCCCCCTTTTAATAAAGAGACGCGAGTTCAGCATCTTTAGCCCCTTCTATGGAGATGGATGAAGCGTGTTTTTGTTTTGCCAGCACATGTTTTCCAATTCATGCGGGAAGGATGGAATGGCAAGCATCAGACCAGATGCTCTTGCACGTCTTTATGCCAAACTCATATGTTTTATTATAACACCACCCTACCGCCACAGACAACCGCCTGCGGGTCATTTCGTGCCCTCGCCCTCCTGCCGCTCGAACTCCTTCGGGGTCATACCGAATTGCCGTTGAAACAGCTTGATGAAGTAAGACGGCGAGTTGATGCCTACCAGGTAGCACACCTCATTGGCACGCGAGCCGTTTTCCTTGATGAGCTGAGCAGCTTTCTTCAACCGCACGATGCGTATGAAGTCGGTGGGCGAGAGTTCCAACAAACTTTTGAACTTGCGATGCAGGCTAGAGCGGCTCATGAAGGCAAGCTCGGCAAGCCGCTCAACGTTGAAGCCAGAGTCGGTGATATTTTCATTGATGATGTCGATGATTTTGTTCATGAATTGCTCATCGGCCTTGTTCATGCCCACCTGCTGTATGGGAAGGAAGGGTTTCTGTAGGAAGAGTTCCTTCTCCCGCCTCTTGTTGTTCAGCAGGGAACTGAGCAGGGCAGTGAAATATTGGAACGAGAAAGGCTTCTCCACGTAGGCATCGGCCCCCAGCTCCAGCCCCTTTATCTTGCTCGCTAGGTCGTTCTTGGCCGTAAGCATGATGAAGATGATGTGGCTGTATTCCAAACTGCTTTTGATGGCCTTGCACAACTCAAAGCCATCCATTTGGGGCATCATCAGGTCACTCACCACGATGCTCACGTTTTTTTCGCCAAGTACCTCCAAGGCTTCGTTGCCGTTCGCTGCTGTTTCCACGATGTAATGTTTCTTCAGTTTGTCGACTATGAAGTCGAGCATCTCCACGTTGTCCTCCACAACCAGCATCGTCTCCAAGTTACTCATCCCGAGAGTGTTTCCACCACGGCTTATGACAAAGTCGTCCTTGGATGTCGGCCCGTCATCGAGCAGCACGTTGGCCACGTCCTTTTGCGACAGGGGCATTCGCAACACGAATACATTTAGGGCACCTTCCACCTCGTACACCAGGCTCCCATCGTGCAGCTCGGCCAACGAGCGGGCCAATGAAAGGCCGATGCCCGAACCCACCCCGCTTGTGCGCACCCTGAAGAAAGGGTCGAATATCTTTTCCCGCGCCTCGTCGGGCACGAGTTCGCCATCGTTGGTGAAGCGAACGGTGAAATGCTCTGCATCAGATACGAGCTGCACATTGACACTCTTATCGGAGTATTTCATGGCGTTGGCAAACAAGTTGTTCACTATCTTCGAGAAAGCGTCTTTGTCTACGTAGGCATGGACGTGCTCGGCAGGCAAGCTGATAGTCACCCGCTTGTCCCCGACGTGGGGGGCTTCCTCGAAACGCTCTTTGCACTCCTCGACAAGTTGGTTGATGTCCGTATAGCGGAAGCTCATTGTCACCTTATTCGCATCGACCTTGCGGAAGTCGAGCAGCTGGTTTATCAAATTGAGCAGGTGCTGGGTGTTCCGCTCGATGATGAGCAGGTTGCGCTTCAGCTCGTCGTCCTGTATCGGCATTTCGAGGATGGACTCCAGCGGACCGTTGATGAGCGTGACGGGGGTGCGTATTTCATGGGCGATGTCAGTGAAGAACGTAACTTTGGCCTCATAAAGTTCTTTTTCTTTTTCCATCTCAAAAAGCCGCTGGCGCTCGTTGTTGTGCCTCCGGCTGCGGCGGATGTAATACCTCACCACAAAGGACAGCAGCACGCCCGACACGATGAAGTAGGCGACGTAGGCCACCCGTGAGGCCCACCAGGCGGGCAGTATTTCAATGTCAATGGAGGCTCCCTGCTCGTTCCAATGGCCATCGTTGTTCGAACCTTTGACCCTGAAGGTGTATTTGCCGGGCGGTAGCTTGGCGTAGGCCGCGCTCCGATTGGCCGTCGTGGTGGTCCACTCGGTATCGATATTTTCCATCTTGTACATGTAGGTGTTGGCCAACGGGGCGGTGTAGCTCAACGCCACGAAGTCGAAGCTGATGGTGGACTGGTTGTGCTTCAGCACGATTTTCCGGGCGTGGGAGATACCTTGCCGCAGGATGCCGCTCTTGTCCAGCGGGTGTATCTCCTCGTTGTTCACGGTTATCCGCGTGAGATAAACGGGCGGGATGTAGCGGTTGTCCTCGAAGTTGTCGGGGTCGAACGCGAGCAGACCTTCCAGGCTACCGAAATAGAACTTGCCCTGGTTGGTTTTGAGTCCCGATTTATAATTGAACTGACTCGACACCAAGCCGTCCTTCCGGGTGAACACGCGTATGTCTTTCGTGTCGGGGTTGAAGCGCACCAGTCCCTTGTCTGTGCCGAACCACAGGTTATGCTGCTTGTCTTCCAATATCTTGTAGGCCACGTCGTCGGGCAGGCCGTCTTCGATGGAGTAGCTAGTGAACAGTCCGGAGTTCTTGTCGTACATGCTTATCCCGCCCCGATCCGTGGAGAACCACATCCGTCCCAGATAGTCTTCCGTGATGCTGCTGACGGAGTTGGAGCTAAGGCTGCGTTCGCCCCCGTCGGCCACGAAGTGCTTCAGTTCCTTTTTGTCCTGGTCGTACTGGTATATGCCGTTGCCCATCGTGGCTACCCAGATGTACCCCTCGGAGTCCTCCATGATGTCATACGAGTAAAACGAGCCGAACATCTTCATCCGCTCGAAACGTAGGCTATTTTTCCGAGCCATGTACACGCCCCATGCGTTCCCTATCCATATTTGCCCGTAACGGTCTTCGCACATGGCGTATATGCTGGCCTCGTTCAGCCCCAACGCACGCTCGGAATAATGCCGCACGGACATGCCATGGCGCATGTCCACCACATCCAGCCCGTTTTTGAAGTAGCCTATGAGCGCCTTGCCGTCTTGTATGAGCATGGCCAGCGTCTTCCCATAATGCAGGTGCCCGACGTGGGTGAATGAACCCTTGCCCGGGTCGTACACGTCCACGCCGGCATCCTCCGTGCCTATCCAAATGCGCCCGGCATTGTCCTCTTGCATTTCACGGATACGTTTGGAGGTGATAGAATTGGTCTTACTCAGCGGCACGAACTGCTCGAACGTGTTGTTCCGGGCAGGCAAATAGTTGACTCCCCCGAAATGCGTCCCTATCCAGATACCCCCTTCGCGGTCCATGCAGATGCGCTCGATGAAATTGTCCGACAACGAGTTTTTGTTCAGCGGGTCGTTGAATATATGCTTCAGGTATTGCTTTTTCTCGTTCATGACGTATAGCCCGTCTTCCGTCCCCACCCACAGTTCATCGTCGTTCAGTAGCGTGATGCTCCTTATGATTTTGTAATTGGCATCCGGGAAAAGCACGTCCGACAGCACGTTCCGCTTCTTGTTCAACTTCACCAGGCGACCCTCATGTATGCCGATTATCAGTTCGTCCTCGTAATGGCACATGGCATAGATGTTTTGCCCGGCCAGAGTTTGCTCGTTCTCGTCACCCAAGTATTGCGTGAAATCATCCGTCGCCTTGTTGTACAGGTACACACCATGCCGGTTTGTTCCCACCCACACCCTGCCGTTGTCCTCGATGGCAATGCATTGCGGGTTGCTGCTGTTCGGCATAAGCTTGTCAACCACCGGGTACAACGTGAGCCGGTCTTCCGGCAAGCTATATTTGAACACCCCCTGGTTGGGCACGACCACCCAAATGTTTTGCTCGTTGTCCGCTTGAATGTCGAATACCCATTGCTCAATGCTTTCTCCATTCGAAGTGGTTTTGCCGAAACGGCTAAACGTTTCGACTAGCGGGTCGAACAAGTACACGCCATTGTCGGTCCCGATCCACAACTTGCGGTCAGGAGCTTCGAACAGGGCCGATATGTTGTTGTTCCCCACCCGGGCAACCAGGTCGTAACAATCATATATCTTGATGGAAACGCCATCATACCGATTGAGCTGATTACGTGTGCCGAACCACATGAAACCATAACTATCCTGGATGAGGGCTTTCACATTGTTTTGCGAAAGGCCCGCATTCCCATCAATGACCGTAAAAAAAAGCCCAGAGCTGCCCCGCACAGGAACGACCGACAGCAAAAAAAGCAAGAAAGGAAGAATAATCAACTTCATAAGAATTCATTTTAAGCCGATACAAATATCAACAATAAAGCCACAAAATCTGTCGCAAAAAATGTAAAATCTGTCGCAATATGCACTTCCCAAGCCACCCTTGGAACGGTTGCACTATTTTTTGGCGTCTTTTTATAGTGCAATAATTTTCTGCTTTTCTATTTTTGCACTGCCACAAGCACTAATGCTTATGACGTTTCACTCAATAATAGTTCAACTAAAAAACATTTTGTCATGAAGAAGAAATTACTTTTTCCGAAAGTTTTTACCTTGCTGGCATTAGGCGCAATGTCTTCGGCATCAGCACAGTCGTTCCCCGAATTTACGAACGCGACACCGAATGGCAGTTCAATCAAAATTTTCCGCACAGCACCCCTTGTGGGCGACTATGATAACGACGGACAACACGAAGTCTTGGCTGTCGGTCGCCAAAGCGGCCCGTGGGCGGTTGTCTCCTATGAACTGGGTTACGAGGACGGCGCACTATCGAGCACTGCCGGCTGGCACGAAAAGTTGGGCTTGCCTGACAACCACATATACAATCCGACCATCACCTGGATTGATTATGACAACGACGGCGCGCTCGAATTGTTGCTCATGGGAACCACCACAGACAACAACGAGAGCGACAAAGCAACCAATTTGCTACTCAACCTGTATGAACAAGACGGTACAGGGTTTAAACTGGTTGAAGGCACCGGCCTGGAAGGTTTGTATATCGAACAAGAGAACCAATACGGCCATGCCCTAGTGGTGGCCGATTGCGACAACGACGGATACCAGGACATCCTGCTAACCGGGAAAGTAAACGGCAACAGCAAAGTGTGGCTCTACAAGAACAAAGAAGGTAACGGGGCTTTCGAGAAAGTGGAAGGACTTTTCACCAACCTGAACAACGGCACCATCAGCGTGGGCGACTTCAACAACGACGGGCTGCCGGACGTGCTTTACAACGGCTGGGATCAGAACGGCAAAGTGAAGCTATACAAAAACACGGGCAATGGAACATTTGTCGACATGAATATAGAAGCCGTCGTGACGGAAGGGACACAAAAAGGCCGCATAATGTGGGCGGACATCAACTCCGACGGTTATCTGGACTTCATTGTAACAGGCGAGCGGAAAAACGACGGTGACAACACATGGAGCAAACATGCCGACTTGTATATCAACGACACGCACGAAGGCTTCTGCAAGGCCGAGTTTCAAGAAGGGAAATCGCTGGCTGGCATAAGTTATGGTTCAATAGACGTGGCCGACCTGAACAGCGACGGCTTGCCGGACGTGGTGTGCGTTGGAGATGACGGGCAAAAATCAAGCGCCTTGTACCTGAATCGCGGTGCTGACGAAACCGGGAAATACGCTTTTGAAAAGCAAGCCAACGCATTCGGCCAGTTGCGCTCGGGAGCCGATGTGGTCATTGCCGATTATGATAATGACGGATACCTGGATGTTTTCTCCATGGGGTACGGTTCAGAAATAGCGGGAGGCACCAACAACCCCGCATTCTTTGCTTGGCACAACGACGGCAACCTGACAAAGAATGAAGCACCTGCCGCACCGACCGATCTGCAAGCCAGCTATGCCGACGGCGCATGGACGTTCACCTGGCAGGGCGGAAGCGACAAAGAAACCCCGGAAGCAGCCCTCACCTATAATGTATATGTCAAGAAGAAGAATGGCGAACTGATAACAGTCATCCCGGCCGACATAGCTACGGGCTTCTTGAAAACAACTGAACTGACACCGGCACTCCGCACTTGTTCGTATACCCTGCCGCTGCCCAACGAAACGATGGAATGGGGCGTGCAGACCATAGACCAAGGAAAAACAGGAAGCACCTTTGCCGTATCCACCACCACGCAAACAACGACAAGCACTCCCTTGCATCCAACAGACGAAGTGAATGTTTATGTGCAAGAAGGAACTATTTACGCAACAACATCCAACCTCGCATTGGTAACCCTTTATACTGCAAGCGGAACATGTGTGGCACACAATCAACAGGTGCAAGGCACACAAGTCATACAAAACGGACTGAAACCAGGAATTTACCTGGTAAAGATAAATACCGCACAAGGTGAAAAAGTAGAAAAAGTCGTATTGTAACGCCCGCAATGGAATGTTTACAAGCAAACACATAATAAACCACAGAATGAAAAAACATCTTATCTTTAAAAATGCGGCTTCTATCGCATTGGCAACATGTTTGAGCATGAACATACAGGCACAAACCACATTCCCGGCATTTGAAGAAATAACACCTTCCGGCACGCCCATGATATTCCGGGGCACTTCCATGTGGGGCGATTACGACAATGACGGTAAACTGGAGGTACTCGCTTTCGGCCGCGAACCGGAAACCTGGGCCGTCCGCAGCTTCGTGCTGAAACCCAACGACAGTAACGGACTTGACTTAATGGCATCGGACTTGTCGATGATCGGCTTCCCTGTCGTTGACGGCCTCAAAGAAAACGACTTGTACAACGTCATCATGCAATGGATTGACTATAACAACGATGGCCTCATGGATATCCTCTTCATGGGCAATTTGTACGATGAAAACCGTCCCGACCCGGACGAAAACAATCCGGACAAGACAGACAACGACTATGCACTATTCTTCGATTTATACGAAAACACGGGAAGCGGCTCGTTCGAACGTGTGTCCGATACCGGGTTGGAAGGCTTGTACGTGGAAGAAGAGTCGAATTATGCCTCCGTCATTTCGGTGGGCGACTATGACAACGACGGCTACATGGATCTCATTGCCACCGGACGACGCAACGGGGAACGCCGTGTTGATCTCTATAAAAACGACCAAGGAAGCGGCCGCTTCATCCGCCAACTCTCCCCGCTGAAAAACTCCATTGGAGAGATGATGGCCTTCACTCCCCAAAATGCAGGCTCGGTTACTTTCGCCGATTTCAACAACGACGGATGGTTGGATATAATCGTCAACGGCTGGAACAGCGATGCCAACAACGCATTGGTTATGATGTACCTGAACAACCGCGACGGTTCCTTCATGGATAACATGATAAACTACGACATCGCGGATGCCGGTTCAAAAAGCCAAATCGGAGTGGCCGACATCAACAGCGACGGACATCTGGACTTCCTACTCAGCGGCGAATACCTGGCCGGGAAAGATGAATGGCGGAAATCTTCCAGCATTTACTATTATGATAAGGAAGACTACGGATACGCCGTGTTCCGCTATGCAGCCGGCAGCGACATTGGGTTGGGAAGTTTCCAAAAGGCCGGGGTCGACTTTGCCGACTTCAACAGCGATGGATTGCTCGATTTCGTAATGGGTGGCGAAGTGGGCAACGGCATTCCACGCACAACGATTTACATGCAAGAGGAAGGCGACATGTTCAACAGCTTGGATGGCGATGATTTGGTAGGGAGTGTACGAAGCGGTGCCATCATGACATTGGGCGATTACAACAACGATGGCTACTTGGATGCCATGAGCATGGGCTACAACAACCTGACCACCGGTGACCGCGAGGGTTTGCACTTCGGGGTTTTTAGGAACGAAGGGAACCTGCCGAAAAACGAAACCCCGGCCGCTCCATCCAATCTGACCGTTTCCGAAAGTGATGGAATGGTACATTTCAGTTGGGATGCCGGAAGCGACAAGGAAACCGCCACGGAAGCCTTGCGTTACAATTTTTTCCTGAAAAAAAGCAATGGAGAACTGTACATGCTAATACCCGCCGATACGACAAATGGCTTCTTAAGAGCGACCAACCACGTAACCGCGTTGGGAACAACCAGTTATTCCATGAGCTTGCCAGCCGGCGAGTATGAATGGGGAGTGCAAACCATCGACCAAAGCAAAGCAGGAAGCGCGTTCGTAAGGTCAACAGCCCTGTCCACGGCAAGTAAAGCAAATGCCACCATCGTCGTAAACGCAAACGCATTTGTAAAAGACGGGCGCATATTTGTCAGCACGGACAAACCGGCTTCCGTTACGGTATTCGATGTAAACGGCAGCCTATTGCACACAGAAAGCCTGCCCGGCAGTTCTTACTTGAACGCAACGCTCTTGCCCGGTACCTATCTGGTAAAAACACAAGTGGGCGATGGCGTAAAAAACATCAAGGTCATCTTGTAAGACCCAAAAACGTACATCACATAATGGCTGAGTAAGCAACCCGTCTCACAGCCATAGCAAAAGCCTTTGGCTGTGAGACGGCATCGCTTATGCCTTTCCGACACTGTCTTCAGGCTGCTTGCCGGATAGTATCCTATGCTTACCCACTTTCTTTTCAAGAAGAAGAACAGGCATCCAATTTATTTCTCCCTGTAAAAGAAACTCTTTATAAACGTACTGATACATGAATTTAGGAATGAGAATACTTTTGCCGGCCTTACTTTTCGCCTGTGCCTTGGCACCCGCAGCCTCGCAAGAAAAGGTCGTATCCGGCATCGTAACCGATGCCGGAACGGATGAACCGCTACCCGGCGTAACCATAATTGTCAAAGAGACACCCACAGTAGGTACTATAACCGACCTTGACGGGAATTATACCATCTCCGTCGCAAACGGAGCAACGCTTGTTTTCTCGTACCTCGGCTACGACACATGCGAGGCGGTTGCCAATAAAGGTGTTTTAAACGCCCGTTTGTCCCCCCAAACGTTCGCAATAGAAGAAGTCCTTGTTGTAGGGACACGTATGCGGAAAAGCGACTTGACGGGAGCCGTAAGCGGGATAAGCAGCAAACAACTGCGCGAAGTGCCCACAACCGACCTAAGCGTGGCCATGCAAGGCAAAGTGCCGGGACTGTACGTATCACGCAGCAACGCCTCGCCTGGCGGCGACGTGCAGATCCGTGTCCGTGGCATCAATTCCATCAACTATGGCCAGGATCCCGTTTATGTTGTCGATGGCATGGAGGTGGAAGATGCCCTACGCTTGATCAACCCGGATGACATCGAATCGATCGAAGTATTGAAAGATGCTTCCTCCACGGCACTTTACGGTGCAAGGGCTTCCAACGGGGTAATCGTGATAACCACCAAAAAAGGGAAAAAGGGGGAAGGTAAAATCAACTACAGCGGTTTCGTTTCCGTCAGCACCTACCAAAACCGCACGAAGCGTCTAAATGCGAGACAGTTATATGACTTACGCATCGATGCCTATGCCAATGGCTACATGGATCTACATCCCGATGCCGACCGGGCCGCGTACATCAACAACTACCTGACCATAGCCGACGCAAGCATCAACAAAGCATTCTCCATGGAAGAGCTTTATAATGGGCAAAACAATATCACTTCGGATTGGGTCGGCGAATTACTCCGCACCGGGTACACGCAAAACCATGCGTTGAACTTCTCGGGTGCGACAGACAAAACCACCTACTATCTCGGATTCAGTTATTCCGATGAAAACGGTGTCTTGAAAAATGCCGGTTACACACGCTACAGCGGCAAAATAAGCCTGGACCAGGTCATAAAGCCTTGGTTGCGTGTCGGCACGAACACCATCGTCTCACAAGGCAACCGCTCTGTTTTGGAAGGCGACGCTTATGACAAAGCTTTCTTCGGCAACCCGATGCAAACCATCGACACCGAACGGCCTTACATGGAATGGGGCGGTGTGAGTTCGATGGATTCATACAACCCGCTGTTAAGCTTGGACATCGACCGGGAAGAGGTGCACAACCGCATCCTGTCATCCAATTACGCAGAAATCAATCCCTTGAAAAACCTGTACATCCGCACGACTTTCTCCGTGGACATGTTCAACCGGCAAGACAACCGCTACACACCTTCATACACGGGGCAATCGCTTCGCGACAATTATGGCGGCATAGCGTGGCAATGGCGTGGCAACGACCTGAACCTGCAATGGGACAACTCCATATCCTACGAACATACTTTCGCCGAGAAACACCGTTTGCTCGGGCTGTTCAGCATGAGTGTGCAAAAAAGATCAGCCAACAACAACGATGTGCAAGTATATGGCTTCCCCATTGAAGACTTCGGCTTCCACAACATGGGCTTTTTCACTGACAAGGAACGTGTAAGTGTCGCATCAAACTACAAATCATCTTCCTTGTTATCGTTTATTGGACGTATCAACTACTCCTACGAACAAAAGTACTTTCTTACCGCCACAGTACGCCGCGATGGTTCATCCCGCTTCGACGTGTCCAACCGCTGGGGCACTTTCCCTTCGTTCTCCGCTGCCTGGAACATAAAGGAAGAAACATTTATGGAAAATGCCAGCTGGCTTAATTTGTTGAAGTTGCGTGCCGGCTTCGGAATCATAGGCAACCAAAACATACCCGACTATGCCTATCTAACCATTTTCAACCCGGTGTACTCCGCCGGTAACATTGGGTTGGAAGTGGATGACAAGCGTCTCGAAAATAAGGATGTAAAATGGGAAAAGCAAAAACAATGGAACATAGGACTCGAAGCCAGCCTATGGAACGACCGACTATCATTCAACTTTGATGCTTTTTACATGGTAAACAGCGACTTGTTAATGAAAATGAACCTCTATCCATCTTCTGGATACGACTACCAAATAGCCAACGTTGCAGAATTGGAAAACAAAGGAGTTGAGTTCAGTTTCAACGCACAATTGATTCGGACGAAAGATTTTACCTGGTCTCTCTCAGGGAACATTTCGCATGACAAGAATAAGATATTGAAGTTGTATGACGACCAGGACGTGATTTGGAACGGAGGAGTCACCGGCCGCGAAGGGCATCTTTTCGTTGACGAATCACTGAACAGCATCTATGCATATGAACTGGACAAAATAGCACAAGTGGAAGACATGGCCTATGTAAACAGCCTAAAACGCATAGAAGGCGGTTATAAAATCCGTCCGGGCGATTACTTACCCGCCGACCGCAACAACGATGGCGAAATCACTTATTTGGGTGACATGGGCATCGTAGGCAAGAAAGACCCCCTGTTCTACGGAGGCTTTTCCACCTATCTCGGCTATAAAGGCTTTTCTTTTGAGGCTGTGTTCAACTATTCCTATGGAGCGAAACGCACAAGCTGGGCATACGATTCCATGATGAGCGGACGCGGCGATGGCGTAGCCAGTATCGCATGGCTGGACCGCTGGACTCCCGAAAATCCCAGCACAACGATGCCACGGGCATGGCATGTGAGCGTGGGAGCTGCCGAAGATGAAAGCAACGATGTCGTTTCCGGCGAGAAACGCTACTCATTTAACCAATTCGACATCAGTGCCCTTGATGCGTCATTCTTGCGTTGTTCTGCCATGACACTTTCCTACAGCCTGCCGAACAAATGGATCAGCAAGTTTGCCGACAACCTGAGGATATACGCTTCGGGTAACAATCTTTTCATATTGACCAACTACAAAGGTTATGACCCCGAATCGGGTGAAGCGTATCCTTTGACACGGAGTTTCACCGTAGGACTAAATGTCACATTCTAACACAAAAACGAATTTGTATGAAAAGCAAAGCGATTATTATACTGGGAGGATTGCTCGCATGCATGGCTTCCTGCAATGACTTCCTATTGATTGAACCGGAATCAAAAATTTATGCGGAAGCCGTCTTCGAAAGCCCCCAAAAAACGAATGCCTATATTGTCGGTCTGTATAAGGAGTTCCGCGACAGCCACAAAACATGGGCCGAATACTCTTTGGGCACCGACGAGTACAAATTGGGCGGAGTGCAATATCGGGATAATGCCGACAAACGCGGCATTGAGCTGTATAACGAAGAGATGACCTCCACAAACCAATACACGCTCGACTTCTGGACGAAACGTTACCAAATCGTATCTAAAGCCACTTTGGCCATCGACAAGCTGGTCGATGTATCGGAGAGCGATTCCGCAATGGCCCGTTACTATTCGGAAGCATGTGCCCTGCGGGGAGCATGCTACTTCGAACTAATACAAAGTTTTGGAGAAATACCCCTCAACAACACGGAAATCGTAGCAGAACATGGCAGCAAAAGGCAACCGCAGGAACTTGTCTATAACACCATTATACAAGATTTCCAAAATGCACTGAAATATCTCCCGGAACACAGCAGCGAAGCATACGAAGCAGACAAATCCCGCTTCTCAAAAGCCTTTGCCCATGCCATGCTGGGCAAAACATATCTTTATGCTCTAGAAGAATCGGGAATGCGCGATTACGAGCTGGCAGCCGAACACTTCCAGGTCGTCTACGAAGACCCCGCGTTCCGGCAAACCGGAGCTTCCGACTATGCCGTAATATTCGATGAAAACGGTTTGTCACATACCGACAACGAAATGGAATACGAACGCGAAATGGTTTATGCCTTCCGCTTCACGAACACAAAGCCCGACAACAGCGAACAGCAATGGAATGTGGGGTCGCGTGCCGTGTCCATCATGTCCGACGTGGAAGCAACCATCTATTTTGCCGGATTCGACCACATCATGCCCACCCGATATTGCTATTCCATGACCGATGAAGGAGGGCTTTGGGAAGAAGGCGACAAACGGAAAGACGTAAGCATCCGCTACGATTTCACATACGAAGGGATGACACCCGTGCTCCTCGGTTGGTGTTATGGTGACGAATTGGATCCGCACATCAAGAAATATGAGGACAAACGCATCGAAGAAAAAGGACTGAACACATTCTATAGCGGTAAACCCATGCCCTACTTACGTTTTGGCGACATCGTGCTCTGCTATGGGGAAGCCCTGTATTTTTCTGGTGAACAGGCCAGAGGCATCCAACTGATCAACGAAAAGATACGCGCCCGTGCGTTTGGCGGCCGACCTGTCGGCCCGAACATGTGGCCAACGGACCTTCCTGCCGATGAGTTCATGGACCGATTGATGGACGAACGGATGCGGGAGCTTTGCTTCGAAGGCTGGCGGCGAATGGACTTGATACGGACCGGCATGGTAGAAAAGCTTGTGCCTGCCCGAAACACCTGGTTTCTCAACGAAGGCATCACAACAGTAGACAAGAACCGCTTCCGCTACCCCATCCCGCTGGATGAAATAAGCATGAACCAAGACATGGGGCCGGAAAGCCAAAATCCGGGTTACTAAAAAAGGATGTCCGCATGTTGCCAAAGGATTGTTTCCCAGCCTTTCCCCGCGTTGCAGATGACGTGGGCAATCTCGGTAAAAAAGTGCGCACTTTTCCATCGGGCGCTCGGGAGAATGCCATCCAAACCCTTGGCAACAGGAGGATATCCATCCTAAAAATCCATTCCACATGGTATCCAACAGCGATATGGCACAGCCCAAGAAGCTGGCATACTACCTTGGCAAATCATGGAGCTTAACCGTGGACATAAGGGACTCACATCAATCTTATAAGCATCATTTACTACATACGACACAAACGATGAAAAGAGGAAATAAACATAACAAATATGCCTTAGGAGTCGGGCTATTGGCTTGTAGTGCTATTCCTTATATGGCGATGGCCGCGCCGAATTTCTCCATCAAAGAACAAAACTGGGTGATAGAATACAATGAGAAGAAACAAGGGGTGGATTTCATATACCAAGGCAACAGCATATTGTCGGGGGTATTCGTGAAAGCAAAATCGGGTGATGCGTTCCTGTCGAGCACAGACTACCCGGAAATCACCTTGACGGACGAAATCGTGTCCGACTGCTTTGGCAACGGCACAAAATATACCGTACGTTACAGTGGCATTGCCGGTTTGCCGGATCTGTTGCAGGTGTTTTTCTTTTACCCTGAACACGACTATTTCCTCACCGAGGTACAGGCCGAGTCGGCCACAGAAATATCTAGCAATTACATGGCTCCCATCGCCACGCACACACCAAGTTCTTTCCTCCCTCAAAGTGCCTCCAACCGCATTTTGTCCGTCCCATTCGACAATGACAGTTGGGTGCGTTACCTGTCATCCCCTCTGACGACGGACACGATTTCTTTTGAGGTCACATCCGTATTCAACGGGGAAAGCCGCAAAGGCCTGGTAATAGGATCCGTGGAACATGACACCTGGAAAACCGGCATCCGCTTCTCAACCAAAGACAACCAAAGGATAGAACATCTGGAATGCTTCGGTGGCATTGCACATGCACAAACACGCGATGTGAACGTGGGATGCAGCGACTGCCCCAAAACCACCAAGGAACACGGCTCCATAAAAGGGACAAGCCTGAAATCGCCCAAAATGCTAGTCGGCATGTTCGATGATTGGCGGCAAGGGTTGGAGACTTACGGAGAAGCAAATGCCCTGGTAGCACCCCGGCGGACTTGGATTACGGGTACGCCATTCGGCTGGAACAGCTGGGGCGGCATGGAAAAGGAAGTGAATTACGCCAGCGCACGGGATGTTTCCGCATTCATAAAAGACGAGCTGCAACCCAGGGGCTTTGAGAACGAAGGCATCACCTACATGGGGCTTGATTCCTATTGGGACATCAACATGTCTGACGGCGACCTGATGAACTTCGTGAAAAGCTGCAAACAAAGGGGGCAAAAAGCCGGTATCTACTGGACTCCCTTCTCCTATTGGAGCAATGACGGGGAACGCTACATGGAAGGCACAGACGGCCAATACAAGTATAAAGACGCCTACCTGTATGCCAACGGACAGGAACGCTCCATATCGGGCCGCTCGCTAGACCCGACCCATCCGGGAGTCAAAATGCGAATTAAATATCAGATAGAACTGTTCAAGAAATGGGGGTTCGAATACATCAAATTCGATTTCATGAACAATGGCTCACAGGAAGCCGACAGTTACTATGAACCCAGCATAACAACCGGTATGCAGGCATACAACCACGGTATGCAGTACCTCATGGAGCAATGTGGCGACGACATGTTCATGGCATTGTCCATTGCACCTACATTTCCCTCCCAATATGCCCACTCTAAACGCATCAGTTGCGATGTGTGGGGGGCCATGAACGATGTGTACAATTGGACCGGTAGCACCGAATATTTGCTGAACAGCCTGTCGTTCGGCTGGTGGCTCGACCGGGTCTATACCCACAACGACCCCGACCACATTGTGCTGTATGACGAGGCACATGACCGGATGTATTCCGAAAGCGAAAACCGCGCCCGTATCACCTCTGCCGTGATAATAGGCCTTTACATGTTGGGAGACAACCTAAGCCTGAAAGGGGGATGCCCCGGCACGCAAACGGCACGCGACCGGGTGTTGGCATTCGCTACCAACAAAAACATTAACGAGATAGCCAAACAGGGCAGGTCTTTCTACCCAGTCGAAGGTTACAAGGCATCAGGGGTAAACCGTGCCGAAAACTTCTTCATGTTGGAAACCGACCGTTATCTTTACCTTGCGGTGTTCAACTACCATGCAAAAAACACCCTTTCCGGGAGCTTGGAACTATCGCGCCTGGGAGCAGGCCCTGATGACTTCCAACGTGTGGTAGAGCTATGGACTGGAGAAGAACAACCCATACGCAACACAATTGCCTATGACGTGCCCACAAAAGACGTAAGGGTTTACCGGCTGGAGAAAAAAGGGAGCTCGCAGTTGCCCGTTGTCGACACAACAAACAAAAACCGGCTAAGCTGCTTGGAAAAAAACGGATGGCTATCCATATTTTCCAATAAACCCATGTCGGACGTATGGATCGTGTCTTTGGACGGACGAGTACTACAAACTGTTCCAGCACATGGAAACTCGGCGGCCAATCTGGATGTCATGTCATTGGCCGTCGGCACTTACATTGCTTCCGCCATTTTCGACAACGGGGAAACCGCTCATATCAAATTTGTGAAACAATTATAAGACCATCATTCATGACAATAAAACATATCAAGTGGCTTGTCGCCCTCTGTTGCTTGCCCGTTATTGGACAAAACAAAGAAATTATCGAAGTTGCGACGGAACGAACATCGATGGTTTTCACCGCAAAACCTGGTGAACAAGTCATATTCCAACACTTTGGAAACAAACTCGATGACTTGTCCGGGTTTCAACACAAGGAGTTCAAAAAGCAACCGGACACCCAGCATCAATTGGCACCGCAGATTTTCCCGGCCTATGGGGGACGGCATTACCAGGCACCGGCACTTAAAATGACACATGCTGATGGCGTGCTGACCACCGACCTTGTCTATGCTTCCATGCGGCAAACGTCGTTGGACGAAAACCGCACGGAAACAGTCATCTTTTTAAAAGACAGCATCTACCCTGTACACGTGGAAGTACATTTCATTGCCTACCGTAAAGAAAACATCATCAGCCAGTTCACAGAAATCTATCACAACGAAAAGAAGGACATTCAAGTGGAGCAGATAGCGTCCTCTTTCGTGCCATTACATGCACAAGCCTACTATTTGACCCACTTTTACGGCACATGGGCACACGAAATGCAGCAGGAAGAAGAAATGCTGACACATGGAGTGAAAACGATTGAGACACGCCGGGGCATCCAGACGACAAAGGCCGAACACCCATCTTTCATCCTGTCGATCAACGCTCCTGCACAAGAAAATTCGGGCGATGTGTATGCCGGCACACTGGCATGGTCAGGAAATTATGAATTGTCGTTCGAGGTGGACGAAACCGGTCGCCTAAACATCATAAGCGGGATGCACCCGTTTGCGGCGACCCGCACCTTATCCGCCCGCGACAAACTCCGCACTCCTGAAATGCTCTTGGCATACAGCCCGAATGGGAAAGGAGAAATCACACGGAACTTCCACAACTGGGGACGGAAATACGGCATGATGCACGCCGACAAGCTTCGCCCCATAGTGCTCAACAGTTGGGAGGGTGCTTATTTCAACTTCACGGAGCAAACTATCACCGACATGATTGATACCGCAGCAGATTTCGGGGTGGAACTCTTTGTACTGGATGATGGCTGGTTCGGCAGCAAATATCCGCGCAATGCCGACAACGCCGGTTTGGGCGATTGGCACGTGAACACGGACAAACTACCCAGGGGGGTAGGCTACCTGGCTGATTATGCCGCATCCAAAGGCCTCCAATTCGGCATTTGGATAGAGCCGGAAATGGTCAATCCCAACAGCGAATTGGCAAAAAAATATCCGGAATGGATTGTCAAAAGCGGCCAACGGGACATCTTGCCCATGCGCAACCAATGGGTGCTCGACCTGACCAACCCACAAGTGCAGGATTTCATCGTGGAAACATTCGACCGGATACTAGCCATGTCTCCTCACATCAACTACGTGAAATGGGATGCCAACCGCTCCATAGACAATGTAGGGTCGGACTATCTGCCGGCAGACAAGCAGAGCCACTTCTGGCACGACTACGTAACCGGGCTATATCATGTATATGAACGCATCCGTGCAAAACATCCTGACGTACAAATACAATTGTGCTCTGCAGGTGGTGGACGGCTGGACTATGGTGCCTTGAAATACCACAACGAGGTGTGGACCAGCGACAACACGAATGCTTTGGATCGGATATTTATCCAACATGGGGCAAACACATTTTTCCCGGCAATGGCAACCGGGGCACACGTGTCAACCAGTCCGAACCACCAAACCGGCATGATGCTGCCGTTGAAATTCCGTTTCGATGTGGCCATGTCCGGGCGTTTGGGCCTGGAATTACAGCCGAAAGACATCAAAGGAGACGAAATAGGATTTGCCAAAGCAGCCATCAGCTGCTACAAACAGATACGCCCGATCATCCAATGGGGCGATTTGTACCGTTTATTGTCCCCCTACGGGCCGAACGGATGGGCATCGCACATGTATGTGTCCCAAGACAAGCAACAAGCGGTCCTATTTGCTTATAGTTTAAAATATCATGGGCGCACAGAATATTTTGAAACAAAACTTGCAGGGCTCGACTCGACAAAGCAATACAAAGTAACTGAAATCAACAAGCAACACGAATGGAGCGTTTTCGATGGAAATGAAGAAGTGTTTTCCGGCGACTACCTGATGAACGTCGGTTTGATGCTCCACATCGGCAGCGCATTTGAGAGTGCAGTATTTTTATTGGAAGAACAATGACAAAAAGAAGAATTGCCACACTAATAGGAGTAAGCCTCCTATTAAATTACCCCTTGCTCATCAGCCTATATGCAGAAACACACAATTCGTTCGTACCAGGAGAAAAATGGACCGACACAGATGGTGTACACATCAACGCCCATGGAGGAGGTATGCTTTTTTACAACGGAACATACTATTGGTTCGGAGAGCATAAAATAGCAACAACAGCCGGCAACAGGGCACATGTGGGTGTCCGTTGCTACTCGTCGGTCGACTTGTACAATTGGAAAAACGAAGGGAGCGCCTTGACTGTCGCCCCCCAAGGCTCGGGAAGCGACATAGAGAAAGGTTGCATCATTGAACGTCCCAAAGTCATTTACAACCCCAAGACCCACAAGTTCATCATGTTCTTCCATTTGGAGCTAAAAGCAGATGAGAACTACGAATCGTCACGGGTGGGAATAGCCACGGCCGACCAGGTAACCGGACCATACACTTATCTTCACTCATTACGTCCGAACGCAGGCTGCTACCCAGTATCATATAAAGAAGGCGACGAATTGTTTTTCAACATTTATTTCCTTCGCGATGTGGAAAGCGGGCACAAGTCACGCGACATGACACTCTTCGTGGACGACGATGGCAAAGCCTACCACATATTTTCCTCTGAGGACAACGGCACGCTGCACATTGCCGAACTATCTGACGACTACTTGAGCCATACCGGCACTTTTGAAAGGATCGCCCCCGGTGGCTACAACGAAGCTCCGGCCATATTCAAGTATGGGAAACATTACTACATGATAACCTCTGGTTGCACCGGCTGGTCACCCAACCCGGCGCGCATGTTTTCTGCCACCAACCTGTTCGGTCCTTGGACAGAACACCCCAATCCTTGCATCGGAACCAATTCGCACACCACATTCAAATCGCAAAGCACCTACATCTTCCCGATAGAAGGCAAACAAGGGGCTTTCCTGTTCATGGCCGACCGCTGGGTAGCCAACAACCCGATTGACGGCACGTATGTATGGTTACCGCTGGAGTTTGAAAACGGACTGCCAGTCTTGAAATGGCACGATGAGTGGAGCCTGAACTTTTTCACACACACACATGCCGACCTGCAAGCCGCCATAGCATCTGGTAAGCGGCTGTTATCAAGTGCGCCTATTGGCAACAATGTGGGTGAATACCCGCAAGAAGCCTGCAATGCCTATGACATCGCATTGAAAAAAGCTGAACAGCTAAGTAGCAATGCAGACAACAATGTCGTGACCAATGCCATAATGAAATTGAATGATGCGGCAGCTACATTCCAAGAATCAAAAACTCCTTATGAACTAAACACATTGGAAGATGGCGACTATTACATAAAGGTAAACGGACTATATTACCTGACCAATTCTGACACCATTGTCGACCAAACCAAACTGCCTGTGTTGCAAGAAAAAATAACGGAAACGGCAGCACAGGTGTTCACCCTATCAAAACACTCGACCACAGGACGCTACCGCATAGTGAGCAAACTGGACGGACGAAACGTGAACGAAGATGTCAGGATACGCTCCGATTGGGGGGAAAACGACC
>CASFUX010000205.1 GCA_949297975.1 uncultured Bacteroidales bacterium
CCTTGCCCTGAGTTTTCCGTACAGGAATCCGGTAACGGGTCGGAGGAATGTGCCCGCGCCCGTTTATCCTGTTGCCTTCCATGTCGATTTCCCAAAACCACTCACGCAGCGTGTCATGGAGCTTGCCTTGGTTTGACTTCACGCATATGACATAATCCACTTTCTTCTTTGCCAGCTTCCCGACAATGTCATGCTGGCACGCTATGGCATCAATGGTTACGATGCAGTCTTTCAAATCCAATGCCTCTATCAGACGGGGAATGGCCTTTATTTCATTGCTCTTTGGCCCAACCTGCTCCTGCCCTATGCTCACGCCGTTGGCTGCCGCCCAGGCACTGACCATGCGAAGAGGCTCAAAACTTCCGTCCTTTTTGTTTTCACGGGCCACGCAGCTCTTTGCCGTCTATGCAGACAATCCCACTGTATTTCCCACATATCTCCCGGATCCATTCACGGAAGCCTTCTTCCAATGCCTTGGGGTCCAACAGGGAGAACACGCGGTTGAAGGTGTCGTGGGAGGGGACATTCTTGAAACCATTTATGCGGGAACGGAAGAAGTCCTCACGCAGACAACCGAACTCCGCGACTTCGTTCCAGCTTTCCACACCGCCCAATACGGCGGCTATCGTAATATAAAATATGCACTCCAGGCTATGTTCCTTCAAATGATCACGGCGGGGGATCTTTCACCCGCTGCAATATTGAGATTACTTCCATTTCATTCACTGAAAATATATCATGTGCCAAAGGTACTTATTTTTATGATATGAATGGGAGGACTAAAAGTAATGCGTCAGCCCTGCTAAAAGTAATGCGTCAGCCCTGGCTCACGATTTGGGAAACATCTGCTCATGATTTGGAAAACTTCTGCTCACGTTTAGGAAAACTTGTGCCCGTGACGGGGATAACCTGTGCCGTTTTTCCGTACTTTTGCATAGCATTCAAAATTAATCCCTTTATGTCAGCTTCATTCTTTCAGCGCACAGGACGCTTCATCCTGATTACTTTAGCCGTCAGTTGGTTGGCGGTTGCGGCATTCTATCTGAGCGGTCAGAGCGTGCAATCACCCTTGTTTAGCGTGTTCGGCATGGCGTACATGTTCGTACCGGCGGCGGTGGCCGCCTTGTTGCAACGGTTCTACCATCGGGAGGGCATTGCGGCACCGTTGCGCGTGTCGATGCGCCTCAACCGCTGGTGGGCGGTGGGGTTGCTCACGCCTGCGGTGCTGGTCGTGTTGTCGTTCGGGCTGAGTCTGCTTGTGCCGGGAGTGGACTTCGACGGTTCGGGAGAGGGGTTGGTGCAACGGTATGCCGCCACCTTGTCGCCCGAGCAGCTGGACACCATGCGGCAGCAATTGCAGGGCACGTATGCGTCGGGCGACTTCGTGCTGCTCATGTTGTTACAGGGTTTCGTGGCGGGGTGCACCATCAATGCCTTGTTTGCCTTTGGCGAGGAGCTGGGCTGGCGGGGTTACATGGTGCATCGGCTGGCCGGGCGGCCCATGTGGGCGGCGGCATTGTTCATCGGGGTAGTGTGGGGCGTGTGGCATGCGCCGCTCATCGTGCAGGGGTACAATTACCCGCAGCATCCCGTGGCGGGCGCGTTCATGATGGTGGCGTTCTGCATGTTGCTGTCGCCCATGATGGTGTACATCACGCTCAAGGCGCGTTCGGTGGTGGCTTCGGCCGTGTTCCACGGCACGTTGAACGCCTTTGCGGGTTTCCCGCTGACGTACCTCGTGGGCGGCAGCGACTTGAGCAACGGACTGATGGGCTATGCGGGCTTCGTGGGCATCGTGGTAGTCACGACTGGCTTCTTCCTGTTTGACCGCTACGTGACGCGGGAACGGCTCTTTACGCGGCCATTGGGTGATTAGGAGTGTGCCGAGACACTATACGTTTCACCTTACTATTACCTTTTGCGGTTCGAAGTGGATGCCTTCGGCGGCCACGTCCAATACGTAGATGCCGGGGGGCAGCATGGAAACGTCGATGTCGAGCGGCTGCAAGGGGTCGGCCACGGCGAAGGTGGTGCTGCCCATCTGTTGCCCGGCTATGGTGTAGAAACGCACGGTGATTTGCGTCACCTCTTCTTCCGTATAGAGGTGTAACGCGATGCGGCGGGCGGTCATGTCCTGTGTCACGCCGATGTCGCCGTATTTGTCTTGACTTTCCTTGCGTTGATGCAGGGCGATGACTTTCTGTATGCCTGCCAGGGCATCAATCTTGCCATATCCCCACGTGTCGTCGGGCACTCCGGCCAAGTTGCCGGTATAGTCGTCGTTGATGGCGGTGGCAGCCAGGACGGTGCGCACCTCCTCGGGGGTGAGGTCGGGCTTGGCCTCCAGCCAGGTGGCCAGTACGCCGGTGATGAAGGGTGCCGCCATGGACGTGCCCTGCATGGCCCCATAGTAGCCGTCGGTCTCGCGGCTCACCACCATTTGGCGGTAGGCGCTGAACAGGCTGGCCGTTTTATCGGTGAAAGCGGATACCAGCACCGTGCCGGGCGCGGCGATGTCGGGCTTCGTGCGGCCGTCCGGCGTGGGGCCGAGGCTGGAGAAGGAGGCGATGTGTTTCGGCACTTCACCTATCGAACCGGTCTGCCCCAAGTAGTTGCGGAAATGATCCTTCGTGGTGTATGCCCCCACGGTGATGATGCGCTTGCCCGTGCCGCCGATTTCACCCATGGAACTTTGCCCGTTGCCCGAAGTCCAGCCGGGCAGGCCTTTTCCTGAGAAATAAGCATACGTGTTCCATCCGTGTACCGTGCCTTGGGTGGCGGTTATCTTCAAGCCGATGGCAAATGGAGCTGGCAATGCCCGCGACAGGCTGATGGTGACGTAGGCGTTGGCTTTGTCGTTGTTGGGGTCGCGGTCGGTGTAGATGGATACGGCATCACGCTTGCCGCCCGAGTAGTCCGTGAGCGAATAATTGCGTGATGTGCCCGCGTCTGCCATCAGGGCGGAGTCGTTGGAGAGGGATATTTCCTCGCCCGTATCCTGGTTATATATGATGGGGTCGATGGAAAAGGTGCGTCCTTCATCGCTCCACAGGTCGATAATGCTGACGTAGGCGGGAGGGACGAAGCTGATGAAGGTTTTCAGCACGGAGTCGGCGGGTGTGAAGGTCTTGCTGATGTGCAGGCTGTCCCCGCCCTCGTTGCCGGCCGCGCCTACGAGCAGGCGGCCTTCGCCTTGCAGGGCATCGCACACGCGGTCGAATTGGGAAGTGCCATCGTGCGGCCCTACGTGCGTGCCCAGGCTGAGGTTGACCACGGCGGGCTTGCCTACGGACTCGGCATAGTCATATATATATTGTATGCCGTCGATGATGCTGGTGTTGTCGCTGTAGCTCACGAATACCAATTCGGCATCGGGTGCCACGCCCTGGTAGCCTTGTGTGGTGTCCGCTCCGGCGGTGATGCCTGCCACGTGGGTGGCGTGGGATTCCATGGAGTTGGCGTGGAGGTCGTATTCGGCGGCGAGGATGGTTTCCGGACTTTCGTACTTGCCGCTGTCGGGCACGTTGGTGTCCCACACGCGCTTCACACGGTAGGTGCTGCCGTCTTTGGAATAGAAGTCCTTGTGGTTGTATTGGAAACCTGCATCCACGATGCCCACTACCACGCCCTTGCCCGTGTAGGCGGTCGGCAGACCGATGCCTTGCTGCACCTGGTCGGCATGGGCGGCGGGTCGGGCTTCGTCCAACGTCATGCTTACGGGTGTGCCCATTTCCACCCGTTGCACGGCGGGGTGCAGGGCGAGGGCTTCAAGCTGCCCGGCGGGTACGGAGGCGGTGACGAGGCTCAGCGACGGCACGCGGGTATGGATGCGCAGGCCGAACGTGTCCGCCAAGGCATCCGGCTCGTAGCCCTCGTGCAGCGTGATGAAGGCATTGACGCGGGTATCATCCGCTTGCTGCTTTACGGCAAAGCGTTTCAGCATGGCCTGACGGGCGGCGGTATCGGGTCGGGTCTGTTCATATTCCCGGATGAATTGCGCCGTGGCAGGCGACAGCTTGCCCGCTTCGTATGCCCGTTCCTGTCCGTGCAGCATCGTCGCACAGAGAAGCAGAGCGGAGAAAAGGAATTGTCTATACATAATAATATTGTGAAATCGTGGAATTGTGAAATCGTGAAATCGTGGAAACGCAGAATTATGCATCTGTTTCTGGGAGACGGGCACGCCGCGTCTCTACTTTCGCGTCCTCGTTAATCACTAATCACTAATCATTAATCACTAATCACTAATCATTAATCACTAATCATTATCCTCCATGTGCACGTCCCGCAGGCCGAGGAAGTAGAGGATGCCGTCCAGCCCCATGGTGGAGATGGATTGGCGGGCGTTGGCCTTTACCTTCGGTTTGGCGTGGAAGGCGATGCCCAGCCCGGCCAGGTTGAGCATGGGCAGGTCGTTGGCCCCGTCGCCCACGGCGATGACCTGCTCCAGGTTGATGCGTTCCACTTGGGCGATGAGGCGCAGCAGTTCGGCCTTGCGCCGTCCGTCCACCACGTCGCCCACGTAGCGGCCCGTGAGTTTGCCGTCCTTTATTTCCAGTTCGTTGGCATACACGTAGTCGATGCCGAACTTCTGCTTCAGGTATTCGCCGAAGTAGGTGAACCCGCCGGAGAGGATGGCAATTTTCATGCCAATCTTTTTGAGAATGCCCATGAGGCGTTCCGCGCCGTCCATGATGGGCAGGTGTTCGGCGATGTCGCGCATCACGCCCTCGTCCAGACCCTTGAGCAAGGCCACGCGGCGGGTGAAGCTCTCGGTGAAGTCTATCTCGCCGCGCATGGCCTGCTCGGTGATGGCGCGTACCTGGCTGCCCACCCCGGCCCGGTCGGCCAGCTCGTCGATGACCTCGGTCTTGATGAGCGTAGAGTCCATGTCGAAGCAAATGAGGCGGCGGTTGCGGCGGAAGATGTCGTCCTTTTGGAAGGAAATGTCCACGCCCAACTCGGCCGAGTAGCGCAGGAACTGGGCCGACAGCCGTTCCTTGTCCGGCAGTTCGCCGCGCAGCGACAGTTCCACGCAGAAGCGGCGGTCGTCATCGGCGGCGGGGTGCAGCGCGGGTCGTCCCGTGAGCCGTTTGATGGAGTCGATGTTCAGCCCCTCGTCGGCCACTACTTGGGTGACGAGCGAAAGCTGTTCGGCGGTGATAATGCGTCCCAGCAGGGTGACGATGTAGCGGCTCTTGCCTTGCCGCGCTACCCAACTGTTGTATTCTTCTACCGTTACGGGGCTGAAGCGCGGGGTGAGGTTCAGTTCGTGGCATTTGAACAGCACCTCCTTCATGATGTTGCCCGAGTCGGTCGGGCTGGAGGTGCGGAAGAGAATGCCCAATGAGAGCGAGTGGTGGATGTCGGCCTGTCCGATGTCCAGGATGTCGGCGTTGTACCGGCCGAGTATGCCGGTGATGGCGGCGGTCACGCCCGGCTTGTCGTCGCCGGAAATGCTGATGAGTATGATTTCGCTGTCCATAATGGTATGCCTGTGGATGGAACAAGGTGCAAAAATAACGATATGCGGTTTAATAGCAAAGCGTTTTTTGATTTCGCTTACTGTGGGGAGGTGGATTTTCTTCTTGATTTAAGCACAAAGAGCGCAAAGTGCTTTGGCGGATTTCGGGCAGTTTCCCGCTGATTACGCTGATTGCCGCAGGTTTCTGGCTTCAAATTTTCCACCATCCTGTTTGCTGTGTTTTATAGAAATGAATATTCGCATTGCGCCAAATGATAAACACAATAGGCACAATAGACAAAGGAGTATAGGGAGATACTGCATGCGGCTTATAAAGAAGTTCACAATAGCATGCCCGCCGCTTCGCAGCGGGCATAAAGCATGTATTATCCACACAGGTTACCAGGCAGGTCACACGGAAGTAACCCTGAGTCCCGATGCCAAAGCATCGGGACTTCTATTGTGTGCTTCTCTCAATCTATCTATAGATGTGAGGCTCCCTCGCAGGACCATGTAATCTCTATTGTGTCTATTGTGGTTTTGTATTGGCAACATGCGGACATTCATATTACAGAAATGGACCAGGGGAATGGCGGGCGTGTCGGGGGAATTTCGTACTTTTGTGGCAGGAACAAAGACGAATGGTTATGGACGGCCTGACCGAGTACATGCGCAAGAAAGGAGTGTTGCAGGCATCATAATATATAACATATGACTCCGAAATTCAGACAAGAGGACGGATATACGTTCAAAATCTATTCAAACGAGGAAGAAAGAATGCATGTGCACGTGGTCAAAGGCGGGCATGAGGTCAAGTTCTGGCTTGAGCCAGAAGTGGAATTGGCTCGCAATTATGGCTTCGGGGAGGCTGATTTGAAGAAAATAACCAAAATAGTGGAACAATATGGAAACGATTTTAAACGACAATTCGCAGCGCACATCGGTAAGCGTGTTGATGATTAACGGGCAAGGCATGTTGCTGTCTGTGCAGGGGCAGGACTATTTCGTGTCGTACAACCGCGTACCGTGGCTGCGCGATGCGCGGGTGGCCAGCGTACTGAACGTGCGCATGTGCGGGACGAACGCCATCGAGTGGCCGGAACTGGACGTGGACCTCGAAATAGAGAGCCTGAAGCACCCGGAACGTTACCCGCTGGTGATGAAACGTTCACCGCTGGATGTGCTATGAGGATGCGGGTGGCGTAGAGCATGTGAAGCTTTACAAACCATGTTATCGTTTCAAATCGGACGGCGGAAATGGCAGCACCATTGTTGTCTGTGCTGTCCTTTTTCATCAATTAAAAACTCATGGCAAAACAAACTCTCACTGCGGACAACGTGCTGGCCGACCTGCGGGCGGGGCGGTTCAGCACCGTGTACTTCCTCATGGGCGAGGAGCCGTATTACATCGACCTCATATCCGATTACATACAGAACAACGTGCTCGACGAGGCGCAACGCGAGTTTGACCAACTGGTGCTCTATGGCAAGGATACCGACATGCGTGCCATCATCAACGCCGCGCGGGGTTTTCCCATGATGGGCGGGAGGCAGGTGGTCATCGTCAAGGAGGCGCAGCACATCAAGGCGTGGGACGATCTGGTGTATTACCTGCAACGCCCCCAGCCCTCGACCGTGCTGGTGTTCTGCTACAAATACGGCACGCCCGACGGGCGCAAGAAGTGGTTTGCCGAGCTGAAGCGGGTAGGGGTGGTGTTCGAGTCGCCCCGGGTGCGCGACTACGAGGTGGGTGCGTGGATTAAGCGTTACGCGCAGGACAAGGGGCTGGCCGTGGACGAGAAAGCCGTGGTCATGCTGGCGGAATTTCTCGGCACGGACTTGGGCAAGATAGCCAACGAGCTGGACAAACTGGCCATCACCAGCGCCGGGGGACGCATCACGCCCGAGGTCATCGAGAAGAACATCGGCATCAGCAAAGACTACAACGTGTTTGAACTGCAAGCCGCCCTTATCAACCGTGATGTGGTGAAGGCCAACCGCATCGTGCGCTACTTTGCCGACAACAAGAAGGCCAACCCGCTGGTCATGGTGCTGGCGCAGTTGTTCAACTTCTTCGCCAACTTGATGCTCTACCATTACCTGCCGGATAAGAGCCAGATGGCCGTGGCCTCCGAGCTGAAGGTCAACCCTTACTTCGTGCGCGATTACGAGCGGGCAGCCCGCGTGTTCAACGCCTGGAAGACCATGTACATCATCTCTTACATCCGTGACACCGATGCCCGCGCCAAAGGCATCGACAACGCGTCCGCCGATGATGGTGAACTGCTGAAGGAATTGGTGTACAAGATACTGCACTGAGGGTAAGGACCGCGAATGACGCAAAAA
>CASFUX010000206.1 GCA_949297975.1 uncultured Bacteroidales bacterium
CGACACCGCCCCCGCCTACGTGACCTCGTTGCGCAAGGAGCAGGCCGACATCTGCGCCCGCCACGCCGCCGACACCCGCCCGCTGCTGGACTACGAAGAAGCCAAGCGGCGCAAACCACGCTTATTCGATTGAACTTATGAAGAAAAGGAAATGGATGAAAAGAATAGGCCTGTCCACCTTGTTCTTGATAATGCTGTCGAGTATAGCTATTGCCCTGTCGGAATGGGTCATTATGCGTGGGTCAAGAAACTACCTGTTCGATTCAATAGAGCAAGTGCCCGATAGCCAAACCATTTTGGTATTGGGTACTTCGCCCTACGTGCTTAGCGGAAAGCCCAATTTGTTCTATGCCTACCGCATGCAAGCCGCCAGCACGTTGTACCAGGCAGGGAAAGCACGCCGGGTCATCGTCAGCGGCAACAATTGGAAACGAAATTACAACGAACCGGCATACATGCAACGCTCCTTGGAAGCGTTGGGCGTGCCACCAGGCATCATCCATCCCGACTACGCAGGCTTCCGTACCCTCGACTCAGTGGTAAGGGCTAACAAAGTATTCGGACAACACACTTTCATCATCGTATCGCAACGCTTCCATAACGAAAGAGCCGTATATATCGCCTGCAAGAAAGGCTTGAATGCTTATGGCTACAATGCCGAAGATGTACCTGCGGGATATAGCATCAAAACTTTCATCCGGGAGCGGCTTGCCCGAGTAAAAGTCTTTATTGACCTTGCCACGGGAAAAGAGCCCCGCTTCTTGGGCGAACCCATTGACATAAACTAACGTATATTTCTTTGCCCTTTATACTTTCACCTTTTCACTTTCAACTCCATGTTCCCCCTCATCACCATACTCGGCCCCACGGCCTGCGGCAAAACGACTCTGGCCTGCCAGCTGGCCTGGCGCACGGGCGGCGAAGTCATCAGTGCCGACTCGCGCCAAGTGTACCGCGGCATGGACATCGGCACGGGCAAGGACCTGGCCGACTACACCGTGCACGGCACGCCCGTGCCCTACCACCTCATCGACATCCGCGAGGCGGGCGATAAGTACAACCTCTACGAATACCAGCACGACTTCCACGCAGCCTACACCTGCATCCGGGAGCGGGGGCGGCAGCCCATCCTGTGCGGCGGCACGGGGCTGTACATCGAGTCGGTGCTGAGCGGCTATCGCTTGCTGCACGTGCCCGAAAACCCCGCTCTGCGCACCCGCCTGGCAGGGAAGTCTCTGGACGAACTCACCGCCCTGCTGGCCTCGTACAAGACGCTGCACAACACCACTGACGTGGACACGCCCGCCCGTGCCATCCGCGCCATCGAGATAGCGGAGTTCCAGCAGGTGCAGCAGCCCGACGCTACCGGATTCGCCCCGCTGCGTAGTTTGGTGGTGGGTATCGACATCGACCGCGAGGAACGCCGCCGCCGCATCACCGACCGCCTGCACAGCCGCCTGCACGAGGGCATGGTGGACGAGGTGCGCCGCCTGTTGGACCTAGGTATCCCGCCCGACGACCTCATTTATTACGGGCTGGAATACAAATACGTCACCCTCTACCTCACGGGCGCACTGGCCTACGACGACATGTGCCGACAACTGGAAATCGCCATCCACCAATTCGCCAAGCGGCAAATGACGTGGTTCCGGGGCATGGAGCGGCGCGGCATCCCCATCCGCTGGCTCCCCTACTCCCTACCCGACGAGGAAAAGGTGGAGCGGATACTTGAGTGGGTGCAGGAGCAAGAAGGCAAGGAGTAAGAGGTAAGAAACAGAGAACGCGAATGACGCAAAAAGGCGCAAATTACCGCAAAGGTAATCTGCGCCTTTTTCTGTATTCATTTGAATTTTTGTATAAAATGATGAACAGATGTTTTTCCCAAAACTTGTGAGCAGAAGTTGGAAAAATCATGCTGACAAATCGGAAAAGGCCTGCAAGGAAAATGCGAAATTATACCGAACTCACGTATAAAAATCAAAAATCAGCGTCTGCATGGCGAAATCTGGGGGGAAATAATCTGAAATTTGAAATCTGAAACTTTTATTTTCCATATCTTTGCACCCAAAAATCAGGAATATGTTACGAATTGCCATACAGACCAAAGGGCGGCTGCACGAGGAGACCATGCAGCTGCTGGCCGAGACGGACATCAAGCTGGAACAGAGCAAACGCCTGCTGCTGATACCCTCGCGCAACTTCCCGATAGAAATCCTCTTCCTGCGCGACGATGACATCCCGCAGTCGGTGGCCGACGGGGTGGCCGACATCGGTATCGTGGGCGAAAACGAATACGCCGAAAAACGCCAGCACGTGCGCATCGCCAAACGACTGGGCTTCAGCCGGTGCCGCCTGTCGCTCGCCATCCCCAAAGAAGAGGAATACAATGGCGTGACATGGTTCGAGGGCAAGGTGATAGCCACCTCATACCCCGGCATCCTGCGCGAATACCTGGACAAGCAAGGCATACGGGCCGACATACACGTCATCACCGGGTCGGTGGAGATAGCCCCGGGCATCGGGCTGGCTGATGCCATCTTCGACATCGTAAGCTCGGGCAGCACATTGGTGACCAATCATTTGAAGGAGGTGGAAGTGGTAATGCAGTCCGAAGCTGTGCTCATTGCGAATCCCGGTCTGACGGAGGACAAACTGGCCATTCTCGACGAACTGCTGTTCCGCATGGAGGCCGTGCAGCTGGCCGAAGGCAAGAAATACATACTGCTCAACCTGCCAACCGCCAACCTGGACCAAGTCATCGAGATATTGCCCGGCATGAAAAGCCCCACCATCATGCCCTTGGCCAAAGAAGGCTGGAGTTCGCTGCACGTGGTGGTGGACGAGAAACGTTTTTGGGATATCATCGGCAAGCTGAAAGCCCTGGGAGCAGAAAGCATCCTGGTAATGCCCATCGAAAAGATGATACCCTGAGAGAATTTACTATTGGACAATTTACCATTTACGATTTAATTATTTACATGTATGGTTGCCCAATAACAACCAGTAAATAGTCAATGATAAAATTGTAAATCAGTCAACATGTACCTTTGCATAGATCACGGCAATTCCTGCGTGAAAGCGGGGCTGTTCGACGGGGAACGGCTCGCCGGGCGGACGGTATACCGGCATTTCGGCCGGGAGGAGGCGGAAGCCCTGCTCGAATCGAACAACATCGAGGCTTGCATTTACTCCACCGTGGCCGGGCGTGCCGATGAAGCAGTCGGTTGCCTGCAAGCCGGTTGCGGCCGCTTCATCGAGCTGACGCACCTCACCCCCATCCCCATCGCCAACCGATATGCCACGCCCCACACCTTGGGCAACGACCGCCTGGCCGGAGTGGTCGGGGCGACCTACCTGCGCCCCGATACCGATTTGCTGGTAGTGGATGCGGGTTCGGCCATCACCTACGACTTCATCGACGCACAGGGCAACTATTGGGGCGGCGGCATCTCGCCCGGCCTGGACATGCGGCTGCGGGCACTCCACGAATACACCCGCAAGCTGCCCCTGGTGGAAATAGCGGACGACATCCCGCTGCCGGGACACGACACGCCCAGCTCCATCCTGTCGGGCGTATTGTATGGCATTGCATTCGAGATAGATGGATACATCGAGCGATTGCGGGCGGAACACCCCTCACTTTCAACTTTTTTAACAGGGGGAAGCACTTTTTACTTTGCCAATAAGCTAAAAAATGCCATCTTTGCAAACGAAAACTTAATATTAATCGGATTAAACCGTATCCTGCAATATAATAATGCGTAAAAGTATCGTTTTTCTTGTCATC
>CASFUX010000207.1 GCA_949297975.1 uncultured Bacteroidales bacterium
CCGCAAGCATAGTCTTGTTGCGTGTATTTAATCCTTTATCTCATAAAGAGCAAATTGGCAGTTTTCTCAATGTGGAGCAAGCGTTTGCAAGCTTAAGTCAGGAAGATCAGGCCTATATGCTCATGATTTATCAAGAAGATATATTTATGAACGAATAAAAAAGAATAACGATGAAAGGTATTATCAGATTATTGTTTTGGGTTGTCGCTTTGACAACCTTCTGCGGCACAGTTTCAGCGCAAACAGGCAAGCAACGCCTCACCCGTGAGCAGTTGGCAGAAGTGCAGGCCAAGCATATTGCCAAAGAAATGGCGATGGACGATGCGACGAGCCAACGCTTCATTGACACTTTTTGCCAGTTTCAACGGGACATTTGGGCACTCGGCCCGCGTCCGAAACAGCCGCACAGCCAAATGACCGATGAGGAAACGGAACAGGCGTTGAAAGACCGTTTCGCCCACAGCCAAAAGATACTTGACTTGCGGCAGAAATATTACGGTATTTACAGCGAGTTTCTGACGCAAAAGCAAATCCGGCGCGTCTATGAACTGGAGCGGCAGATGATGGACCGCCTGTCAAAACGCGGCAAAAGGCCATCCCGCAGATGAATCCGCCTCCGTCCAGCCAAGGCAGTGCCTCCGTCCAGCCAAGGCGGTGCCTTCGTCCAGCCAAGGCAATGCCAACGTCCAGAGGTGGCAGGTGCGAGCCTGAGAATAAGAGTAAAAACAAACTAATTTAAAAATGTATCGTATGAAAAAGTTAATCATGGCTATGCTGATAGCCGTTTCGATGGTTCCGACCATTTCTGCACAAGACAACAACCGTCAACGTATGACACCGCAACAGCGTACCGAGCAGCGCATCCAAAAGTTGGATGAGAAACTCTCGCTGACTGATAACCAGAAAAGTCAGATACGCGACCTTTACGCGGACTTCTACAAACAGAAATATCCCAAGGAAAAACGTAAAGAGGCGATGGAAAAGCTGATAACGGACATCACGGCAGTATTGACTTCCGACCAGCAGGTGCTTTACAAGCAATTGCAGGAGGAGGCAGCAGCCGAAAGACGGAAACACGCGCCTAAGAACTGACAGATATGAGGCTTGCTAAGAAGAAAGCCTGCCTCCTAAGAATCACATTTCGTCACGATTGCCGCAGCGAGAAATCAGATGTCGTGAGGGATGGTGCGCAAGGCTATGCCAATGTCGGCTTCCGAGTGGTAAGGACAACCCTCTAATTCCTAACACTTAATATCACATTTCAAGTATGCAAAAGTTATTTTTAGCAATGGCCATAGCCATTGTGACGGCCACTGCTGTGTCCGCCCAAAAGAAAGAGAATATGATGGTGGTTTCGTCCGTACAGACGGATAAAGATAATGGATATGAAGGCAATTCCGCTATCCATTGCGGAATTAGGTTTAACATCAAACTCTCAGGAGTGACAAAAATCGAACTGGAAAGCGTTGACGGCAATCCGCTGGCAGGCAAGGCGCATATCAAGGAGAACACCCAAGGGAATGCAATAGCGGAAGTGACAGAAGGTGTAAGCTCTATCATCACTTTCAATGCTTCCGACAAATCCGGTTTCACGCCGAACAAGAATTATTATATCTCCACCTTGCCTTGCGACCTTTACGGCGGATACAGGCTTTCTTTTTACAAAGATGGTCTTGTGGCTGATTACTTTGGTGTTCATCAGACAGTTGCATTGGGAATATTTATAACTCCCGGCGATTTGGTAGAAAGCGAGTTGGAATTTGACAAACCGGATGCCCCGCTTGTCGAAAAAGAAAAACCGAAGATGGATGCCTTGACGCACAAGCTTTTCATCCAATATAGAAGGAAGCCGACCGAAGCCAACAAACAGGCATTGCTGGAGCGTATGGGCATCCGCTATGACAAAGTGGTGGCAAGGAAGAAAAACAAGCTTCGCGAACTGGAACGTGAGGCAAGGACTTATGCCATTGTGGAACACATGCAGGGTATCGTAAATGAGATGGTGGAAAATCGTGACATACGAATACAGCAGCAATTTGTCCGCTTCATCGACCCACGCAGGGATGAGAATCCGGATGATGCGTGGATGGTGTTGCGTGGCGCATCGGCTCAGAACGCTTACATCGGTTATGCCCCTGTTACCAATGCCGAATATGCCGAATTCAATGCTGAATTTGTGCATGACAAGGGGAAAGACGATTATCCCGTTGTGGATGTCTCAATCGAAGATGCTGAAGCCTATTGCGACTGGCTCACCGCCAAAGACCCCAAACACATTTATCGCCTACCGAGCGAAGAAGAGTGGATTCTCGCAGCAGGACACATGCCCAAGGATGTTGCAATGAACTCCGGCCATGTAGAACGTGGACTGACTGCCGTGGATGCTTACGCGCAAAGCAAAGGTGCTTGTGGCGGCATCGACTTTTGGGGAAACTGTTGGGAATGGACTTCATCCACAGACAAGGACGGTCTGTATATCATCAAAGGCGGCAGTTGGGATTCCAAACGTGACGATTGCCGCAGCGAAAAATCAGATGACGTGAGGAACGGTGCGCAGGGCTATGCCAATGTCGGTTTCAGGGTAGTAAGAGAAGATAACGATTGAGCCCGCTCCCCGCCCTCTTGTTACGGTTCTTATTTTTTCCTACTTTTGCATCGGAGGATACATCCGTAGCAATCTGCGCAAATCTGCGTCATCTGCGGGAAACAATCTGAACTCTTCATGCGAATAGCCATTTTCGGAAATACGTATCGCGAGGTCATCCTGTCGCACATCCGGCTGATTGTCGATTGCCTGCGGCAACATGAAGTCACCTTTTTATTCGATAAAAAGCTGTACGACTTTGCCTGCCCGGCTCTGAACCTCGACCGGGAACGGGTGGAAATCATCACCGACGACCGCTTCACCGCCGACCTCGCCCTGAGCATCGGGGGCGACGGCACGTTCCTCACCACGGCCTCGCGGGTGGGCGACAAGCGCATCCCCATCCTGGGCATCAACATCGGGCGACTGGGCTTCCTGGCCGATGTGGCCGACCAGGACATCCCGAAAGCCCTGGAAGCCTTCATGCGCCACGACTACCAGATAGAGGAACGCACGCTGCTGCAAGTGGAAACCTCGGACGGCAGCCCGCTGGACTACCCCCACGCGCTGAACGAAGTGGCCATCCTGAAGCAGGACAGCTCGTCCATGATCGGCATCAACACCAGCGTGAACGGCGAGATGGTGCACACTTACATGGCCGACGGCCTGCTGGTGTCCACGCCCACCGGCTCCACCGCCTACTCCATGAGCGTGGGCGGCCCCATCCTGGTACCGCAGGTGCAGGGGTTCGTCCTGTCGCCGGTGTCGTCGCACAGCCTGAACGTGCGCCCGCTGCTCATCCCCGACTCGTGGTGCATCGATCTGGAAGTGCACAGCCGCAACGGCCACTACCTGGTGTCGGTGGATGGCCGCTCGCGGGTGATGGAGCAAAGCACCCGCCTGCACATCTCCAAGGCCGACTACACCATCCGCATGGTGAAGCAACCGGGCTACACCTTCTTCGACACGCTGAAGAACAAACTGATGTGGGGCGTGGACAAGAGGAACGGGTAGCCTCCCCAAACCCCTCCAGGAGGAGGGGATGTGGAATGGCTACGAGTAAACACAAGAATTATGAAAAAATAAGGACTACCACATTTAAGTTAGATTTGTCTGATAGATTTCTTTAAAACTTTTCCTTTACTGTAACAATTATGGGATGTATTATATATGATTCTCTCCCACGTGAAGAATATGCATATGAATTTCTTTCACATGAAGAATATTTAGAAGACCGCAAAAGAGCAGCTTCTTTATCTGATGAAGAATTAGAAAGAAAGTACTATGTAGAAATTGCAACTGAAGGAGAATATGAAGAATATTTTGACAGGAAGCTAAAAAGGTTAAAAGAGCATGGAATTGAAGCAATTCTTAGCGCTTCATATGTTTCTTACCTTATAGATAAAGGAGTGATTAAACGACCCGAAAAAACTATAGAAGAAGAACCTAAAGTAGAAGAACCCCCTAAAAAGAAAAGTTTTTGGAGTAAACTATTCAATTGGGAATAATATATTATGAATGAACACGACAAAGAGTTTCGGAAATAATTGTCAATCGTCTAATCGTAAATAAATCTTATGCGCATCGTTTTCATGGGCACGCCCGACTTCGCGGTGGAGAGTCTCAAGACCTTGGTAGAAAATGGATATGACGTGGTGGGCGTGGTGACTATGCCCGACAAGCCCGCCGGGCGGGGGCACAAGCTGCAACAGTCGCCCGTGAAGCAATACGCCCTGGCGCACGGCCTGCCCCTGCTGCAACCCGAACGGCTGAAGGATGAGGCCTTCCTGGCCGAACTGCGCTCCCTGCGGGCCGACGTGCAGGTGGTGGTGGCCTTCCGCATGTTGCCCGAAGTGGTGTGGGCCATGCCCCCGCTCGGCACGTTCAACCTGCACGCCTCGCTGCTGCCACAATACCGGGGAGCCGCCCCCATCAACTGGGCTATCATCAACGGCGAACGGGAAACGGGCGTGACCACCTTCTTCCTCACCCACGAAATCGACACGGGGCGCATCATCCTGCAAGAGCGCACGCCCATCACCCCCACGGACACCGCCGAGACCGTGCACGACCGCCTGATGCACCTGGGAGCCGACCTCGTGCGCCGCACGCTCGACCTACTCCAGGCGGGGCAGGTGGAAACCGTGGACCAATCGCAGTTCATGTCCTCCACCGGCACACTGAAACCCGCCCCGAAGATATTCAAGGAAACGTGCGAAATCAACTTCGTCCAACCCGTTGAAGCCGTGTACAACTTCGTGCGCGGCCTCAGCCCCTACCCCGCCGCTTGGACCAACATCACGTTGCCCGGCCACACCATACCTATAATATTAAAGGTATACGAGGTGGAAAAAGAACCCGCCACCCCCACGCACGCCCCCGGCACCGCCGTGCCCGACGGCAAAGGCGAAGTACAGGTGGCCTGCACCGACGGCTACGTCACCCTGCGCTCCGTGCAAGCCCCCGGCAAACGCCGCATGGACATGGCTGACCTGCTGCGCGGGCTAAGACCCGAATGACCGCCCCCCCTATTTCTTGGAAAAACGGAAGAAAACGTCCCGAACAACCTTGGAAAAACGGCAAAGATGGGTTACTTTTGCCTTGGAAAAGCGGTAAGAATACAAGCAAAGGCCTCTTTCTGAATGGAATCACCAATCCGAAAGAGGCCTCTGCCATTACGCTCCTAACCTTGACACATCAAATTTCATCAAGAATTTTGCTTTCAGCTTCTTGATTATTGATAGTTTCATTTATTTTATCCACATATGCGATGGATATTCTTTCCTCCGTTTCCAAATATAAAATAATTGTTCCGTCATCCACATTCCATTTAGTGAAATACTTGCATTTACCATGCCTAAGGGCTTGCATTTCATATCCATCTCCTTCATAGTAAGGATCTATGAAATACTCATAAGATACACCTTTCCCATACTTGCTATTGAACTGACTCTTTAATTCTTTATACTCCCTCCTAATCGTAAACCAGCTTTGTTCTTTAGGCAACCGCACATTAACACAATAAACCAATTTACTTGTATGAGTTAATAAAAGAACAACACTACATTCTTCGGTCACAAACTCTCCTTCCAGCACAGCACCGTCTTCCCCACAATGCACCGTTGTGTATCCTAATTTCTCCAATTTTTGCACAAAACTTTCTACTGGACCATCAATTGGGAGGTTTCGAAACGTAAGATGCTCCTGTGCATAACCAAATATGCCAGTTAAACAAAATAAAACAATAAACAAAAAGGTTTTCATAAAAATAAAAATTTATTTCTCTTCAGCCCCAAAAGAGAACAGTTATAAACAAAGAAAGCGCAGGACTGTCACCTATTCTATCTGACGAGGCTCTAGCAAAACCTTTGGAGTAGAATAAGAACAGTCCCGCGCTTACAAGATAGAAGCGCGAGAACTGTTTCACTCCTTCTCCTCCATAAAAATTTGCTAGATTCCGTCAGAAAGAAGAAAGCGTAACACTTTCGTGAAAATTTCTAATATGTCTGTCACCTTTACGCGACTTTGCAAATATAGACACATTTGCATTAGTACACAATTTTTCCACTATTTTTCTTTCATAGCCAATTACTTTTCATTGTCTCATAAGCTACGCCTAAACCCTAACGTCAGTACAAAGCATTTCCTCAGCATAACCAAGCCCATCTCTTGATGCATGTTCTGAAGCCGAGGTTTAAGCAGACGAAACTGACTTTATTCCCCTCTCCCCAGGGAGGCTGTGTGAAAACCACGAAACAAACCCGCTGTCATTTCGACCGTAGGGAGACACGAAGTTGAGCGTAAGCTAAATCCCCTTCTACAACGCTTCCAAAGCCACTGTGAGATTTCTCGCTGCGCTCGAAATGACGAGGACGGCATGAAAATGCTACTTTTTACACAGCCTCCAAGGAGAGGGGTTAGGGGTGAGGTACTAAAGCACAGAAAATAAGTAAATGTAGCCAATATTTATCCCGAACTCGCGTTTTAATCGTACTTTTGTCCCGGCTTAGATGTACCGAACAAACAGGGCATCCGGAACGGACAAACGGAAAAAACACAACCATCATGAAACTTTTGCCTTATCAGCGAGTAAAGGACAAGATTGTCAGCTTGCGCGGCCAAGATGTCATCCTCGACTTTGCCGTGGCGGAACTGTATGGGGTCGAGACGCGGGAAATCAACCAAGCGGTGAAGAACAACCCGGACAAGTTCCCCGAAGGATATGTTTGGGAGGTTGGCAAACAAGAACTTATCGATTTTCGATCAAATTTTTTGATCACAAATGGCCGACCTCTTCGGCGAGGACATGCAAACGAGTGAAACGGAAACGGAAATAGAACTCAACTTCGCCGTTCTGAAACTGAAGCACACCATCAAACGCAAGGATAGAAACACCTAACAAGAAATGACTGACAGCGGCATATCCTTATCCGAACTCACGGGGCGCATCGGCGCCGCCATCCGCCTCAACTTCGGGAAACCGGTGTGGGTACGCGCGGAGGTGAACGAACTGCGGGTGAACGGCGGACATTGCTACATGGAACTGGTGGAAAAGTCCGAACAGGCCGACAGCGTGGTGGCCAAATGCCGTGCCACATGCTGGGCACCCACCTTCCGCCTGTTGAAGCCCTACTTCGAGCAAGCCACGGGGCAGGAGCTGCGGGCGGGGCTGCAAGTGCTGGTGGCGGTCACGGTGGACTTCCACAACGTGTACGGGCTGAGCCTGAACGTGCGCGACATTGACCCCGTGTTTACCGTGGGCGAACTGGCCGCACGCCGCCAGCAGATACTCCGGCAACTGGAAGCCGATGGCGTAGCCGACATGAACAAATTGCTGCCCATGCCCGTACCGGCGCAACGGGTGGCGGTCATCTCATCGCCCACGGCGGCAGGTTACGAGGACTTCTGCAGCCAGTTGCGGGGCAACCGCTTCGGATACGCTTTCCACGTGAGGCTGTTCCCCGCCACCATGCAGGGCGATGGGGCAGCACCTTCCATCATCGCCACGCTGGACGAGATATACGCCTCTGTCGACCGCTACGATGTGGTGGTCATCATCCGGGGCGGGGGTGCCACGACCGACCTGGCGGCTTTCGACTCATACGACCTGGCGTTGAACTGCACCCAATTCCCCCTGCCCATCGTGGCGGGCATCGGCCATCAGCGTGATGTGTCCATCCTCGACATGGTGGCGCACACCAGCGTGAAAACGCCCACGGCTGCCGCCGAATACCTCATCGGCAACCTGCGCCAAGCCGATGAACGGGTAACAGACGCACATTTGTCCGTCATGCGGATATGGCACAACCGGCTCGAACGCGAGCAGCACCGCCTCGAACGGGCCAGGCTGCGCATCCGCCACGCCCTGCAAAACCGATGTGCCCGACGCGCATTCTACATAGAAAGGCAAGCGGCACGCTTGCGGGCGGCGGTGAAAATGCGCCTCGCCCAACAAGAAAACCGGCTGCGACTGCTGGAGGAACGCATCAAGACGTATTCACCGGCCTTCCTGCTGCAACGCGGATGCACCTTCACCACGCTGCACGGCAAACGGCTCACATCCGCTGCCGGATTGAAGCCCGGCGACCGCCTGCGCACCTATTTCCCCGACGGGGCGGTGGACAGCGAAGTGGTGGAATAGCTACAAGCTACGAGCTACGAGTAACAAGGCCAATGGTCTATGGGCCTGTAGGGGCGATAAATCTTTCGCCCCAAACCCGCGTCCATCGGCACAAGTTGCGGGAAACACCAATTCAACGATTACACAATTACACGATTACACAATTATACGATTACACAATTATACGATTACACGATTATACGATTACACGATTATACGATTACACAATTATAAGATTACACGATTACACGATTACACGATTACACAATGAAAATACTGATTTTAGGAGCCGGTAAGATGGGCACCTTCCTTACCGATGTATTGTGCTTGCAGCACGAAGTAGCCTTGTACGACACCGATCCCAAACGGCTGCGGTTCGTATTCAACACGCAACGCATGACCCGGTTGGAGGAGATACGCGCCTTCGAGCCGGAACTGCTCATCAACTGCGTCACGCTGAAATACACGGTCGAAGCCTTCGACAGCGTGCTGCCGTTGCTGCCCCGCACGTGCATCCTCTCGGACATCGCATCAGTCAAGACCGGCCTGCAAGCCTATTACGAGAGCACGGGGATGCGCCACGTATCGACCCACCCCATGTTCGGCCCCACTTTCGCCACGCTCGACAACCTGAGCACGCAGAACGCCATCATCATCTCCGAGTCCGACCCCGAGGGGAAAGCCTTCTTCCGCGACTTGTACGCCTCGCTGCAACTCAACATCTTCGAATACACGTTCGACGAGCACGACGAGACCATCGCCTACTCGCTCTCCATCCCATTTGCCTCAACCCTCACCTTCGCCTCGGTCATGAAGCCCATCGAGGCACCGGGCACCACTTTCAAGCGGCACATGGACATCGCCCGGGGGCTGCTCTCGGAAGACGACTACCTGCTGAGCGAAATCCTGTTCAACCCCCACACCCCCCGTCAGCTGGAAGGCATCCGCAGCGAACTGGCCTGCCTGCTCGACATCATCGAGCACAAGGACACGGAACGCATGCAGGCCTACCTGAAACGGGTGCGGAAAAACATCGAATAAACGCGAAAACTTTTGCCAATCAAAATGATTTCGTACCTTTGCGCCTGCAAATTGCAAAGCAACATAATGTCTAACCTACTAATTGGGATTAGTAAAAACATCGTTTAATTAATGGAAGAAAACAAGAACCTGGCGGCCGAGGCAGCTCAAGCCCCCGCCGAAACGGCAGCTCCCGTTGCCGAACAAGCAACCAAGAAGGCACCGGTCGTAGCCGGACCGGATCCTAATTTCGATTGGGACGCGTATGAAAACGGCGACATCGTTTCCGCCCAGTCGAAAGAAGAAATGAAAAAGAAGTACGACAACACCTTGAACGCCATCAAGGACAAGGAAGTTGTCGAAGGCACGGTCATCTCCATCAACAAGCGCGAAGTCGTGGTCAACATCGGTTACAAATCCGACGGCGTGGTGCCCATGAGCGAATTCCGCTACAACCCCGACCTGAAAGTGGGCGACAAGGTGGAAGTATTCATCGAAAGCCAAGAAGACAAGAAAGGCCAGCTCCTCCTCTCACACAAACAAGCCCGCCTCACCCGCGCCTGGGACAAGGTAAACACCGCCCTCGAAACCGGCGAAGTGGTCACGGGCTTCGTGAAATGCCGCACCAAAGGCGGCATGATTGTCGATGTGTTCGGCATCGAAGCATTCCTCCCCGGCTCGCAAATCGACGTGAAGCCCATCCGCGACTACGACCTGTTCGTAGGCAAGACCATGGAGTTCAAGGTTGTCAAAATCAACCACGAATACAAGAACGTGGTCGTTTCGCACAAGGCACTCATCGAAGCCGAACTGGAACAGCAGAAGAAAGAAATCATCAGCAAATTGCAAAAAGGCCAGGTACTCGAAGGCGTGGTCAAGAACATCACCTCCTACGGCGTGTTCATCGACCTGGGCGGCGTAGACGGCCTCATCCACATCACCGACCTCTCCTGGGGCCGCGTGACGCATCCGGAAGAAGTCGTGAAGCTCGACCAGAAAATCAACGTGGTCATCCTCGACTTCGACGACGAAAAGAAACGCATCGCCCTCGGCCTGAAACAACTCACCCCGCACCCGTGGGATGCCCTCGACCCCGACCTGAAGGTGGGCGACCACGTGAAGGGCAAAGTAGTGGTCATTGCCGACTACGGCGCATTCGTCGAAATCGCCCCCGGCGTGGAAGGTCTCATCCACGTATCGGAAATGAGCTGGTCGCAGCACCTGCGTTCGGCACAAGACTTCCTCAAGGTGGGCGACGAAGTGGAAGCCGTCATCCTCACCCTCGACCGCGAGGAACGCAAGATGTCGCTCGGCCTCAAGCAGCTGAAGCCCGACCCGTGGGAAACCATCGAGGAACGCTACCCCGTAGGCAGCCAGCACACGGCCCGCGTGCGCAACTTCACGAACTTCGGCGTGTTCGTCGAACTGGAAGAAGGCGTGGACGGCCTTATCCACATCTCCGACCTGTCGTGGACGAAGAAAATCAAACACCCGTCGGAATTCACCCAAATCGGTGCCAACCTGGATGTGGTGGTGCTTGAAATCGACAAGGAAAACCGCCGCCTGAGCCTCGGACACAAGCAGTTGGAAGAAAACCCGTGGGACCAGTTCGAAACGGTATTCACCGTGGGCAGCATCCACGACGGTGTCATCATCGAAATGCTCGACAAGGGCGCGGTAGTCATGCTGCCTTACGGCGTGGAAGGCTTCGCCACCCCGAAACACCTGGTGAAGGAAGACGGTTCGCAAGCCCAGTTGGACGAAAAACTGCCCTTCAAGGTCATCGAGTTCAACAAAGATGCCAAGCGCATCATCCTGTCGCACAGCCGCACCTTCGAGGATGAAAAGAAAGAAGACAAGGGCGAAGGCGAAACCCCGAAGAAAGCCAAACGCGCCAAGAAGGAAGAACCCATCGTGACCCCGACCATCGAGAAGACCACGCTGGGCGACCTCGACGCATTGGCCGCCTTGAAGAGCCAGATGGACGCGGAAGCAGCCGCCGAAAAGAAAGCGAAGAAAGCTCCCGCCAAGAAAGCGGCTCCCAAAGCCGAAGCAAAGAAGGCCGAAGAACCCAAGGCTGAAGAAGTGAAAGCCGAAGAACCCAAGGCCGAAGCTACGGAAACGGAAGAAAAAGCCTAACACAAGACTTGATTTATAAAAGAGACACCCCCGGTGCAATGAGCATCGGGGGTGTTTTTTTCAGATGGAACGTAAACACATGTGCCCTCCACCTTTCTCCGCATCCATATTTTCCAGGATGCCCGCGCATACTTCCCCTTTTGCCTGCCTATTCTTCCAAGCTTGAGCAAATATTCTATAAACTGCGACGCGGTTTATAAAAACTGCGACGCGGTTTATAAAAACTGCGGCGCGGTTTGTACAAACTACGGCGTGGTTTATAAAAACTACGCCGCAGTTTATAGAATACATGAGCAAAGGAGAAAGTATATGCGGGCAAAGGAGAAAGTTTGAATGAGCAAAAGGGAAAATTTCCCGCGCCGGGTGAACTTATCATCGGGAATAAATGTTTACCTTTACGCTCCCACACATGAACATCGCCCCACATGAGGAAACTACTGAACGCCATCGCCTTATCTGCCTGCTTGGCAAGCCTCCAGCCAGCCGCTGCGCAAAGCGTGGGGCTGGTGCTGAGCGGCGGCGGGGCCAAGGGCATGGCGCACATCGGGGTCATCAAGGCATTGGAAGAAAACCACATACCCATCGACTACGTGGCGGGCACGTCCATGGGGGCGATTGTGGGAGGGATGTACGCCATCGGCATGAGCCCGGACGAGATGGTCGCCCTGCTGAAGTCGGACGACTTCAAGCGGTGGTCCACGGGCGAAGTGGAGCAGAAGTACATCTATTATTACAAGAACGCCGACCCGGACCCCTCCGTATTCGACCTGCGCTTCCGCGTGGACATGTCGCACGGCATCGACTCGTTTGCCATCCGCCCCGCATTCCCCACCAACATGATACCCTCCGTGCAGATGAACTACGCCTTCCTGGAGCTGTTCATGCAGGCCAATGCCGTGGCGGCGGGCGACTTCGACCGGCTGCTCATCCCGTTCCGCTGCGTGGCCTCGGACATCTACAAGAAGGAGGCCGTGGTGTTCCGGGGCGGCGACCTGGGCGATGCCATCCGCGCGTCGATGACCTTCCCCTTCGTGTTCAAGCCGATAGAGGTGGACGGCAGCCTGCTGTTCGACGGCGGCATCTTCAACAACTTCCCCGTGGACGTGATGCAGAAGGATTTCCATCCGGGCTTCATCGTGGGCAGCGTGGTGGCATCGGAACAGGAAAAACCCTCGCCCGACAACGTGTACGAGCAGTTGCAGACCATGATCATGGGGCACACGGACTACTCCATCCCTGCGGAGGAAGGCATCATGCTGCGCTTCGACCTGGAGGGGCAGCCGCTGTTCGACTTCGCCAAGGTGGACGAGCTGGTGCAGATGGGTTACGAGCAGACGCTGGCGCGGATGGACGAAATCAAGGACCGGGTGGAGCGGCGGCTGCCGGCAGAGGAACTGGCCGAACGCCGCCGGGCGTTCAAGGCGCGGATGCCCGAAGCGGAATTCCGGGACATTTACCTGTCGGGCATCGACTCGCTGCAACAGCGGTACGTGGGCAAGGTGTTCCGCAACCGGGGCGACACGTTCGGCCTCAAGGAACTGAAGGATGCGTACTTCGAACTGGTATCAGACGAGATGATACACGAAATCGTGCCGCACGGCGTGTACAACCGGCAGCAAGGGACGTTCGACCTGCACCTGGACGTGCAGACCGAGGCGCATTTCAAGGCGCAGGTGGGCGGCAACATCTCGTCCACCACCTCCAACCAGGGCTTCATCGGGCTGCAATACCAGAACATCCGGGAGTACGCGCAGACGGCGTACATCGGCGGGCAGTTCGGCAAGATATACAACGGGCTGAACCTGGGCACACGCATCGACATCCCGGCACGCCGCAGCCTGTACATGAAGGCAGACGTGGTGCTGCACAAGTATGATTTCTACGAAAACAACCGTTTCTTCTACCAGGCGGGGCGCGTGTCCGACGTGACGCAGAACGAGATGTATGCCAAAATACGGATGGGGATGCCGCTCACGCTGAAGGGACGGGCTGAGTTCGGGATGGGCTTCGGGCTGCTGAACGACCATTACGTGCAGGACCGCGCGCTGCTCACGGAAACCTCCGTGCCCGACCGCAGCACCTATGCCATGGGCAGCGTGTTTGCCCAGGCGGACAGCTACACGCTGGACAACGTGATGTACCCCACGGCGGGCTACAACATCGAAGCCAGCCTGCAAGGGTTGTACGGGGTGGAGTCGTTCCGCTCGGTCGACTTCCCCAACCGCAGCATGTCGGGCAAACGCGACTGGTGGCTGCAACTGAAAGCCCGCTACGAACAGTATTTCCCCATCGTGCCGCGCTTCGTGCTGGGTGCCCATGCCGAGATGGCCTTCTCCACCCGCGACTTCTCGCACAACTACACGGCCACGCTCATCCAGCTGCCCGCCTTCAGTCCCACGCCGCACAGCCGCACGATGTTCAACCCCTCCTTCCGCGCCGACTGCTTTGCGGCGGCGGGGATAAAACCTATATTCAAGATAACCGATGCGCTCCACGTGCGCAACGAGACCTACGCCTTCGTACCCTACCGCACCATCTACCGCCGCCCGGACAACACGGCGGCCTACTCGGTGCCGTTCACGGAATGGCAATACTTGTCGGAAACCTCGCTGGTGCTCAACCTGTTCGATGCCGCCTCCATTTCGCTCTTCGTGAACTACTATTCCGCCGGAGCAAGCCAATGGAACTTCGGCATCAACATCGGCTGCCTGCTGTTCAACGACAAGTTCTTGAGGTGAGACACCCCAACCCCCTGAAGGGGGGGGCTATTATCAGCCATCCTTCTTTTATGTCAACCGTAGGAGACCTAACGTCATATTGTATATCAAAAAGAGTACAGGCGAAAAACAGACTTTTGCAGAAGTCTCAGAGACATCACTCCGTGGTGTCTCGCACAATAAGCAAAATGGCGCGGAACTTAATGAGTTCCGCGCCATTTTGCCATCTGATTATTTATGTATTTCCAAAAACTTATATCCATTGAAATGTATCAAATGTTCGGGGCTATCTGCTATCCACACCTCTGTCTCCCATGCTATTTCCGCCACCCAACGCCGGAAGTCCTTTTTAGTAAGAAAAGCCGTGACAAACACCATGTTCGCCCGACACTCCACCAATTGCCGCTTCAGTTTCCGTACTCTGATTTCATCCATCGGTCCTGTACTATGCACGGCTTCTACCAAATATAGCAGGTTCTTTTCCTTGCTATAAGCCACCACGTCGGGCAGTTCATCATGTTCAAGCGCGAAAAAGCCTATCCGGTTCAAAGTCTCATCGGCACGAAACAGGAATTTGTCCGTAGTGTCGCCCACATACAGCACTTGGGCACCAAACCCAAAATAAGGCAGGAACGACTCGATAATGCGCTTCTGCAACTCGTTGTGCTCTCCACCCGACAATGTGAGTACTTCGCCCGAAGGCAGGCACACGGGGACACGCTCCAACGCCCTCTTCCGCTCCAACTCATCACGCAGTTGCTTGCTTTCCGATAAGAAGATATTTAGTTCCGCATCCCAGTCAAGACAACCATGTACCTTCAACAAACGAACGAAATGCGGACTTAAGGCATACCCGCGAGTGGGATTGTTCGTAGCCTGCTTGCCTACTGCCGAAGAGTTGAGCACAATGCCTGCTTCAACCAGCAGTATCAAATCTTTACGGCGGATATCATCATAAGAACCAGGAGAAATGTGTTCACCGTAATGCCGGTTCATGAACGCAATGATGTCCCGAGTTTTTAAGAATATGCCATCCTCCGCCGAAACGGCTTCCGAGAAAGCTGTCCGTATGCCACCCACAGCAAGACAGACCTCGGCCATTCGCTCCAGGCGACGGTCGGTCTTGCCCGCCAAGGGAATACCTATTTCCCTAAACACATCAAGCAGGGACGATATCAAACCTGGCACACAAGCAGGCTTTGTTCCAGTCAATTCAATACGCATAAGTATTTTGGAATAAGAGTTGGCGGGCAGGGTTCTGGGCAGATATTTCCTCCAACGACCTCTCAGGCAAATAAAAAGCCTCCTTCATACTGAGGGCTATCTTGTAGGCCAACAACGGAGGTACAGCATTTCCTATTTGGTTGAATTGCTGCGTCTCGTTGCCACAAAAGTCAAACCAATCCGGGAAACTTTGCAGGCGAGCCGCCTCACGGGGAAAGATACGCCGCCTGCGCCCATCGGGCAGACGCACACGTTGCATGTCGCTTGTCGCACCGGCCAAATTGCGGCAAGTGATGGTACGCGCCGGACGGTCGGGGTACAAATCGCGCGGATTGATACAACAAGAGGCCTTTTCGTACTTGGCTATGTATTCATCTTGGGCGGGAGTGAGAAAGCGACTTCCTGCCAAGGCAACATGCATAGTGTCGCCAATGGCTTCGCCTACGGTAACTTTGCGCGTTTCCCGCACGGGAAACGCATATTTCGACCTATGCCCCACCACTATCAGGCGCTCACGGTTCTGAGGCACACCATAATCCACGGCATTCAGACATTTTGCTTCCACCATATAACCCAAGCCACGCAATTCGGACAAAATCAACTCCAAATACCACTTGTGGGAAAACATCAAGTTACGCACGTTCTCAAACATGAACATCCTCGGTTGAAGCTTCCGCACGGCATCAATAAAAATTGGGAAACCATCACGGGCATCCTTCATCCCCATTTGGTTGCCCCGCACGCTGAACGGCTGACATGGGGGACCGCCAATAACGATTTCCGCCTGCGGATAGTCAAATCCCACCTCCAACATGGCCGTATGGCAGCTCCCTGCCAAGTTTTTGCTGTAGGTAGTGGCGGCGGCCTCCACACATTCGTAACCTATAGTGGCAAAACCAGCCGCTTCGAAGCCCAGCGAAAGGCCTCCGCAACCAGCAAAGAGGTCAAGTACCCGAGGACACTCCGTGATACGAGGAACGAGCAATTGGTTAATTTCATCTGCGTACATAAAGTATGATGCCATAATGTTACGGACTGCGAATATACCACTATTTATCCATTGTTGCAACAGAAATGCCGATTTCACCCCCAACCCCCTGAAGAGGGGCTATTATCAGCCATCCTTCTTTTATGCCAACCGTAGAGATGTCACTCCGTGGTGTCTCGCCCGCCGCAAGAGACGTACCTGGGGTGAGAGACGCCACAGGAGTGAGAGACGCCACAGGAGTGACGTCTCTACAAAAAAATGGCGCGAAGCAATGGAAATGCTCCGCGCCATTTTATATTCCCCCTTCAAGGGTTAAGGGATGTTATTTGCACACGCAAGTCGGCTTTATCTGCTTGAAGAAGTCGTTGCCCTTGTCATCCACGAGGATGAAGGCGGGGAAGTCTTCCACCTCGATTTTCCAGATGGCTTCCATCCCCAGGTCGGGGTATTCGAGGCATTCCACCTTCTTGATATTTTGCTGGGCGAGGATGGCCGCCGGGCCACCTATCGAGCCGAGGTAGAAGCCGCCGTGCTTCTTGCAGGCATCGGTCACTTGCTGCGAACGGTTGCCCTTGGCTATCATCACCATGCTGCCGCCGTTGGCCTGGAAAAGGTCCACGTAGGGGTCCATGCGCCCGGCGGTGGTGGGACCGAACGAGCCGGAGGGCATCCCTTGCGGGGTCTTGGCCGGGCCGGCATAGTAGATGGGGTGGTCCTTGATGTACTGGGGCAGCCCCTGTCCCGCGTCGAGACGCTCCTTGAGCTTGGCGTGGGCGATGTCGCGCCCCACGATGATGGTGCCGGTGAGCGACAGGCGGGTGGCCACCGGGTACTTCGTCAGCGTGGCCAGGATGTCCTTCATCGGCTGGTTGAGGTCTATCTTGACGGCATCGCCTTCACCGGCCTGGCGCAGGCGTTCGGGGATGAAGCGACCCGGATTGTCTTCCAGTTTTTCCACCCAGATGCCGTCCTTGTTGATTTTGCCCTTGATGTTGCGGTCGGCCGAGCAGGAAACGGCCATGCCCACGAAGCAGGAAGCACCGTGGCGCGGCAGGCGCACGATGCGCACGTCGTGGGCGAAGTACTTGCCGCCGAACTGCGCCCCGTAGCCCGACTCCTGCGCGGCGCGGAGCATCTTGGCTTCCAGTTCCACGTCGCGGAAGGCGCGTCCCAGTTCGTTGCCGGTGGTGGGCAATTCATCGTAATACTTGGTGGAGGCGAGCTTCACCGTCTTCATGCAGGCGTCCGCCGACGTGCCGCCGATGACGAACGCGATGTGGTATGGGGGGCAGGCCGCCGTGCCGAGGGTCTTCATCTTCTCGGTAAGGAAGCGTTCGAGCGTTTCGGGGTTGAGCAGGGCCTTGGTTTCCTGGAACAGGTAGGACTTGTTGGACGACCCGCCGCCCTTGGCCATGAAGAGGAACTTGTACTCGTCGCCGTCCACGGCCATGAGGTCTATCTGGGCGGGCAGGTTGGTGCCGGTGTTCACCTCGTCGTACATGGTGAGGGGGGCGTTCTGCGAGTAACGCAAGTTCTCCTGGGTGTAGGTGAGGTACACGCCCTTGGAGAGGGCTTCCTCGTCGCCGCCGCCCGTCCACACGCGCTGCCCCTTCTTGCCGATGATGGTGGCGGTGCCGGTGTCCTGGCAGAAGGGCAACACGCCCTTGGCGGAGATTTCGGCGTTGCGCAGCATGGTGAGGGCGACAAACTTGTCGTTGTCGCTGGCCTCGGGGTCATCCAGGATGGAAGCCACCTGTTGCTGGTGGGCGGTGCGCAACAGGAAGGCGCAGTCGCGCATGGCGGCATGGGCCAAGGCGGTGAGGCCTTCGGGTTCTACCTTGAGCACTTGCTGTCCGTCGAACTCGGCCACGGACACGTAGTCCTTCGTAAGCAGGTAATACTCGGTCTGGTCCTTTCCCATGGGGAAGGGAGCCTGATACTTGAATTCTTTTGCCATAACTATATTATTATGTTGGTTGTTAGTCTTCGTCCTGCAAAGATACGGTTTTTAACCCAAATCGGTCATTAGACTTTGTTTGATTTTTGTTCTTGTGTCAAGCAGTTCTTGATGGCTTTTCTCGAAGGCATAGCGGGCTATGCCGAGAGAAAAGGCGGCAAGAAATGCCGACACAAGACGAAAAGCAAGCAAAGATATGCTTTAAATGGTCTAATGACCGATTGGGGTTTAGAGAAGATACCGCGCATTCATTAACTTTAACACGCGCGGGGCGCACAGTACCGAGCAGATTGCGTACTTTTGCACCTGTCCGCAGGTCGCGTGCCGGGACATGAACATCTTTAATTATTATTTCAAAACAATCAACACATGAGAACTACAGTGAAGAAAACCATCGGGCTGGTGGCCGTGGCTGCCGCCGCCCTGACGCTGGCCGTGCAACCTTCGTGCTCGACCAAGGAAGAAAAGACCATCGGCATCCAGCTTTACTCCGTGATGGACGCAGTGAAAGCCGACCCCGAAGCCGCGCTCAAGCGGTTGGCCGGAATGGGCTACAATGCTGCCGAACTGGTGCAGTGGGGCGGCGACCCGAACGTGTTCGGCCTGCCCGCCGCCGACTTCAAGGCGTTGTGCGACCGCTACGGCATCGAAATCATCTCCACCCACTCCAGCATCCAGGAAGACCCGGCCCAGGAAGAAGCCGTGATGCAACGCTGGCGCGAACTGTTCGCCATCCAGCAGGCCTGCGGCGGACGTTACTTCGTCATCCCCAGCTACCAGGCCGAGTACACGGTAGCGGGCGTGCAGCAGATGGCCGACTACTTCAACCGCGTGGGCAAACTGGCTTCAGAATACGGCCTCAAACTGGGCTACCACAACCACTCCGGCGAATTCGCCCAATTGGCGGACAGCAGCGCAGTGATGTGGGAATACCTGGTGGAACACACCGACCCCGCCTATGTCTTCTTCGAACTTGACGTGTATTGGTGCGCCAAAGGCGGCAAGTCGCCCGTGGACTACCTGCGCAAATACCCCGACCGCATCCAGATGCTGCACGTAAAGGACGACTTCGTCATCGGCGCGAGCGGCGATATCGACTTCCGGGGTATCTTCGACCAGTTCTATGCCAACGGCATGAAGGACTACGTGGTGGAAATCGAAACGCCCGGCTGGCTGCGCGACAAAAAGAACGCTGACGGCACGCCCTACACCCAGGAGCAGATATTGGAAGAAATGTTCCAGGCAGCCGCCGAGAGTGCCGACTACCTGCGGGCAGCCGACTTTGTGAAGTAAACTCCAATGGCATGTAGAGACGGGGCGTGCCCCGTCTCACACTTGGACACAAAGCGACATACACATACAATAGGAAGCGCACATAGCTTGTCCCGAAGCTATGTGCGTTTTTAATTTCAGGCAGGCAAAAAAACTCCGTGCGCCCTCTGTGTCCAGCAGGAGACGGGGCACGCCCCGTCTCTACAAGTGCTCTGTGTCCCACCCCGCCCCTGCCCGCAAGTGATATTTTTTGCCCATTCCCATAAATTGCGTACATTTGCACCGCTTTAGCATCGGCATCTATATAATAATATGTATAAGAAGACAATCCCCATCCTGCTTCTCTTGGTGGCCGCCCTGCTCATGGGCTGCACCTCGCAGCGGCGCGTGGCCTACTTCCGGGGCGTGGACGCTGCCTCGGCCGACAGTATCAACGCCCACTTCAACGACATACACGAAGCACGTATCTGTGTGGGCGACATGCTCTCCATCATCGTCTCCGGTCTCGACCCTGCCGCCGTGGCACCGTTCAACCTCCCCGTGGTAGGCTATGAGCGTCCCGGCAGCGACCAGTTGTACAGCTCCCCCACCCTGCAAGCCTACCTCGTGGACGTGGAAGGCAACATCGACTTCCCCATCGCGGGCAAGATACACCTAGCGGGCCTCACCAAGTCGCAAGCCATACAGCGCATACACGAAGCCCTGTCACCCTACCTCAAGGACATCATCGTTACCATCAAGTACCTCAACTACAAGGTATCGGTCATCGGCGAAGTGCAAAGGCCAGGGCAATACTCCATCAGCAACGAACGCGTCACCGTGCTCGATGCCCTTGCCTTGGCAGGCGACATGAGCATCTACGGCAAACGCAACAACGTACTGGTCATCCGCGAGAACGACGGGGAGATGGAATTCGCTCGCCTCGACCTCAACACCGACGAGGTATTTACCTCGCCCTACTACTTCCTGCAACAGAACGACGTGCTCTACGTGGAACCCAACAACGTGAAGGCCATCTCCGGCCTTAACATATCCCTCTACCTGTCGGCGGCCACCACGCTGGCCTCGGTGGTGAGCGTCACCATCGCCGCCATCACCGCCAGCAGGAAATAACCCGACCCAACAACACTTTCGCAATGGACAACAACGTGCAAACACCCCATACCTCCGCACCCGAAGACAGCATCGACCTGCGCGCCCTGCTGGAAAAGTATTTGAAAAAATGGTATTGGTTCGTCATCTCCGTGGGCATCTGCGTGGGCATCGCGCTGGTGTACCTCGTGCGGGCCATCCCCCAGTACAGCGTGCAGACCACCCTGCTGCTGCGCGACGACCAGGCCAGCAACCCCATGTCGCAGTTTGCCATGCTCGAAGGTATCAGCGACCTCGGCGGTAACAAGCTCGTGGACGACGAGATACAGGTGCTCACCACCAAGACCATTGCCTCCGACCTCATCCACTCCCTCGGGCTGAGCACCGACTACTACGCCAAGACCCCCTTCATGAAGTACCGCGAGCTATATCCCGTGTCGCCCGTGCGGCTCGACCTGCCCCGCGCCTTCACCGATACGCTCACCAGGGGACTGCGCTTCGACATAAAGCCACGCAAGGAGGGCTACGAGGTCAAGTTCTACGGCGACGAATACAAGGAGAAATACACCCTCGCCCGCATCGATGAACCCTTTACCACCCCGTGGGGGGAAATGCACTTCACCTCCATTGCCCCGCTCGAAGAGGACAACCGCTACCGCATCGTGTGCACCCCGCACCGCATCCTGGTGGAACGCTACTCGCTGGCCATCAGCGTGGGTATGGTCAACAAGAAGTCCAACGCCATACGCGCTTCCATGACCTCGGGCACGCCCGCCAAGGCCATCACCATACTCAACGAACTGGTGCGCCTGTACAACCAAGACGTGGTGAACGACAAGAACCTCATCGGCGAAAGCACCGCCCGCTTCGTGGACGAACAGATTGCCAACTTGGAACAGGAACTGTCACAGATAGAAGTCGAAATAGAACGCTACAAACGCACCAACAACCTGACCGACATCTCCGCCGAAGCCCAGCTTTTCCTCGAATCCATGGGCGAGTATGACAAGCAGCTGGCCGAGATACAGACGCAAATCAACCTCACGGCCTACATAGACAACTACCTGCGCCAGGAGGAAAACCGCTACGGACTGGTGCCCGCCAACCTCGGCGTGAGCGACCCGTCCCTCATCGAATTAATTAAGGAATACAACGAAGCCCTGCTCGAACGCCTGCAACTGCTGCGCACCACGAACGAGCACAACCCCGTCATCTCACAGGCCGAAAAGACCCTCGACGTGATGCGCCAGGCCATCCTCACCAGCATCCAGAGCATATCCGACGGGCTGGAAATAGCCAAGGCCGACCTCGTGGCCAAGGGTGCGCAATTCAACACCCGCATCCAGGACGTGCCCCGGCAGGAACGCGAGTACATCGAAATGATGCGCCGGCAGGAAGTGTCGCAGACGCTCTACGTGTACCTGCTCCAGAAGAAGAAGGAGAACGAACTCAGCATGGCCACCACCCTGCCGCCCGCCAAGGTGCTCGA